>DHZF01000131.1 GCA_002414505.1 Hyphomonas sp. UBA5111 | reverse complement strand
AGCGCTTGAAATGAATCTTCAGTCACCGGACTATGTGTTTGGGGATGTTACGGTGCCGGCCATCAGCGCCAGCGCCGCGCGGACGGAGGACGGCCGCATCGTGCTGGCCTTGGTGAATGCATCTGCCCATGACGACCATCTGGTCGATACGAGCGCTTTCGGTGCCAGCAAGGCCACCGGCCGCATCCTGCAGGGAGAGGAGATGGATTCCCATAACACGTTCGACGCGCCGGACCGGGTTCAGCCGGCCCCCTATATCGTGGACGGCACCGCGGACGATCTCGTCCTCTCCATTCCGGCGCGCTCCGTCGTGGTGGTGACACTCGACTAGGGCCCGGTTTAAATCGCCGCTGCGCCCTCTTGCGCGGCGGCCGTTTCCGGCTCAGATACGTGTGCGGTCGCGGGTGTAGCTCAATGGTAGAGCAGCAGCTTCCCAAGCTGACGACGAGGGTTCGATTCCCTTCACCCGCTCCACCAGCAATTATTACAGGTTCAGCGGTTTCCGGCCCGCCCTGAGCAACCGCATTTTTTCCAGCGTTTTTTCCAAGCTGTTGCCGGATCGTTCCTGACAGGCCCGTTCACCACCCCTGCCCGCCTGAACAATTCCCAGATCATTCATGCGGCCGGATCGCTCGTCCTGATTACAGGTTGCGGTATTTCTGGCCCTTCCGGCGGAAGCATGAAATGGGTTGGCTCATCATCAACGTAGATTCCGGCCTTTCCCGGCCCGTCTCTGCCATAATCATACATAAGATTTCCGTCTGGATCATACCAGCAATCAGGCACTCGCCCTCCGCCATCCTTATGCCGTGGCCCATTGAACCAGACATCTATCAGGGTTCCATCTCTTGGTGCGTCGGCGATTGGAGACCAAGGCATCCGGCTACTCCTTCGATAGTTACTACAGATCGCGCTATTTCAGGCGCGCCTTCAGCATCTTGAAAAGTTCGGCGGTGGAAGGCTCTTTCTTCCCCTCCAATTCGCGCAGGCCAGCCATCACAGCCGCTTTTGCGCTGCCGTACTCACCAGCCAGACGTTCGAGCAGTTCGAGTTCTTCGGGCTGGAACCGGAATGATTTGGGAATGTCATTTCTTGCCATGCGGTAAACGTAGTGACGCGAGAAAAATATGTCAATACATTCCCATTGACATGTCACTACAAATAAACTATGTGTCACTACGTCAGCAGGGATTGCCGGAAGGCGCTGAGCGAAAATCCCGATGCGCTGTTTGACAATGATGAAGACACCCGGAGCCAAAGAGGGCGTTACGCGCCTTGTTTCGCCCCGGTGGGGCGCTGGCAGCGCACACTGCCAGACACCGCGCCGAGAGGCGCTGCTTTTGGAGAAGCACCATGTCACAATCTACAAACTCCTCACGCTTTCTACAAGACTTCGAGGGCCGCAAGGTCACGGCAATTGCCATCATCGTTGCGGCCTTCGGGTCCGCCACTCTTAACGTCTACGGCGCGTCACAGATGTTCCCGGCGCTGCTCACCAGCATCGTGTTCGGGACAGTGATTGCATCCGGCGAGGTCATCGCAGCGCTGTCGCTTCGGCACATCGTTGCGGATTACGAGAACAACCGATTCTGGAAGGCCCGCCTTTCCAGCATCATCCTGGCACTCGCCATCACGGGATGCGTTCTCAGCGGTCACAAGGCATTCAGCACGCTGTTCCTTGAGGCCGACGCCAACCACACCGCCCTTCAGGCCCGCGCTGATGCGGCTCAGGAGGTCGCTGACGAGTACAAGGCCATCTTCGTGGCCGATGACTCGGAACTGAACCTCGCGCGTTACGAGAGCCGCCAGAAGACGGCAGACCAAAAGGCCCTTGAGGCTCTGAAGTCCGCTCCCCCTCCTGAAGGCATCATCTACATCCTGCTCGCCTTGTTCGAGCTGGTGAAGATCGGCGGGCTCTATGCACTGGCCACCCCTTCCACGAAGGGCCTGACCAAACCACAGCGCCGCGCCCAGAAGCGGCAACAGAAGTTGCGGGACAAGAAGGCCATCGCAGACTTCGAGCGCAAGCTCGCGGATCTGGATGAGCCAGACGATAACGTCTTCCCATTGAGAGCTTAAGCGTGAACTTGCCCCCGTTGCCATCTGGTGCGGGGGCTTTTTTTATGCCCGGAAACGCAAAAAACCCCCCAGCCTTTCGGCCAGGGGGTCGCATTAATCGATTTTAAGGGGTCACCAGCGCGCTTTGTTCGGTTTCCTTGTCATGGCGCGGAAAAGTGAAAACCGCTCGCCAGCGGCCAAGCTGGGGCGATACTCAGCCCTTCCCCCGTTTCTCCCGCTCGCACTGGACCCAAAGAACCACGAACCGCCACGACACATAGGCCGCATGCGGGATAATCACCGCGCCGGACATTCGGGAAATCAGAACGCCGAAATCATTCTGTGCCTGGCTGACGATATGGGATGACTGGCCTGTCAGATCCATGAGGATGCCGCTGGCCGAGAGCGTGGCCCCGAAGATGACCCCGATCCACCCGAGGCAGATCAGGAAGCGCAGGATGTTCTGTGTCAGCGAATGGCTGCACTTCACCCATGGAAGGCTTGGCGTCATCACCGGCTGTTCGGCGGTGGCCACCAGTACGAAGAAGGCGAACATCACCTGCGCGATGCAAGCCAGCACAATGATGGGGCTTTCGTGTGCATTGATCAGATCGGCGACCGTCATTTGTCCTTGTCCTTTGTGACTAAACGCAGGACGGCAAAGATGGTGTCGGAAATACCCTCACGCATTCTCGAACTCAGCAATATGGCGACAAGGCCATATCCCGTCAGCCCGCCCAGATAGGTGCCGCCGATCAGGTCAACGCCGGGAAGGATGCCGGCAATGGACGTGTTCATGAATAGGCCGAAGCAGACACCGATCAGGAAGAGGATGAACGATTTCGTCACCCGGCGCACAATCGTGTCGACTTCCTTCTCCGCGCTGTTGAACGCATTGAAGGCGATGGCAGAGGCAGAGCCCGCGCACGCGGCGGCAATGATCAGGCTGTTGAATGTATGCCCGCCAGCAGCGCTCGCGGCCGCACTTCCCGCGCCCGCGATAATTCCGAGAAACACCTCGGAGCCGTAAACTGCGAATTTGTAAGGTGGCATGTGTCACCCCATGCAAGTGTGAGAAATGAGTGCGGCCAGGCGATCAAGCCCCCAAGCCTTCGCCCGGCCGCACCCCGCTGCGAACCTACTGAGAGGCCGCGCAGTCCTGCAGGCGATCTGCATCCTTCTGGACACCTTCCCAGGTATCGTCGAACGCCTTCAGAGAATAGTCGACGGTCTCGGTATCGAAGCCATCAACTGAGGTGGTATCGCCGCGGCTGACAAAGCTGGTGGCAAGCACGCCGGCAAGGAATGCCTTCCGGCCGATGTCACCGCCTACCGCAAGGCCGACTTCTTTCAGGACAGTCGGAACCGCGGAGGACGCCTTTTGCACCGAACCGCGATAGCAGAGGCCATCTGCACCGGGATCCGTGATCAGCTTGCCGTCCACGACTATGCACGGGCGCGCACTGGCCGCATAGGCGCCAATGGCCGAGCGGATCGGATCGGCATATTTGACGATCAGAGTCGTGGTGTCCTCGTCCAGAAGGCCCGCCTCGCAGGCGTCGGCCATGCCTTTCACAGCAGGCTCGATATCGGCCTGCATCATCAGGGCCGTGGCGCGGGGCGTGGCCTCGCGTTCCTGAACAGCGGTCAGGCCATCGAAGCTGGCACAGGCGGCCAGCGCGGAGAATGAGAAGATCGCCGCAATGGCAATCATCAGGGGTTTGACATATTTCATGGGTTCAGTCCTTTCATTGACTGTCAGTCGGCGCCGTAACGCCAGACAGCGTGCTCAGCCATTACAAGGCCGAACCACACCGTCAGAATGAGGATGGGGGTAAGAAGCAGGGCCACGGCGATGGCGGCCCTACAGAGGGGCTTCACTACACGCCGCCTCGATAGGTCTGGCGGGACATGATCACCGCCTGTGCTCGGCCCAGCGCCATGGCTGTGCCGAAACTGGTTACTTTCACGAGGCGCTTCATCCAGCCCCCGCCAAAGGTCTTGAACGTGGACAGGCTGAGATAGAACCAGAGCCGCGTGTTGCCGACTTCATCGATCAGGTCGAAGACGTTTGCATAGCCCGCGGCACTGATGGTTTTCGGGCCGATCACGCCATCCACCCGAACCTTGATCCGGCCCAGCTTGTTGATGGCCTTTTGCAGCATCTTCACCGCGCGCTTAGGCCCGCTGTTGACGCCGATATCCCAGATCACGAAATCGAGCCCGCCCGGCAGGTCATCCCCGCCACACGGAAGCCAGTAGTTTTCGTGATAGAACCGTTGGCACTCAGCCAGCGGAATGTTCCGCATGTCCTGTTCAGTGATCGAGGAAGCTGGAACGCCCCTCCATGCAGCGTATGCCTTGCGGGTCATGCCCATGAAGGTCATGCCGCCCGGATCGTCTTTGTGGTTTGACCAGCCGCCCTCATGCGTCGAGGTCTCTGCGAAAGACATCAGGAAGTTCTCGGAATAGAGCGCGATGGTCATGGCAACGGCACTCCTTTCGTAGCGAGGTATCCACGGGCGGCGGCCTTGGCGGCCATGAACACCGCCTTGCGGATGCCGGGCATATCTTCCTTGAACACCATTTCCCGGCCAGACGCGGCCTCGACCAGCGGGGCGTTGTCCGGGTCAATGCAAGTGATGCGATCCGGGAAGCAGTACCGGGCGAATTCCACGCCAGTGAAAGCCACCGTCCGGTGAAGCCACCGAACACCCAGATCCTCCATGGCACAGCGATAGAGCTGGTTGGCTTCCTTGATCGAGATCAGGCCGCTTTCGAGCGCCCAATCATGCAGGGCCGCTGGCCCCCACCATGCCGGATTCCTTGGTTGCCATGCCCGCAGCAACCTTGGCAGCGAGTGAACGTCAAAGACGAACCCCGCCGGCACCTCGAAACCCCGGAACCATAGTTTCCGCTTGATTTCGTATTCCGGCCTGCCCTGACGGGTCGCGCCGGTCTTGCGCACATCGCTCCAGGAAAGCACAAGCCCGGCCCGCACCTCGGGAGATACGGGCCGCACCTGCGTTGGCATGAACAGCATGGCCCTAGACCGTGCTGTCCGTAGGGGCCGGTGCCTCGATCGCTGGCGAAGGCTCAGCGGCCCGGATATCCTCCAGTACGCTGGTCAGACCGTGCTCGGTCATGAAGTCAGCCGCCAGCGTCTCAAGTTCCGCCAGCTTGGCATCGATCAGGCCATCCACCTCTTCGATGCGGTTCAGCGTTTCAGTGGTGATTTCCTGAATGCGCTCACGTGCTTTCTGGCGCGTTTCCTTCGCCAGCACACGGGCCTCACCGATAGCCTTGATGATGTCGCCATACTGGTCGCTGTTGCGCAGCTTCTGGATCATCAAAGGCATCATGCCTTCGAGTGCCAAATTCACCAGCACATCCTTGTTCGTCTTGTCGTCTGACATTGGGGGTCTCCTTTGTGTGTCAGGCATAAAAAAGCCACGCATTGAGCGTGGCGGGCGGAAAATTTTGGTGCTGTTCTATTGTGTGGCGTTAAATTTTCGCGTTAATTTGATTTCCACCTCCACTTTGCTCGCGGGGATCGTCTGATGACCTTATGCTCACCCGATCTACGGCCATTCCATTCATTCGAGTTCGACGGTCACCCACCCGTTACAGGGCCAAAGCCCATTGAGCATCTGAAGGCCGAGGCCGACGTGTACTTTCGGCACGGCATTTCCGGGAAGTCGCTGATCGACATTGGCGCATGGGATGGCTGGATGTCCTTCGAGGCAGAGCGCAGGGGCGCCACCGCCACCGCATGCGACTGGTTTTGCTGGTCCGGTCCGGGCTGGGGGACAGATGAGGTTTTCCGTTATGTCCGGGACCTGACCGGCTCCAAGGTGGCTGCCATCGAATGCGACATCCCGGATCTCGACCCGGCAAAGCACGGCACTTACGACATCGTTCTGCTGGCCGGCGTGATCTACCATGTCCGCGACATGCTCTCGATCCTGGAGAAGGCCCAGGCCCTCGCCCGCGATTGCGTCATCATCGAAACCCAGACCATTCCCGGCGACGATCCCATTGCCCGCTACTGGACGCTGGACACGCTCAACGGCGACGGCTCGAATTTCTGGACGCCGACCGTGCGCTGCGTCGAGGACATGATGCGCGAGTTCGGCTTCACACGGTTCGAGAGTGAAAAAACGCCATTTCACCCAGAGCATGCAGAAGTGTCACGCCACATCATTCACTGCTGGCGGGTCTAGGCCGCCAGATACGACCCGCAGCCTGAAATCACACCTCGATGCTAGGCAGCCACGCGGTAACGGAACGACACATCATAGCGATAGGCATCTGTGATCACATTCAGGGCCGATGGGTCGGAAACCGTCGTGATGATCTGCGCCGTGCCGTCGGCCCATGCGATCGACAGGTTCGAGCCGCCGGCCTCGATGCGGCCACTGAGGTTTGCGCCTGGGCTGGCCATTTCCCGGCCGGAAATGTGAGACTCGTTGCCGGTGCCGCTCGCCGCCGCGAGCGGGAGAGTCGCCAGCAGCTGCGCGTCTGCCGCAGCAGTCCCCTTGTCGTCCATACGAAAGTTCAGCTTGCCTTCAGCCATGCCGTCGATCACGCGATACTGCGCCGTGTTGAGCGAGGTCGAGTTGAGCGTGCCTGATGTTGCCGAGATTGTCGGCGTCCATGACCGCCACCCGTTCAACTGCCCTTCTGTCCAGCCGTTCGCATAGTTGCCGGCCAAGTGGATATGCCGCGCATCAGCCGTCGATGTCAGGACCGTACCTGACCCGCTCGTCTTCCGCGACATCATGTGAATTCCGGTCAGGGAACCCGTGGCGCCTGCCAGTTTCAGGAACTCTTTGGTGTAGGCCGTTGTCGGGCTGCGCTTGATTCTGAGGCCCGCATCATTGATGACCGGCGCGCCGCTCGTGACTTCGACCAGGTGGACATCCGCCGCCGTCTCCGCATTCAACTCGGTCCCAGAGAGATCCACTTCGGCCGAGCCGCTGATTTGTAGCAGGCTGTCCGTATTCAGGACGGATTGCGACATCTTCATTGCCAGATCGATCGAGCCGCCGGAGATTGAGCCCCAGATGCCGTCGGTCTGGCCGAGGGTCATGCTGCCATTGATCTTGAACCGGCCGCCCTCGACATACAGCCCGCCATAATCATCGAGGTTCAGGGCGTTGATTTCGCCAAACGTTGCGTTGGATTTCAGCCGAAGCGCCTTCGGATGGCGGAACACGATGCCGCCCTTCCATTTCATATCATCGATACGCCCGAGCGTGACATCGTAATAGGTGCCGTCATTTCGATGCGCGATCATGTTTGCCGTCATGTCATACACGCCGGAGTCGATATCCTCGAAGAACCCGGAATGCTCCCAGCCGTCAATGTCCAGCAGCCCGTTGAATGCCGACCCTTTCAAGCACCGGATTTGCGTGCCGCCGGCATTGGTCGAAGACACCACGCCCTTGATCGCGCGCTTGATCGTCACGTCCTCGATCACAGAGAACGCCGCCGTGACGTCTATCGCCGGAGGATAGGCAACCAGGTCGCCGCGTGTGGCGCTGTCCGGCTGGCAATGGTTGATTTCCAGGTTCCGGATCTGCCCGCCCGCCGCAAGGCCAGAGCCAGTGTCAAAGATGGCCGTGGCGGACAGGTTGAACGTATCTTTCACCCATATGACGGTCGAGGCTTCCGTCTGCCCTTCGAGCACCTTGAATTGCGCAACGCTCGTCTTGTCGTCGACCATCACATGACCCGCCGGAAGAATCACTTTCGTGACTCCCGTCGTCGCCAGCGCCGCCGCAATCATGGGCTGGTTGTCGGTGCCGTCTCCGGTGAACGTGGCGGGATTGTAAACGAAATCAGCCAGCACGCCCCACCAGCGCGCATCTGCGCCCGAAACCTTCCAACCACCTTGACGGACCAGGCACCCCTCAGAGCCGTCACTGTCTTCACTCAACGGGAGGTAAATGCCGCCGAGCGGGTCCGATGTGACCTTGGCCGTAAAGTCCCCGGCGTGATAGATGAACTTGCCTTCCCTACCATCACCGACAGAAGTCCCGCCGCTAATGTGCACGACACGGCCATCTTCAAGGCTTGTGAGTGCTTGAGCAACAGCATAGCTGGGCGCAACAACCACCCGCAGATCGGATACTCCAGCAGCGATAACAGCCTCTGCATCGGTAACAACCTGGCCAACGGTTTTCAGCACTGTTCCACCCGGCGTCGTCACCGTGCCGGAGGGATTGTTTACCCAGTCTTCGCGAGCTTGCTCGTTCAGTTCACCGCGCGCAACTTTCTGCGCCGGAGTGAATCCACTCAGGTCAGCCATCGGCTTCTCCTAATTCTGATTGGGGGATGGTTCGGGCTATGCGCCCCAGTTGTTCACGAAGTTCTCAAGCGCCTGCCAGTATGGATTCAGGTCATCGCCGAGGGCGTCGAAATAGTCGAAATACTCATCGGGCGGGCTGTCAGGAAGCGCCTCGACGTACACATCGAAGCTGTAGAGCCCCGTGCGGCCGTCAGTCGCCTTCGGCTGCAGATTCCCCATGAACCGCGCCGAGACCGTCGGCCTTGCATTCTCCGGGTCGCCCGGCACACTCAGCGGCATGTCGAAGCTGGCGCCCTGAAGGGATCTCAGGAACGCGATCAGCCGCGATGCCTCCAGCGTGGTCAGCGGCAATTCAACACTCCGGCTATAGGGCAGGTTCGCATACGTCTGGCGCTGTCTCAGGACGCCGTTCTGCATGGCGCTATTCTGATAGCCGAAATCAATGTCGCCGCCCGCTGAGGCAAGCGTCGGCACCGGAAGCGCAACCGGCCATGTGAATGCATTCGCCATCAGACTAGTCCATCGAACAGGGTTGCATCATAGTTCACCGCATCGATCGCGGTGGATGTTTTCGCCGGACTGACCTTCATGACCGTGACATCCTGAACCGTGAAGTCCGCTGTCAGCGCAAAGGCGCAGATTGTAGAGACCTGTGTTCCGTCATGACTGAGCGTAAACGGCGGCGGATCATCCAGGGTGATTGTATTGGTCCCATTGCCCGTAGCGGGAAGCACATCGCTTGCTGTGCCGTCCTCGTCCCTCAGAATGACCGAGAGCGCACCCGCTGGCGCAATCTGATCGAGAGTGATCGCATTGCCGCTGGCACCCGTGACAAAGGCCGCCTCAGCCCAGTTGAACTCCGGCACCACCAGCCCGATCCGGTCATATGGCTTGAAGTTGCGGCCATCCAGCTCCATCCGCCAACTGAACTCGACATTCCGCTGTGTGATCTGGCGCCAGATGTACTTGGCCATCGACAAGGCCTCATTGTCATGTGCGAGACCGAGCGCCTTCTGCTGTTTCGGGTTGATGAGGTCATCCTCATCCAGCGGCCAACTCGCGGTCTTTCTCTCGAACGTGGCCGGGTCGAAGTATTCGATGACCACACCATCGAAGCCGCCCGGATCAATCCAGTTATATTGCGCCTTCACTCCACCACTGAGGGTGTTATGCGGCGCCACGACAGAACTGCGGGTTTTCACACCATCAGTAACCAGAGAGAGTGTCATTGCCTTCGGGTATGGCCGTGCCCGGCCGAGGGCGGCAACGGTCTCCAATGCGCTCCATACGGTCCCGACGCTATCGAAGACGCCATTGAACCCGGATCGAGATGCCTGCGCGGACCTGAACGCCGAGAATGCCGTATTGTCCAGCTCGCTCGCGGGCCGGCCAACCTGGTTCACATAGATGTGGCTCATTACATCAGCGAGGTTCCCGCCGGCCACTGGCGTGCTGGTGCCCAGCTGGTTGATGATGCGGGTACTCTTCACGAAGATACGGCTCTGTGACGAGCTGGATATCCCCTGCGCCCCAGTGATTTTCATCGCCATGAGCGTGACATCGCCATATCGGGGCGAACTGTTGTCGTACTGAAGGAACGCCTTCAAACCCGTCCATATTGTCCGGTGTGAATCTCTCGCCTTCAAATCCTGAGAGTCGGTCCTGGCAAGAGATACGCTGTACCTTCCCGCAGGCTTGGTGATGGAAAATGTGCGCCGCTGCGGTTCGTTTGTGGCCTCTGTCACATTGAACGTGTGGCCAGTCGGAGAGCCTACATCATTGCCGCTGTCATCAATTTCCTGAACGGTCGCGGTTACGGCAACTGTGAGGTTCTGGAACGAGCCATCATCCTTTTGCTTATACAGTCCACCCGGAAACTCAACATCCAGCTCAATGCGGGTCGTTTGTGACCCGGCCTTGTTCGTCACGAACGGCCCCGTGCTGGTAATCGTGCTGCGCTTGACACTGAATGATATTGCCTCATCAGTGACGCTCGCGCCGAAGTTGGTGGTCACGGTGATACTGTACTCTGTCGCAGATGAAACCGTTTTCGTTCCGGCAAGTGCTGGTGGCGCAGAGATTGTCAGGACATCTCCCGCCCTGATGGCGGAGTCAGCAATGGGCGAGTTGAACACGATGGTTTTCGTGCCTGACGTGGTAGAGCCGTCAACCGTATCGGAGTAGACTGAGGATCCACCCGGCTCCAGTTCTTGCTGGTCGACTTCGCCACTGGTTTCCACGTTTTCGTGAATGCCAAAGTCACTATTTATGTTTCCAAGCTCGGAGTCGTGATCCTCCGGATTGTAGACAGAGTAAGAAACAATCCCGCTCGGCAAGTCCGTTATTGGGGTCTCGCCGATTTTAACAGAATCGACCTGATGCTTACCCGCGCCGAGGCACAGCAGAAAATATCGGATTTCCTCGTTGCCCGCATAAACGCGGTAGCTCTGGGAAGCATATTCGGGCGTGCGCTCCCATTGACCAAACTGCTCCGGAACCGGTGCCCCCAGCCGCGCCTGGTTGGCCTGCGCACTTACGCTGTAAGCGCTGCCTGCGCTGTTTCCGTCCACCGTTGCCGGCGCTTTCGGTGTCAGCAGGAACGTGACCGCGAGAGAGATAGCAACCGACGCGACAACAATGATTGCAGCCGTGATAGGATCAATACCGCCGGGTGCGAAGGCCAGCGTCAGGTTGCGCTCTCCCACTGGCTCAAGCGCGGCCTCGCCCCAGACCTCGCCACCATTGGTCATGTCGACCGTGCGGTGCGGCTGGTTGAACCCTTCCGGAAAGCGGCGCTCAAGAAAGTCGATATAGGGGCCATCCCATTCGATGACTTCACGCGCATCCGGGTCGGTCAGGCTGTGCAGGATCGTTACCGTGCCCATAGTGCGTACTCGATCTTGTGTTCGTCCAGATCCTCTGGCGCCAGCCATTGCGGGCCAGTATCCTCCCGCGTGTGGAGAACGCCGCCATTGATGACGATGCCAGCATGGCGGGCAGCAGCGAACTTGCCGAAGAAAGCGACAGCTCCATCCTGACAGTCAGTCAGCTTCCAGTCCTCAGCCAGGACATGCTGACGGAAGATGGTCAGCAAGCCGCGTGGATCGTCTGAATGCGCCAGCGGGTCGTACGGGGCAGGCCAGTTCATAAGTCGGCAGACCTCGCAGACAAGTCCCCAGCAATCCCAGGCATCAGGTCCGCGCGCACCCCGCTCGTACTCAGTCGCCAGCATGGCGTTGATCACGTCATCGGAAGTCATCGCCTCAGCCCCGGAAACTTGGAGGTGCGGTAATAGGTGCGCGGATACGGGCTGTTCAGGACATTGGCGCCGACCGCACGAAGCGTTGCGCTGCTCGTATCCTGCGACGGCGAAACCGCCTGAACATCCAAAAGGATTGTCTTCTCCGCATCCGTGTTCGGATCCAGGTAGACATTGTACTCCAACTCGATCCGGCTTGACGCATCCGCAGCCGCGGCCTGAAGCTCAGCAATGAAGTCCCGGCCGGAATTGTAGATATCGACCAGCACTTCCAGCTTGCCCGTGGTGGAAGCGTCAGGTTCGCGGAATGTGAATGGATGGATCAGGAAGTCGACGCTCCCGCCCCGCACATTCGCGCTGAACGCCTCCGGGAAGTTGGTGAAGTGCCAGGTCTGCGAGAACGCCGAGTGGAAGAGGCTCAGACCCTCCCGCGCGATCTCGCCCGCTGGTGCTGAGGCATAGTATTTCTGCAGGCGCGCTGAACTGTCGACCATTACGCACCTGCCGCCCGATTAAGTCCATACTTGCTCTCAATGACGCCTGAGACGGTTCCGCCGCCTTGGGCAATGTCACGAGCCACTGCCCCCGCTGCGCGCTCTGGCGCATCCGCTGCAGCTCTCTCAACCTGAACCAGCCGCCTTGCCTGCTCATCCATCTGGACCTGCCAGCCTTCAGGCACGATCAGGCGCAAGGTGCCGGATGTTCCATTATCATTGGCTGGGCCGCCCATGGCCTTCTGCAGGTTGGCGTTCGAGGTGATCTGGCCGGAGGATCCGGGCGTGAACAGTTCCGGACCGCGTTCACCGACGAGATAGGTGCCGCCCTGATAGACGGGGCCGCCCATTTCGCGCGCGCCGCTCAGCTGGACGTTCCGAAGACTGGCCAATGCAGTCAGCACGCTGGTCATTGCCTGCACGCTGGTGAACACCTTCTGATAATACGTCAGCGTCGGGTCCGCCCATGCCTGCGAATAGGCCGTGAAGGCGTTCATCGTCACCTGCGCAAGGTTCAGACCCTTACTGATGGCAAATAGTGTTCTTGCCGCGTCAGACTGTTCGTCGCCGTATGCTGATGCCAGATCACCCAAGGCACCGAAGAATGTGGACGCCAGACCGGCGGAGTCCGCATATTGCTGCTCGCGTATGCGGGTGCGCTCCTGTGCAGCAATGCGCTCGATCTCTTCCTCGCGGTAGAGGAATTCCTGCTTGATGCGCAGCTGCTCTTCCTGATTGCCCCGATAAAGCTCAAGCTCACGATCCCGGATGCTTGCGGCCTCGCCTTGTGCATCCTGACGCCACCATTCCACCTGGTTTTCATCAGTGGCCGGCTGTAGGGATCTGTCGAAATCCGCACCGCGCTGAGCCACCCGCTGGCGGTCCGAGACAGTGCGCTCCATATCCCGCATGAGCCGGTCGAAGTCGCGCTGCAGGGCAGCAACGGTGCGTTCGTGTTCCTGCTCCCGGAAATTGGCAATCTCGCGCTCTGCGGCCATTCTGGCATCAGCCGCGGCCTGATCGCGCAGCATCTCGACCTGATGGCGGCTGTTGCCTTGCGCGATGGCTTCGGCAGCGGCGTCATTGATGGCCTTGATTTCCTGATCGCGGCGGTAATTGATGAGTTCGATCTCATCACCGCGTGCCTTCACCGTGGCCTCATGCTGGCGCTCTGCGAGCTTGGCCAGACGCTCCATGGTGGTGGCCTGTTTGTTCTGTTCGGAGGTCGTTGTCTTACTGTCCTCCATGACGCCTTTGAGGGCATCACGGAACTTTTCAGCAGCTCCTACCGCGTCCCCCCTCGTCAATGCGTTGAGAATGCCCTTGGACTGCTCTGGAGACAGAACGTTGCCGAAGCTGTTGAGTCGACGCTCAAGACCAACCAGTTCATTTCGCGCGTAGGTGAGCGCCTCCTGTTCTTCAGGCGTGAGGCCGCGCTGCGTTGTGCCTGGGTTTGAGAGACCGCCCGTTGAGCCGTAGGCGAAGCTGACACTCGGCGCTTCCCTCAGCGCCTTTTGCTCCAATTTGTCGATGGCCGCCTCGGTGTCGCGAATCTGCTTCATCATCTCGCCGGTCTGCTTGATGAAGTTGGCGACCGTGATGTCATTCAATGCAGCAGCAACACCCGTCAGTTCGTTCTTGAACTCACGCATAGGCGTGACGCTATTGTCTGCCTCACGACCGATGCGGGCCAGATCCACCTTCAGGGCGCTCTCTGCGGTATCCTGCAGCGCGTCAGCGTTATCCTCGCTGAGGTTCCGCATATCCTCCAGAAGCTTTTCTGTCTCTTCAGCCTCACGATTGAGCTGCTGCAGCGCCACAGAAAAACTGCCCGCGACCACGGTGACAAACGTGAGCGGCCCGGCAAAGCGAAGCATCGTGCGGATGACACCGCCCATCAGCTTCGTGAAGTCCTTGAACGCATTGTTCAGACCACCCGGCCCCGCATAGACCTGCGCCAGCTGGGAGCCCTGCTGAATGGCGATCATGTGCACAGCCTGGCCGGATGCCAGCATCATGAAGATGTCGTTGGACTGCCACATCATCTGCTGCTGACGGCCGGCAACGGATCGTGCGGCTGCGGCCTGCGCATGCAGGGCGGCTGTGTTCGTCTTCACCGCAGTCGTGTTCGCATTGACTGCCGAGGAAGCCATGCTGGCCTTGCTGCCAAGGTTGCCTTCAGCCGCGGCAGCGCGGCCTGCCGACTCCGCAAGGCTTTCGGTCGCGCCCTCGGCGGCACCAGCGGATCCTGCAAGCTTGTCCAGGTCCGCCGCCGCACCTTTGGCATCCGAGGTAACAGCAATTCCGAGCGTGGCGATATCGGTCATTTCCTGCCCTGCTCCCGTCTGCGTCGTTCGTTCGAATAGGTGATGGCCTCGCCCATTTCCGAGCGATAGGCGGCGTCCAGCATCGTCAGTGCTTCGATGTGGTGAGGTTTGAGGCGTGTCCGCGATAGCCGCGACCAAGCCTCGATTTCGGTGAATGTGATCGGCTGGGGCACCCCGTCCGAATAGGACCTCGTGTCGCTCAGCTGATAGAACCAGCTCAGCAAGTGATCGCCGCCTTTCGGCTTGGCCACATGCGGAACCGGCTGGCTGAATTCGCGGTGGATGGTCGCGCGTGTCTTACCGTCATATCCGGGGGTGTGATACCGGACCCGGTTGCGAAGGTGCCTTACGAGCCCTTCGCATACTTGGCGAAAAAACGCTTTTGCTCATTCGCCGCTTCAGTGACCTGGCGCAGGATGAAGTCCTTGCTCAGAACCTTCATGACGTTGGCCTTGGTGAATTTCAGCTGCTCACCGCCCCAGCTGGCATCCTTCTCCCATGTCCATCCGACAATGGTGGCGGCGTAAAGCTTCAGACCGCCTTCCTCGTAGGTTTCCTTGGGGATTTCGCCATGCTTTTCACGCGCCTCGGCATAGGCGGCCTGGTTTTCTTCGACCACTTTCTGGCAGGCGTCGCTGGTGAGGCTCTGCAGCTCAAGCGCGAGCCCGATCTTTTCGGACGAGCCCGGCAGCTTGAGGTGCAGAGTCGAAGTGTGCGGATCAATGCCTGAAATATCCATGACCTGTCCCTTATGCGCCGGCTGCCGGCTCGACGAACACAGGCGCATATTCCTGCGCAATCGTCGTCATGTGGCGGATGAAGTCATCGCCGGTGCCGTCCACAGGCGTGACCTTCTTGACCTTGCCGATGGCGTAGAAGATCGAGTTGGTGCCGCCAGCATCCGGCTTGTCGTTCTTCTCACGCTTGAAGGCATAGGAGGTGTAGGTGTCGCCAGCGGCGCGGAGGGCATCCTGGCCAGCATCATCATAGTCGGGCACGAACTCGACATCGACGTTCTTCATGTTCATGAAGCCCTTGGCCTTCAGCGTGTTGCCGTCTTCCAGCTGGTACTCGCTGATGTTCTCGTCGGTGCCGAATTCACCGCAGGTGCCAACGCCCGTGATCAGAACCCAGGTCAGGGCCTCATACTCGGTCTTGGTGAGGTTGCCGTCCTGCGGTGTCGCGCAGATATACAGCTTCGAAGCAATGTTGGTGCGTCCGTCAGACATGGAATGTCTCCTTTACGATGAGCTGACAGTTGAGGAGGAGGTGTACCGGACTTGCACCGGCACGATGGTCTCGGTCTCGTCGTCGAACGGGGCCGTGGGGTATGGCGGCTCGGTGATGTGGACGAACCGCCCATCTGAGCCGAAGATTTGGACGCCCTGCCGGAAATGCTGGCAGAGCTGATCGACCAGGCTGGACGGATAGCCACCGCCCCTCTTGGTCACGACATCGACCTGAAGGATGCCCCGGTGCGGCTTGCGTGTGCCGTCCTCGGTCATCATTCCGGGCCGTGTCGGGATGACATTCACCCGAAGATATGGGTAAGTGGCCGGGTCGAAGCTGATATTTGGCCACGCGATCTCTGTGGCCGGTGTCGTAGTCAGGGCCGTGAGATGACCGAACAAAGCCGCTCTCACCGATTCCTCGTGATCGGTTGCCATGGCTGACCCTCTGGATAGTGCTGAAACCCTGCGGCGCCTGAGAGCCGCGCATGATGTTCTTGGTGTGGAGCGAGGCGCATCGACGTCAGCCGACACGGCATTGCAGACAGCGCGGATGACGCTGGCCTATATGATCCTTGGCTTCGAGATGACTAAAGACGGCCAGACCGCTAGCGATCCAACTTCTTCACCCGCTCCGCAGCGCGATTGACGTACCCCTGCCAGTCGGCCGTGTATGTGCGCACAAAGGCATCAGGCGCCTGTCCTCTGGCGCCGTACTCCCTGTGGCGCGCATAGTTGGCAGTGAACGTCAGATAAAGCGTTTGCCCCATGGTCATGCGGTTGATCGTCAGGCCAATGGCGGCGCTATCGAAGGCGAAGTATTCCCCATCCGGCTTTTCGATGGCGGTCAGGATCGGAACATCCAGCGTGGCCCGGAAGGACGCCCGGAGAAACCCGGTATCCACCCGCATGCGGCCGCCTTCATAGATCGGCTTGGTCACATCCTCTGATAGATCCTGTGCTGCGTATTTCAGCACCAGATCAGCGCGTTCAAGCGCCTTGTCATTGAATTCCAGAACCGCATCCACGAACTGGCCCATCACTCAAATACCACCCGGTAGTTCAGTGTGCAGCGGCACTGGATCGTATCGGCCGCGGTCGCACCAAGCGAGCGGTCGCCGGGAAAGCGCATGGCGTTGCCCAATGGTGATATGAACGGCTGATCAAACAGCGCCTTGTCGTTATGCAGGATCGCATGGGAGAAGCGAACGCGCTCGTCACTGGCACTCTTCCATATCTTGGTGACCTGATCGGCGCGAAGTTCGCCGGCATCAATGGCCTGGCGATAGGTCTCGTATTGAGAGCCTGCGAGGGATTGCAGTGTCTCGGTCCTGGCGATGACGTCCGCCCGATACTTCAGCATGCGGTTGCGATAGGAGCGCGCCATCTTGCGGCGGGTCTCTGCGGGGATGGGCTTGCCGGTCCTGATGGCCTTCTGGATGGCGCGGTCGAAGCGCTTGTCCCTCAGCTTGCGCCCCAGAGCCTTGCGGAGCATGGCCGGGTCATCAGAAACCAACTCGGCAGCATAGGCGCGCTGCCACGCTTCCTGCTGCTGTGTGAGGCCGATAATCCCGCCAGAGCGCTTGCCAGTCGCACGATCGATGCGTCCCACCAGTTCGATTGCGGTGGTGCGGGGATTGTCGCCCCGTGCCAGGCCCTCGACCAGATGGCCCCGGATCATGTTGCGCTGATCCTGTACGATCTCGGTGACGAGATTGGATGACCTGTCCCGGATCCACGCCTCAGCCTGCGGATTGCGGACGTCGAACACGAATTGCGCCAGTGTCGGCAGCGACGAGCCGAAGCGCATGCCTCCCGCCTCATACATATCGCGCATGGCAATCTCGAAGCCCTGGAAGCTCAGCCGGTTGATGCGGAGGTAATCAAGCAGGCCATCAATGTCCCCACGTTCGAGCAGGGCCGTGATCTGCTTCAGCGTCACCCGGTCAGTCACGCCGTCGATGCTTTCGAGGAAGGCATCGCGCAGGCGCGGCTCCCACAGCTCGGTTAGCTGGTCGATGTCCGGGATATTGCGGGGCATCTAGTCAGCGTCTGGCTCTGGTTTGTTGATCGTGGTCTCTGAGGCGCTCTCGCCGGGGCGATACTCTTGCTTGCCGGAGACCGTGCCGCCGCTCGCAGGTGCCTCCACATGACCGCGCTCGACGAACTTGCGTGTGAGCACATTGTCCTCCAGATCGATATCGCCCCCGACCGGGATTGGCTTGTCGCCCTTGAAGAACTGGTTGGCTTTCTGAACGGTGTATTTCATGGGGGCTTCCTTCAGGTTGAGAGTTTGCCCGGCGCACCGTCGATGACCAGGCTGTAGTAAACCACCACGCCAGCAGGCGCGACTGGGCGGACTTCCTTGATAGTCTCCCACTGTGTGGCCTCGCTCGCATCCTCGGCGGCTATTCCCACAGCGATCATGTCTTCGTCTTCGATGGCGGTGCCGGTGGCCGATACCATCAGCGTCCGTTCGATGCGTTCGATGCGCGTGCCCGTCTCATCACGGATGACGCGATCCCCGTCGACGATCCAGACTGTGTGATAGGTTGGCGTGCCCGTCGCTGGATCCCATGGGTTCGCGCCGGCCGTTGTCCCTGCCTTGCGGATGGTGGCAGGAAAGCCGTTCGGCTGGCTGGTGTCCGATACCGAGCGGATGGCATCCTCGACCTCGGCGGCGATGCTGGCCCAGTCCTCTGCCATCAGAGTGTTCCCGGGCCAATCGACATGAACCGGAATTGCGCGTCATTCAGGTCGCGCACATAGGGCTCGAACATGGCCTCGATGAGGGTGGACACAGGCGCCTGCGCATACTTGTTGCTGGCGTCGCCGGTGACGGTCCACCTGATCTTGTCTACGCCGGTCAGCACCTTCTGCTGGGCTGGCGTGTATGTCTTGGAGAAGAAGCCCACTGTGGTGAGTTCGAGCAGCGCAGCCTCATAGGTTGCGTCCTCCACCACATCGAGGGTTTCGTCATAGCCTTTGATCAGGTTGGCCACGTACCTGTACTTGATGTGATCGGAGGCGCGAACGAGCGCCGCATTGGCATCTGCATCCCCTGCATCCGTCGGCGCGCTGTTGCCGCGATCTGTCCAGTATGACCGGAAACCGGCCAGCGTTCCGTATGGCATGTCTGATCATCCTGGCTGGGGGTGAGCGCCGCCCCATCTTGGACAGGGCGGCAATCTGTTTACTTGCCGGCGGCAGGCGGGGTGAACTCGCCCTTGATGCCCGGCCACAGCTGGTCACGCTCTTCGGCGGTGAAGGCAATTTCGCCTTCATTCAACATGCCGTTGAGCACCTTGACGTCAGGCGAGCCGTCAGCAGTGAAGGCTTCCGGCTTCATCTCGCCAACCAGTTCGCGCAGGCGCTGTTGACGCTCCTGTGCGGATGGCTTGGTGTTGGCAGCCTTCGCCTTCGCTTCGGCTTCGAGGCGAACCTTTTCCTCGGCTTCAGCCTTCGCCTTCGCTTCGGCTGAGCGTGCATCCTTCTTCGGATTTGTGATCGGCGTTTTGCCTTCGGTGTCACCACCGAGACGGCGGCCCTTGTTCACGAGCCATGCCGGAACGGCGTCGCCCTTGATGTCGAATACAGTGCCGACCTTCACGGGCTTACCCTCGCCGTCATAGACGCCGGGCTGAGTGATTTCGTATTGCATGATGGGGGTTCCTTGGGGGAGAAGCGGCGAGGCCTAAGCCCCGCCGCCCGGTTCACTTACGAGGAGTGTGCGATGCCGCAATTGTCTTCGGCATCGAACTTGATCTCGATGGCCTGCGCCGCCATGACGAGGAAATTGTAATCGTCTTCCGGGTTGGCCCGGAACTGTTGGCGGGAGTTCATCGGCATGCCGTTCAGCACCTGGATGCTGCGGCGATCCTTGACCACGGCAATGATGGTATCCGCCGGCACATCAGATGCCGGGATCACCTCACGAACGCCGCCATTCTCCAGGATACGCTGGGCAATGGTCTTGTTCGGGTATTGCGTGGAATAGTCAGTCTGGGTGGCATAGAACCAGTCATCCCAGTTGACATAGAGGGTCGCCGGAACGCGGAAATTGTCCGCATGCAGCAGCTTGATCGTCGCATTCACGTCAGCCGTCCACTCCGGACCCGTGCAAGCGCTCAGGTCATTCGTGGTGGAGCGCGTGTTGCGCTTCGGGTGGGTGGTCAGGCCATAGAGCGGCTTGCCGTCTACCACGATGGAAGTGTCACCGACGAGCGCAATGCTCTCCAGCTTCTTCGCCACCTTGAAGTCAGCGTTGCGACGGCCAGCACTGTCCAGCTGATAACCTTCGGTGCGGGCAGCTTCCATCTGGCGCCAGCCATAAGAGAACGGGCTGTCGATGATCGGCAGCGGCGTACCCTGATAGCTGATGACCTGCTGATCGGTGCGGCCTTTCGAGCGGCCATCCAGAGAGACGTGTGCCTCGCCGGAGTCACTGATCTGCTGGAAGTAGTGGATCAGCTTGCCAATCGGCATGGGCGTACCCACAGCGGCCGCAAGGTCACCGAAGACGGCCAGCACTTCACGCTGGACCTCGATGCCCTCACGATCCCATTCACCCCACACATCGCGGGGAAGCGGGCTGGCATTGCCGAGGAAGTTCAGCTCGTGAGCATCGACCTGGCGGCGGCGATTGAGCAGCCAGTTGTTTTGCTCCTGCGAGGCAATCGGCATGCGATCAGGAATATCGATGCCGGTATCAGCCCCGGAAGGATTGCGGGAGTTATAAACGCGCATGGTAGGGCTCCTTATACCGCTGCGATGTTGAAGCTGTTGGCGATGCGAACATCAGCCAAGTCGCCTGCGGAGTATGCGCCCGGCGTATCCTCGAAGAATGCGAGAACACGTTCGCCCGCCGCAGCGTCTTCCAGGTAGCCACTGGCGCCTACAGTGAGCGGGTCACTCTTGGCATAAGTGGTTGCCGCAACGCGGACCTGATAGATTTCGCCCGGGCGCGGACGATAGGCGACGCCGGTATCACCAGAGGCGTAGGCGGTCGCCACGTCCTGGCCATAGAAACGGCGATTGGAGAGAACGAGCAGATCGTCCTCGATGTTGGCTCCGGTCGCCACCGTCAGCGCAGAAGCTGACTCGGTGACGAGAATGCCCGGAAGGTATGCGCCGGCAACCGTCTTGTCGGAGACGGTTTCAGGCTCGTCCTTGATCGGGCCGCGATAGATCACGTTTCCAGCCATTGGATTAAACCTCCGTCTTCACGTGCTGGTTGATGGTGTAGCCGTCCCACTGGTCGGCTTCATCGCCGGCCCCGTCGAACTTGCCGTTGAGTGCCGCAGCCTTCTTCGGCTCGGCCTTCTTGGCGAGGGCGCGGGCGGCATTGAGCGTCAGCTCACCGGCAGCTTCCTCGTCCATGAGATTGGCCTTGACGATCTTCTCACGAAGCGTTGCCAGTTCGGCATCGTCCTTGGCCTTCTGGGCATTCTGAAGTTCGTTCAGATTGTCCGTCAGCGGCTTGATGGCGTTGGCCACCACGTCACCGATGGTCTTGCCCAGGGCTTCCGGCGTGATCGACTCCGAGAGGGCGTCAACCTTCGCGGAAAGCGCGTCGATTTGCTCTTTCGACATATCTGCTTCCTTTCGATTTGCAGAGGGTTCCCGCTCGAGGCCAAGTGCCTTCATGATAGCGGACTTGATACGCTCAACAGCGGGTCGGTCATCTTCCCGCTCTTCGCGTCGCTCGACTGCGCGCCAGATGCTCTCTGCCGCCCATTCGATTTCTCGGTCGAACTCTTCCTCAATGGTCGAGTTGATGACCTTTAGTTCAGTGGTCTTGCCGGTCTGGCGAGACGAATTCACGAAGATGCCGACGCCTTGGCCAGTGCTGATGGCTGGTTCCTCATCCAGCAGGATCGCCACATGATCCCAGACGATCTCGCGCGCGATGGAGTCGTGTTCAGCGCCCTCGACATATTCCAGCATGCAGAGCAGGCCGGTGGAGGTGCTGATCGGGGTGCCCGCATCGATCGCGTTCAGGACCTGCTTGCCGCCTTCGCTCTCCTTGGCGCGGGCGACATCAATGACCACATCCAGAGCAATGCGCTCCCCATCCCAGCGCGGGTTCTCGTTCCAGGCGAAGACATAGTTGCGGGCCAGCGCCTCCGGGTCGAGGGCAGCGACGAAATTGCCATTGATCAGCGGATGACCGAGAGGGGCCGGGGTCCGGTTCAGGCCGGCATAGGACTTCTGCAGTTCTTCGCGCGGATAGAGCGTTCCATTGAGCACGGTGTCAGCCTTGGCCGCATAGCTGGGCAGGATGATGGTTTCGCGACCGTCGCGCATCTCGCGCTTGATCTTGCCGGCGAGGTTGCAGCGGACATGGACGGCGACCTGCTCATCCTTGGTGCTGCGGTTGACGAGGAAGGCTGGGAGTAGCTTGGGCATCGGATGCTCCATATGAAAAAGGCGGCCACATGGACCGCCTGCTGCGTTTGATACTGGGTGAGGCCGGTCAGGCCGCGGCTTCGATCTCTTCCGGCACAAGGCCCAGCGCGGCTGCCTCGTCCTCTTCGTCCGGCTCGTCTTCTTCGCGGTACTTGTCCGCATCGCTGAGCGGGTCACGGCCGGTGACTTCGCGGATCTCGTCATGCGTGAACACGATCTCGCCCGAGCGCTCCATCTTGGAGTTGATCTCTGACATCTTCGAGGCCAGCCCCATTTTCTCGTCCTCGCTGGAGTCAGTCAGGCTGTCCCAATCGAGGTTCCAGTCACGCTCCGGCAGGATGTCGAACCGCTCCAGGCGGTTGATCACGTCCATGATGTTCGGGATCACCCGGTTTTCCCGGTGTGACATGCAGGTCTTGCTCCACTGCTTGGCGTCCTCGGTGCTGGCGCGCTCTCCGGTCTGGGTGCCGACGAGGATCTTCATGGGCATGCGGATCGAGGCTGCAAAGGTCTGCAGCGGGCCAGCAATGAAGTGTTCCGGGCTGGGCAGGGTGACCGAAAGCGTCTCGGCCGTCATGCCCTGAAGCATGAGCAGCTTGTCGAAGCCCTTCTGCCAGTCATCGACCTGATCGTTCATCAGATCGAGAAGCTCTTCCTCGGGGACGCCCATGGCCTTTGCCATGTTGGCGACCTTGAAATCAGGCTCGACATTGATGATTGGGTCGCGCTTGGCGTTCTTCCAGAAGCCTTCGCCCCCGGCGCCGATGACCTTCTCCAGCGTCATCAGGTCGTTGTAACCGGGCTCAAGGAAGGACCGGTTGTGCACGGTGGCATCTTTCGACCAGACGATCACGCGATCCGGATGCACCTCGAATTGGCGTGGCTGCTGTGTGTTGGTGTTGCCGATCGATGACTCGTTGAACTGGAACATGGTCGGCTGGCCATAGGTCTCAGAGAGTTCGTCTGTGTCCCAAGTGGAGACGGTCAGCTGTCCCTCCCATGCGGGGATAATCTCGACCAGTCCATCCAGTCCGCCGGGCACTGTGTCGACGGGTTCACGGAAGCGCTTGCCATCAGCCAGGCGCAGGATCACGCCGGAATAGGCGCCGACCAGAGATTTGGTATCCGCGTCCATGATCTTCTGCCAGAAGCGAATATCGCTGAAGCGCTGGCGGATATCGGATTCAAGGTCCGTTTCGTCCTCGCTGGAGTCGCTTTCCAGCAATTGCGGGTGTGTCTCCCACACTTTCTCCACTGTGCTGTCCACAGCCGCGCGTGCGATGCTGTTGCGGCAATACATGCCGTGCAACATCGGGAAGGTGATCGTCTTCGGATAGCCGAAATCCTGATAGTGGTCGTGCTTGGCGCCTTCGAAGTAGCCGGGGAAGATCGCAGCCAGCCTGCGTTCTGCTGCGTTCACAAGGGTGGATAGTCGGGTCATGAGCGCTTCCGTTTTGATAGCAGCATGCCGGCGTAATGGCGCTGGCCTCCGAGGTCGATATTGTCAGCGGCGATCACGGCATCAGCGAGGTTGTGCGACTTCACGCCCAGATCCTTCTTCAGCTTGACCTTGGGCACGACACGCTTCTTGCCTTCGGTTTCCACCCACCAGGGCACGCAAAGCTCTGTGAACAGTGCATCCAGCTTCTCCGCGCCCATTGAGGACGAGAACGACAGGATGTCCTCCGGCTTGACCGACTGGCCACGGGTGACCGCGTTGAACGTCAACATCGCCTTGCGGGCGGTGTTGGCCCAAGACTGAGACTTCAGGTTCAGGTACTCGTCCTTGTTGAGCGGGCTGTTATCGTTCTGCGGATCGCTGGGTTTGTCGCCATCCATGACCGCCCCGCCAGCGTGGAAGGCATAGTGCTCCACATCGCCGCCTTCTGTCTCGTTCTGCTCATCAATGTAGCCGCCGACGAATGCGCCAATGCCAATCGTGTCATAGGAGACACAGCCCTTGATGCGGTTGGCCTTCGCCCATACCCGCTTGGCATTCTGCACCAGCTCATCCTTGCCGGATGACCAGTCCTCAGCGTCGATGAAGACGCCATTGATCTTGTCCGCGGTGGCGCACTTGTCTTCGCCATCATCCGCCGGGTCGAAGCCGATCACGTTTCGGCCGGCCAGGTCGATGCCGAGCACATCATGCGCATCCACACAGGCATCGAGCCAGCGGCGCTTGAAGATGGAGAGTTCGCTGTCTCCCAGCGGAACGCCGCCATAGACATGTTCGAACGTCTCCGGGTCGCGTTCCTGCATGGCCGCGATATCCCGCAGCGCCTTCTGCGACAGGAACGGGTTCTCGGTATAGTCGATCTTGCGAACCACCGTATGCGGCGGCGGGTTCACCACGAAGTTCTTCCAGACGTAATCCGTGACCAGTTTCGGGTTGAACAGCAGGATTGCCAGGCTGTCCTCTTTCCGGATCGTCGGGCCAATGATGACCCACTGATCCTCGGTCAGCTTTTCAGCCTCCTCCACCCAGAGGATATCCACGTCCGACGTGCCCTTGATGTCGTCGATATTGCGCTCGGTGCCGTAGAAGATGAACTCCGAGCCGGTGTCCACATGAATGATCGTGTTCTTCTGGATCTCGAACTTGTCCGAGAGCCCCAGATGATTGATCGCCCATTTCAGCTCTGTGTAGACCGAATCCTTGATGCGGTTCTGGAAGCGACGGATGCACAGGACTCGCATGCCGACACCGACATGATCGATCAGGCGAACCAGCTGACAGGCTGTGTCCCGCGTCTTCGAGCTGGACCGGCCACCGTGAAGAACCGCCGTATCATTGCCGCCGAGAAAAACCTCCTCCCAGAACTCGAACAGAGCCGGGTTCGTGAGAGGCCTGGCTATTCCTCCGACTCCGCTTCCGGCTGGTCGGTCTCCTGCCTCAGCACGTCGCGCCATGTCCGGCCCTCTACCTTGATCGGCCCGCCGTCATTTCCTGTGTGTTCTCGCTTGTCAGCCAGACCAAGATCGCGGGCGATGATATTGGCATTCAGGAGGTCAGCAGCGGCACCAGAGAACTTCTGATCGTAGATGATGCCCTCGGCTCGCGTTACGACAGTGGAAAAATCTTTGCTTCGCTTCGCCTGTGCCTTCCATGTTGTCACGTCGATATCGAGGAAAAGGGAGAGCCCTGTGATGGTCATGGCCCGCATTTTTGGCACTTCGACCTGCTCTGCGCTTCCCTGATACTTGACCAACTCAGTGGTATAGAGCGGGTTTTCCTCCACCCATGCGAAATACTCCACACAGGCATTCCACAGATCCTCGGCTGTTTCGAAGATTGGTTTGCGACCATGGGAGCTGCGAGCTTCCCAGAACCTGTTGCCTTCGGGTGCGGCCATGACGGAACTCACTGAATAGGGGGCTTGTGGAAAGGATCACCGCCCGGCCTCCGGTGCCTGCGCACGCATCAAGGGAGGAAACTACCGAGCCGGACCTGGACCGGGCGATGAACTGGGAAAGCGAGGTGAACGGCTTACGCTCTCTTTGGGCCGTTCGGAGGTCTGTGAGAGCACCTCTTGGAAAGTGACCTGCGGGAAGTGATTTACCGAGGCAAGGATTCGCTTATTCCCCGCTTGGTCCCAACCAGCCTTCAAATGCTGGATACGGGATGGCGCAGGGGCGGTGGCCGTCGCCCGACCCTTCTCAGTCCGATGCCCGATCCCCTTTTGGTTGGTTGGGGGCCGTGGCATCACTTCATCACGGGCTGATGATCGCTCAAGAGCGCCGCAGATTTGGGAGCGGGGATGGGGTTTGAACCCATGGCCTTCCGGTTATGAGCCGGACGCTCTAACCACTGAGCTACCGCCGCTGAAACGAAAAACGCCCGCGATCCCATTGGGCCGCAGGCGCTATTCTCGAATGTGCATTGGACTCGCCTATGAGGTGGTTCATTTCCCCTGTCAAGCGATAGCGTCCAGATGGTGTGCCTGATGCTAATGGTTGCCACTACTTCTTGATGGCGGCCCTGATCGTATTAGAAACAGCGCGCGCGATCTGCTGTTTCGCATCCTCCGGCGCCACATAAGAGGCAGACTTCCTCGCTAGCATTGCCCGCATGTGGGCTTCCTCGTGAATGACTGCATTGCAGTTTGGGCAATTCAGAGGGCGGGGATTGATGAATTCGTTCAGGCCGCAGCGCCTGCATTGTGTGTACGGTGTCATGCTGCCTGCCTCCATTCGATGTGGTTGACCTTCCCCCGGAACCAGGCTGGCCCGAAGGTCTCGTATTCCCAGCGGCTGTGCCTGGCATTCCAGTGCCGGCAGACCGCGCGGCCGTCGATGATGCCCCGGATGCTGAACACCTGATGATCGCCCATGCTGCGGGTGAGCACGAATTCCGCGCCTTTCACAGCCTCGTCAGGGATCGCCCAATTGTCTCGGATTGCTGTGTGCATCATACTCATTTGAGCCAAGCCCAAGTTTTGCGACACACTATATCCCTGATAGTCGATTCATTTACCGAATACTCACGCGCCAAGGAGCATATCGACCTTTCTTCGGAAGATGCCTTCCGGATTTCTAAAACGTCACACTCGGTCAGCTTGGCACTAGCGTGCCGTTCACCGCGACTAATAGTCTGGTGAACTGTTTTGTCGTCGCTGTTTTCCTGCGGAGTCGCCCATCGGAGGTGCCTGGGGTTTACACAACCAAGATGACCTTTTCCGCACGAGTGCGCTGCTTGATGTTGCGCCGTCGGTGGATCGCCGTGCGTGAGTTCACAAACAACGCGAGCGGCAGAGCGAGTCGTTGCGCCAATGTGAACCTGAGCTCGCCCCAATAACGTTCTACCGAATGGCCATGGAATGCAGTCATCAGTTTCTTTGGAAGCTAATCCCTGCAGAAATTCTAAGGGTGCCCCCGTCCTAGTACCCCCTGCTAACGGGTCGCCGTGAGTGCGCCACCGTTGATAATGTGCGCTACACCAACCACGGCGGCCGGTGGCGCTCCTGTGTGCGTTGCCCTTGCAGCCGTCAATGGAGCATGGTTTGAAGTTTGAAGCCATCGTTTGATCCTTTCACGATCATCGTGGTTAGAGCGCGCCGGAGGCCCGTAAAACCCCGGCGCGTTCGCTCTTTGTACTAACTCCTATGAGGGGTGACAAGCAATCAGAGAGCAACGACACTCTATCCTGAAACAACCTCAAAATGATGCACGAGTATCCTGCCACGTTAAATTCGATACAGCCGGACTAAGGCGTCGAGACCGATCCTTAATTTGATTACTTGGTCCTTGCGGGGGAGTTGGTTTTCCAGGCACACCCGGTCCACGATCTTGCGAATGTCGGCACCGCAGTCGTAGACGCACATGTTGGCCTTCCGCCATTTGAACGCGGCCAGCCCGTCATCCGGCCCATCAGCGGGCGACTGGCCATTGTCGATCCATTCAGCGAGCCGCGGCGTGCTGGGGTCGGGGCTGGTGCCGAGGGACTTCATCAGGCGCATGCGCGCCACCGCATAGCGCCGCCCGGCCTCGGCCTGCTTGGGGGTGATCAGGCGGTGCGCGGGGCTGGCGATGACGTCGAGTGCGCAATCGATTTCCCCGGTGGCGTTCTTGTCCCCGAGAAGGTCAGCACGCCGGGCCTGCATTTCCTTGGTGGGCGTCACCCGCTCGGCATAGACGCTCTTGCGAATCTGGCCGCTGGGCTGGCGTTTCACGTCTTGCCGACGCTTTCGGCCGGCGCGGCGGCGGGGTTTGGTGGCCATCACTTCAGTTCCTCCAATGGGTTCTCGAACAGATCGGATGTGGCAAAATCCGGGTGTGCCTCGGCCGCTTTGAGCCGGTAAAATTCCGCCCTCAGATCAGCCACCCTGGCTTTCATCTGATAGAGTTCAGCGTGGGCTTTCGCCTTGTTCCGGATGAAATTGGCTACCTCGGCGCCCAATCGGCGTTTGCTGCGAATGTGGTCAATCCACTGACGCTCAACCCACGCCCGGCCTACCGGCATATGCGGGGCGCGATGCAGCGCCACCCTCAACAGGAACCAGTCTGGCACGCTGGCCTCTCGTACCTGCGCACGCTTGCGGCGGCGAAAGTTCCCATCCTCAAGCACCAGCCAGCCAGCTTCCTCGGGGATTTCGGATCGTTCACAGAGGCCGGCCGGGGTGACGAAATCGAAACGGCAGCACCAAGGCAGGTATTTCCGCCACTTCCCGGTGCGCATTTCCCCGGTGAAGTCTGACCGCGCGGCTTTCACCTCGTAAATGTGAGGGTTCACCAGCTTGCGCCGGACGATTTCCACCGCATAGGCATCGGCGCGCGCCCCGTCCAAATCGATTTCACCCCATGCGGCGCGTCCCGATTGATTGGCCAGCCAGTGCAGCAACGTGGCCTGAAGGTCATCATGGGCGGTTGATCGTCCGTAGTGATACGGCTCTGGCTGAGTCTGGCCGGGCATCATTTCCGAACCCTCCCGCTCACGCGCTTGACCGGCAGGCCGTTGACCATATCCGAGCGGATTGACGGGACCGGAAACTGCCACACCCGATCATAGAAGGTCTCGACCTCGATGCGGGTCTCGACGAGAAACCCGCGCGCGAACCAATAGGCTTTGATGCGCTTGGCCAATCGTTCCTCGCGCTCCATGACCACGTTCCGGCTCCAGCCTTTCTGGGGTGTCGGCTCTCTCATGACATGGCCTTTTTCATGCTGACCGGCGCGCGCTGCAGGGTCGCTGCAGAGAGCGGCGAAATGCTCCGCTTCAGGTGTGCCCGGCAGTAAGATGATCCGGCAGCCTGGCTGCGGCCGCAGAAGCGGTGGTCATCGCCCTTGGTCACCGGCCAGCGGCACTGATGCTCCTTCAGGTCGAGGATGTGGAACGCGCCCTCCGGCTCCAACACTTCCGGCTCCGGCTTCTTGGCCGGCGCAGGCTTTGGCTTCGCCTTGGCGACGGGCTTGCTCGGCGGCGCGCGGCGGGTCTTGCGCTTGATCTTTACAGGCCGGGTAGGTGTGGCCCGGGCGGCCAGTCCCATGCGGTGCACCTGTCCAATCACCGCATTCCGTGAACGGCTATTTCCGAATGTGGCGCTGACGGTGCGGCTGATCTGCGATGCCGAGAAGCCTTTGGTCCACTTGGTGCGAACATGTTGCTTTTCGTCTTCGGTCCATGGTGCGCTCATGCCCCAATCACCTCCGGTGTCTTCGTGGTTTCTGTCATTTTGCGGAAGATGGTCATGGCCTGCTCGACGCTCTCGGCGTTGCGCTGGAGGCGGCGGAACCATTCTGTTGGCCAGATGTCGTAGGTGGCTAGCTCCATCCCCATCTTCTCGACTGCGATCTTCAGGGGCTCGTTGACGATACCTATCCCGATGCAATCGCCTATGATTTCCGAACCACAGGGAAGGATTGCGCCATCCGGGTAGAGATAAACGACCGCGTAAGTGCTGCCTTTGGCCAGTGGAAATATGTCCGTGTAGCCCTGCCAATCCCAAGGCCACCCATCGATCACGCACGCAACTTCCTGTCCGATCTGAAACATCACAGCGCCTCCACTGTCAGGATGATCCCGGTCCAGAGCGTCGCTGACAGGCCAACGATCAGGACAGCCCGGAGCCAGACCGGGTATTTTGCGAAATGGTTGATTTTGAGAGCCATCACGAGACTGCCTCCCATTTCTGGATTTTCGGGAACAGCGCGTAGAGGCCAGCCGGGTATTCGGCGTCGGGGCAGCGTGGGTCCATCGGGTATCCGTACCGGCCACCAATCCACGCGGGCCGGGTAGCGCCGTTGACCAGCTCCCGTTCCAGCGCATTGAACGCACCCTCCAGATCCAGCGGCCATTCGCGTTCAGGCGAGTCCGCGCCGGTCAGTAGGTCTCGTTCAGGCTGGCTGGTGACCAGTTTGTCAAAATGCTCCGCGAACGTCCGGGGCCGGGTGATGTAGGTGAGGCTGGCGCGGAAATCCGGCTTGTCCCGAAATCCCCTGTACGTCCATTCCAGTTCTGTCAGCGCTTCAATGAACCGTTTAACCTGATCCGCGCCGTAATCTTTTATCCGGGCATTCAATGGGGATTTGATTGCATCTGTCAGCCTGGCATGAACAACCCAGCCGACAGCTGTGGCTGTTCGATTGTAATGATCGAACACGTCACGCGCCTGCGCGTTTCCGGTTCCTTCCGGTTCCTCTTCCGGTTCATCCTTATTCTCAGGCCCTGAATTCTGGGCTTCTAAGTCATCGGAATCTGGGGTTCTAACGTCAGTATTTTGGGGGCCTATATTCTGGGGGTCAAAAATATCGAGGTGCAAAACGAAGTCTGTCTTGCTCCCTTTTCCGCGCCCCAGCGCTTGCGTTTGGCGCGTAATGAACCCCCATTCCTCCAGGTCATTCAGCACGGATTGAATAGTGCTTTTTGCCAATCCACCCTTTTCACCGATCCACCTCTGGGATGGAAAGCAGGCCCCTGTGCTCCCATTGTGACAGTCAGCCAGGAGGATCAGCACCAGTTTGTGCGATCCCTTCACCCGGCATTCTATCGCCCAAGTCATAGCCTTATTGCTCATGCGAACATTCCCTCCTTGATTTCCAGATCATCCTTGTGCGGCACCAGTGCATCCGTGCCGGCGTCGTAATGCGCCAGGACGCGGCCCTCAGCGCCGTGACGGTTCTTTGCGATGTTGAATTCCATCACGCCCTTGGCGGCCGTTGCCGCTGACCACCATTCAATCCAGCGCTGTTCCTCTTTCGAGCCTTTCGCGCCGTGGGGCGGTTCTTCCTTGTTCAGATAATATTCGGGCCGGAAGGGGAAAATGATCTGATCCGCGTCCTGTTCGACGGAACCGGATTCGCGCAGGTCAGAGATCATCGGGCGCTTGTTTTCCCGTTGCTCGACCTGTCGAGACAGCTGCGACAGCGCCATGACCGGAACCCGCAACTCCTTTGCCATCTGCTTTAGCGCACTGGTGGTGCGACCAATCGCGGCTGACAGGTTCTCGTTCCGGCCAATGTTGAAATTCATGATCTGCAGGTAATCGATCACGATCAGGTCGAGACGGCCGGCAGAGCGTTTCAGCGCGCGGGATCTGACCGCAATGTCAGATGCACTCAGGAAGGGCGTGTCATCGATGAACAGGGTATCCGGCACCAGTCGCCCGCCCTGCCCCAGTACCGCCAGCTGTGTCTGCCCCAGCTTGCCCTGACCGATATCCTGATACTCGACGCGGCCATATTTTCTCTTGTGGGCCAGCGATGATGCCGTGCGCCGGTCATAGTCTTCCTTGGACATTTCCAGCGAGAAGAAGCCGACCACATGCGTGTCAGGCCCCGGCGCATGCTGCTCCCCATGCGGGGTCATGGCCACATGCGTGGCGAAATTGGCAGCTGCCCCTGACTTACCCATGCCCGGCCGGCCACCCATGATGATCAGGCGGCTGTGAACCAGCCCCTGCAGTTTCTGATCTAGGTCAGGGATGCCTGTTTTCAGGCCCTGAACCTCGCCCGGCTTTCCATGGCGAACCATGTGCTCCATCTGGGCAAAGGTGCGCTGTGTGGACGCCTGCGCGCTTTCCCAGCGCGATCCCCGCAAGCGCATATCCTCGACCGATTGCAGCTTTTCGCGGGTGGTTTCCAGCAGGTGCGTGATCTGACCGGATTCCTCCGGGCTCTCAGCGCAGGCGCGCAGAAAATCCCCGGCCTCCATGATGGCCCGACGCGCGGCGCTATGCCGGATCATGCGGGCGTAATCGTCAATCTCGGGTCCGAACGCTGCAGAGTCGAGAAGCTGGGCCAGGTAATCGGCCCCACCGATCTGGGACAGGTTGCCCGTGGTCTCGAAATGCTCGCGCATGGTCACGCCATCAGCGACACCGCCGGCCATGATCCGCGCTTCCAGGGCATGATAAAGTTCCTGATGCGCCTCCGTATAGAAATCATCGTGGCGCAGGATTTCCTGTGTGCGCTGGAACGCATTGTTGTCGAACAGGATCGCGCCCAGCACCGCCGCCTCGGCCGACAGATTGTGCGGCGGCTCAGCCTTGGGCTGACGATCCGGAAAATGGATTTCGCTCATGCTCTTGCGGTCGCTCATGATGCGCCACCGTAAGCGGGTGCGGAGGGTGGGGAGTTACGGGCTGGGCGGTGCAGGATGGAGAACATCGGCGCATTCGCTCGCACGAGTTCGATGGCGGGCGGCGGGCTGACTGAATTGCCGCACCGCGCGATCGATGCCGTCTTCGTCATCTTCTTGCCGTTGATCACGGGGCGGATGACATAATCAGGGCGGACCTGAAGGAACCCTTGCGCGGCATAGAGTTCATGTTCTGCCAGCATCCGCATTCCAATGTCGGTAATCTGGAACGTCTCGCCGTGGATGGTGACCAGCCCGAAACGCTCTTTCACCGTCACAGTATGCAGCGGCTCTTTCACGCTTTGACCGACGCCTGCGCCATAGTATTTCAGCAGGAAGGCGCGCACCTCGCCGATGTGGAGCCCGCCCGCCGTAATCGTCGGCGCCGGTTCGGTGACGGGCTGGCCATCCTTGCAGGTGCCGCGAAGCTTCAGCAGGTGTGACGTAACAAGCTGTTGCTGTGTGCCCCGTCCGGTGATGGTGGAAATCGGGGCGTCAGCTGACCGGCCACTGAGCGAGCCGTTGCGCGGCCCGCCATTGTGCTGGGCCAGGAAGGCGGCGACGAGCGCGTGCTTTGAGCCTCCGGCTACGACAGTTCCCAGCGGCCGGTGCAGATCAAGAGTTCTCGGGCTCTGCCCCTCTCGTTCGCCGTACCCCGTCTGAATGAGCGTAGGGGCTACTAGCGCCTTTTCTCCCCTGTTCGCACCCGTGATGGTTTTCATGGGGAGATCAATGGACTCCAGTCGCACACCGTGCGTCAGGTTCACGATGAACGGCTGCGGATCGTCGATCACATAGCGCTGGATGCCGCGAGCGATCCGGGCAAGCGTCTTGTCTGCCAAGGGCCGCTTGCGTTCGAAGATCGACGGGCACGGGATCGACCAGTCGATAATGTCGGCGGCGGTGCGCCACGGGGTCAACCCTGATTTGCGGAAGCCCTTCGCGAACGGATCGCCATGCGTCGGTTCCGGCCAGTGGATCGGCTCGCCATCGCAGCGCGCGACCAGAAACAAACGCTTGCGGATCGTGGGCGCCCCAAAGTCCGAGGCCACCAGTTCGCGCCACTCGACGGTATAGCCGAGCGCTTCCAGATGGGAGACCCACAGACGAAAGGTCTCACCCTTCTTCGACATGTCCGGCTGGCCATTGCGCTTGACCGGGCACCAAGTCTGGAACTCGGAGACGTTCTCAAGGAAGATAACGCGCGGGCGCTGCCACTTCGGGAGTGACGCCCACCTCAGAACCACCCATGCAAGGCCGCGGATCTTCTTTGAAACCGGCGCACCGCCCTTGGCGCGGCTGAAATGCTTGCAGTCAGGGGAGAACCACGCGACATCAATTGGGCGGCCAGCGCACAGTTCTGCCGGCCGGATCGCAAACACGTCTTCCTGAAGGTGCAGAGTGTCAGGATGATTTGCCGTGTGCATGGCAATCGCGTCAGGATCGTGATTGATGGCGATATCGACGGGGCGGCCAAGCGCTTCTTCCAGCGCGAGGCTGGCGCCGCCGCCACCTGCGAAATTATCGATTATCAGGCCCATTATTCAAACCCTCCCCGCTTCAGTGCGGTTTCGGGCGCGGCTACGCGCGTGGTGCGCCGGTAAGGCTTTGCCTGCCCCCCCCGGCTCAGCCAGTCCATGAAGGTCGGCCCCTCATATCCGGGAACGAACTTCACCCACATGAAATCGACAGCGCCGCCACCGGGCTTGTCGCCCTTGCGCCAGCGGTATTTCAGTTCGCCGTTCTTCTCCTTCGGGAAAGGGTCATCACAGTTGAAACGTCCGGTTTCGCCATCCAGAAATTTTCCCGGCGGCATGGATGGACGATTGGCCAGCACATAGATGCGCTGCGGCCGTCCGACTTCGCGGAACAGGTCCTGGCGGGTTTCCGAGGCCAGCCATTTCAGGGGCAACAGAAAGCACGCGCTGCCATCGACCAGTTTGACCGCATGACGCACGAAAGCCGCCGCCAGCCCAAAGGGAGGGTTCACCCATATGCGGTCGACGCGATTGCGCTGTGATGGTTCGACATTCAGGAAGTCGATACCGCCGAGACCATATTCGCGCTGGATCAGGTCAGTGGATTTGATCGGGTGATTGTTTTCAGCGAATGCGCGTCCGATGGTGCCATGACCACAGCACGGATCCCAGATACGCCCTGTCGGCCTCTCGGCCTCAATCAGCAGGTCAACACACCAGCGCGGCTCTGTGTACCAATCATTTTCGTCACGCTCGAAAGCCTTGGCGTCAATCGCCTTCGGCCCAGCTTGTTCAGTGCGCGGGTTGGCATCCTTGACCGCTTCAAATGCACCATCATCAGGGGCTCCAACCCCTTCAGGTGGAGGGGGCGCGGATTTGACCGTTGCAGATGGTACTACGTTTCCATCAGCTTCGGCAGGATGCCCATTGACCAGTCCAGTGCCCGGCATGGTGGTTTGGAGGATGGCCCCCTCACGTTCGTTGATCATATGAGTAATTCCCCGGTCTTGCGGGCGAGCGCGGCCTTGCGGTCCACCCATGTCTGGAAGTCGGCCGGAAACCATTCGCGCGCGCCCACAAGGAACACAGCGCAGGCATCGGCTTGATCATGATTGGCGGGTTCAAATCCCCAGGCTTTGGCGAGGCCGACGCCCCGCTCCTTCACCTCGGCGGATTTCATCTTTGCGCTGCCGTAGCAGAGCGCCTTGCAGGTCTGGTTGTTTACTTCGCGCACCTGTACGCGGCGGCGGTAGCAGACCAGTTCGATCAGCGCACCGAGCGCATAGAGCTTGCGGCGACTGTCAAACGACTGCTTTCCGAACTGGATCGGCTGTTCGTAGAAAACGATGTCGACGCCATCCAGAGCGCCTTCGAGCCATTGCTCCAAGGCGTTCAGGGTGGGGCCGAGTTCCTTGCCAAAAGAGCCAAGCCCCAGCGATCCCGTTTGCACGGGTCCGCCAGGGTGGCCTTTGCACCAACCCGTTCTGCTTACGGAGGGGTCGATTGCCAGAATCATGCTGCGTCCTGGTCCTTCTTCGGATCAGCATCATTCCACTCTTCTTCGCTGACCGCGGGTGCGCCGCCGCCATCGCCGTCCGGATCATTGGCCGGGCCGCTGCTGGTGAAGTCCTCGATATCGGTCTGACGGCCGATGCCGAGCTGTTCCAGCGCGTGTGTCAGGGCGCGTTTGGAACGGGCGGACTCTGCGCTGTCATCCTGTTCGAGCTTGTCGAACTTGCGGACGATCTTGAAAATCCAGGGCGGCAATGAATGCTGTTCATTGAACCGCTCCAGAAGGGTTTTCTGAGCGTCGGCCTTGTCACTTTTTTCGGTGTTGATCGCCTCGTAATTGTCGAGAGCGGTCCGCAAATCCGACTTGGTGGCGGGAGTGAAAATGGTCGGCGCATCACTGCTCTTGTCTTTTGCATCTTTCGCCATGCGGGTGGTCCTTTCCTTGGCAGGGTGTGGGGGCTATCGATCATGCCAATAGCTGGCGGGACGCGGCGCCTGCCGTTCGCCGGTCTCGATTTCATTCAGGATCATCATTGCGCGGTCGCAGGTGGCGTGACCGGCAAAGACGATCCCCGCATGGCCGGTTTCCCGCCCGTAGCGGATCATCTCATCACCGATGATCAGATCCATTTGCGCGCGCCATTTCCGGAACAGCACACGGAACACGAGCGTTTTGATTTGCAGGCGCAGGCCCGCCCGTTCCAAGGCACGCTTTAAGGCGCGCAATCTCTTGCCCGTGCTCATCGATCTTCCTCCGGAGGCGCGCTTCATGGCTTTCAACTTCCGGCGAGAAGATCGCCAGAAGGCCGTCGCGGCCCATGTCTGTTATGATTGCCAGCAGGGCATCGCCTTTCGGCTCCCGTGCTTCTTCAAGCCATCCGCGTGCGGTGCGGACGTCTACATTCGCCAGGGCCGCCGCGTGCTTTGCCGCGTCCCTGCCGAACTTGGTTTTCAGGTAGACCTGAATGCGCCGCCCCAGCGGCAATTTTTGGGGATTTGTGCCCTCGAAATGCATGTGTCACTGCCTCCATAACCGTTGAGGCAGGGAGGCAGTATGAACAGCAGACCTACAGAACTGAGAGACGAGGCCGAGCACTTGGCGGTGGCTGCCTCGTTTCTGATTGAGAATGCGAAACGCAAGCTGGAACTTGCGGATCAGTTGGAGAGGATGAGCAGGACGGGCCTCGGGGGGGGAGGGTCTGACCCGCCCTGCTCCGGCATCATCACCCAAGGGGACGGGAGGTGAGGCCGTTTTGGTGGCGCGGCATCCCGCGCAGGAACACAGGAGGCGATCCGCCGGCGTCATTGGGCGGGCTCCGCCTGAATTTCTTTTCGAGCGTCAGCCTCTCGTGCCCGCAGAAGCTTTTCTTCATCGCGGTTCGCGGCAATCGCAATCATCGTATCTGTCGTGAGTGTAACCCCGTGTGCGGGCGCCGCTGCGACCAGCGCAGCCCAATGCTTCGGCGGGATGCTGCACCTGACAAGCCAGCTGGAAACCGTGGGATACTTTTCGCCAGTGATCTCAGCGATCACGCCGTTGCCACCGAACTTCGCAAAGATGTCTTTAACAAAACGCATAAAATCGCTATGCGTTATGCATTCTGCAAAGTCAATGCCTAATGCATAATACAATGCGGTACTGATCAGGCATGACCGATTCCGCGATAGCAGCACGACTGAGAGAAGCCCGCATCAATGCGGGATACGAGACCGTGATGGAGGCTTGCGAGGCCTTTGGGTTCAAATATGCCACCTATGCAGGGCATGAGAATGGGTCGAGGGGCGTCAAGGCCGATTCCCTCAAGCGCTACGCCACAGCGTTTCGCGTTCCTATTGAATGGCTATTGACGGGTGCGCAGACCGCTCTGAAACCATCACACCGGGAGGCGATCACCACCATCCCAATCTATGACATCCGGGCCAGTGCCGGCCCTGGCGCGATGGCTGAGGATGGTGAACCCATTGGCTACCAGCCCTACAGGCAGCAGGAACTCAGCCGCATCACGCGAACGGCAGAGGACAATCTGGCAGTGATCCGCGTCGCCGGTGATAGCATGGAGCCAACGCTGGCAAATGCTGACCAGGTTCTGGTTGATCGCTCTGTGCGCAAGGTCGGCCGTGACGGGATCTATATCATCGCCCTTGAGGATGATTTGCTCGTGAAGCGGTGCCAGGTCGACTTGCAGACGCGCCACATCATCGTGAAGTCGGACAACCCTGCTTATGAGACGATGACCGTGACCGATGCCGAGCGCGTGGAAGTGCTGGGCCGAGTGATCTGGATCGGGAGGGTATTAGGGTGAAAACGCTTGGCCAATGGATCATGGTTGGGTCCGTACTAGTGCTGGCAATCGGGCTGTTTGTTTATTTTGTATTGAGCAAGCCGTCGGAGAGTGAAACGGTCCTTTTGAACGCCGCTCAATCCAGTGCCGACCTTTGCATGGCGACAAAGCGGCTGGATCGCTATGATGGAGGCTTCACTGATTGCGCTGACGATTTGGATAGGCTGGAAGAGCGGGCATCCGCGCTGGCAAAGCGCGCGAGCACCTACACAATGCCTGGCCTGATATTGATGGGCTCCGGCCCATTTCTGTTCCTCGTCGGACTGATACTCTTTGTCGGTGGACGCCAAGTGAGCCACCCTCAAACTCCGCCTGATATTTAAGGCTACGATTAGCGTGGCGGAAGGGATACTGGCGGGCAAGCCAATGGACTGGATTGCGATAGGCACACTGTTCGCAGCACTCATTTCTGCCGCAGCTTCCGTCTGGGTAGCGCACTTTTCGGCGAGACAGTGGAGTCTCGTCCGTCAATCAGCACAACCAGATGAGCCTCTAGTCGAAGTGATCGCATCAGCTCTCGAAAGCCAACCAGATTGGACTGTGATCGAAATAGGCATTCGAAACCGCGCCTCAATCAAACTGGATCTAATCGATATTGAGGTCATCACCCCCAGGGGCACTGGACTTTTGGGACAAGGAGCGGCCTTTGCCCCGACATCGCAGCCGTGGAACGGTCGGGAGTTATTGGACCCCCTGCCCAGCGAAAGCACCTCGAAAAGCATTTCGCCGGGCATTCTCGTTGGGCAAGCAGGCGAATTCTCTGACCATCGGCCCCGCGAATTTGTGTCGACCCGGGTATACGCTCACTCGAAACTGTCGCGATTTCTAGACGAATCTGACCCGAAGGTGCGCTTGATATTTAGGTGGAGAAACCACGCCGCTAATAAGTTCATGATAATCGCCAGCATCATCAAGCCCAACACTATGTAGTCTATCGCGACTTCACTCATGATCCCGCTCCTCTGAGGCGTCCTATGTAAGGGACTGAGGCTTTGGTGTCACCGAATATTATGCGTTTTGCAGAATTTCCTGTTGACTACGCATTATGCATTATGCATTGTCTCCTCATCGAAGAGGAAACAAGCGATGCCATACGACACCCCATCAGCACCGACCGCCGAGGCCACTGCACTGGCACTGGTTGGCCGGAACTATATCGGCAGCGCTGAGTTTCTGGCCGCATTCCTCCAGCGGCTTGGCGTCTCGACCGAGCGCTCTGAATTTCTCCAGAACCACGAAGATCAGGTCGGCGCATGGGTCGAGCATCTGAGCGATCACCGCCTGCCAGAGCGCCGCATGCGCAACCGGGCGGAAGTCGGTGACGTGTTTCTGCAGCGCCTTGGCCCGCGCAAGGACTGGTGCGTTCGCATCGTCACCCGCACCCGGCCCTCCCACAATTACAACGCCCCAGCCAGCCCGCTGTCGCTCGTGGACGGCTATGTGACGCTGTTCAAGGGCCGCGTTCTGGAACGCATCGGCGATCTCCCGATTGAGGGCGCCACATGTCCTGAAATGCTGCGCTTCAGCCGCACAGGCGAGGTGTCAGTATGAGCGGCTTCACCATCGACTTCACCGCCGAGCGCCGCGCCCGCATCGAAGAGGCCAACACCGCCCGTGCGCGCGAACAACTCCGCGCCGTCGCCGGTCACGCCATCGACCACATTCTGGATGGCCTGCCCGGCGCTGCCGAGGCCCGCGCGATCTGTGACCGCGCTATGGGCGAACCCCTTCCCGAAACCCTGACCGAGGAATCCATCCTCGCCACTATCATGGAGACTCCCGACAATGGCTAACCCGAACACGAACATCACTGCGCTTTCGTTCACGGATCAACTCGCCAGCAAGGGCGACGAACGCGAACGCAACCTGATCCGCGAGGCATCGCAGACCATCGTTGCCGCCAAGTTCGCCAACCCCGCCGCGCGGGCGCATGCAATGACGAAACTGCGCCGCATGCAGCGCCGGGCCGTCTCCCTGCGGAGGTTTGGCTGATGTATCAGATCCGCGTCAAAATCGACACCATGTCCGCAGCCACGCCGGAAACCAAGGCGGCTTACGATGCCTATCTCGAAAAGAAGAAAGAGGCCGAGGCCGCACTAAAAAACTTCTTTGAAGTGTACCGCGCCACGCCCGTCTATGAGGCCCTGTTGGCGCTGATCAATGGCAAGGAATATTCGATCCAGACGGCATGGGATTTCTCCGAAGCGGGGATGACTGCCGACACAGGACACCACAACTACCGCAGATCCTTCGATATCTCGCGCGTCCATGACAGCAACGCCGGCGGTTACGTCGACCCCAAGACGCTGAACCTGCTGTTGTCCGGCAGGTTGCTGACCGATGACCAGAAGCGGAAGCTGTTGGCGCGGATGAACATATTTGATTTCGATGCGGGGGACACCGCCGAATGATCCGCCCCCGCTCCACCCGCGACCGCGAACGCCTTGAATACGAGGCCGGCAGAGCGGTCAGCATGCTGCGCCTGGAAGGCATCGCCTGCCTTGTGCGCGGCGAACAGGAAAAGGCCCGTGCGCGCAACCGCATGGCCGACGATCTGACACGCGCCCTCAATGGCAAGGAAACCGGCTTCGACTTCGCCGGGGGCCGTGCCGAGTGGCTGAAGCAACAGGAGAAAGCATCATGAGTATCGACTGGAAGTCCAATCAGGGAATGACCCTGACCCTGCTGGACGCGCAGCGCGGCCTGACCGCCGCGCACAATCACCTGACCGGCGCCATCGAGGAGCTGAACAGCCCGGCCCCTGATGATCCCGCCAGGGATTCCCGGGTCGAGACAGCGCTCGTCCAGATGGCAAAGGCCATCGAGTTCAACGTCGACTTTCTGGGCCAGACCAGAAATGCCGCATCCAACGCGCTTAGGCGGCTGAATGAGCGCGAACAGCAACTAACAGACGAGGTGAAAACATCATGACCCCGATCACGATCAAGGACGGTGAGAAGGTCACCAGGCCGGGCATCTATTTCATCCCGATCCAGCGTTATCATCATGATGCGGACCTGTTCGATGGGCTATCCATCAGCAACACCGGCCTGCGCAAGATCGAGGCTTGCCCGGAAAAGTTCTGGGACTCGTCCCCAATGAACCCGGAGCATGAGGCAGAGCCGGAAACCAGCGACATGCGCTTTGGCCGCATGGCTCACGTGCTGTGCGTGGAAAAGCGCTGGCCGTCCGACATCGTGATTTCGCCCTATGATGATTTCCGCACGAAGGAAGCCAAAGAGTGGAAGGCCGCACAGGAAGCTGACGGCTTTACCGTGTTCAAGGAAAAGGACGTCGAAGACATCAAGGGCATGGCCGCGCGGCTGGAACAGGAACCGCTTATGGACCTGGCACTCGCGGGCGGCATCGTCGAGGCGTCACTGATCTGGAAAGACGAGGCGACCGGCATCTGGATCAAGAGCCGCCCGGACATGATCCCGAATGACAACATCCTGGCCGATTACAAGACCACCACCAGCGGCGACAAGGACGAAATCGAGCGCAGCATCTGGAAGTATGGCTATCACGGCCAGATGGCGCTGATGGCTGAAGGCATGGCCAAGGTGCTGGGCCATGAAATGGAAAGCTTCTCCTTCGTGTTTCAGGAGAAGAAGCGCCCCTATCCCGTCACCGTTGCTGCGGTCACTGATGAATCCATCCATTGGGGCGCGCGTCAGAACCGCTTCGCTCTGGACCGCCTCGCGCGCTGCCTCGAAGCCAATGACTGGCCATCCTACAGCGAGGGTCCGGTCACGGTTGGCCTGCCCCCCTATGCGCTCAAGCGCCTGCGCGACCATGACGAAATTCTCCCGAAGGTTCCGACGCTGGCCGAAATGGCCAAGCGCGCGCCCGAACTCACCCCCGCCTGATCACCGCCCCCACCGAAAGGAACCATCATGACAGACGTTCAAGCCCCCCCAGCCCCAGCCGAGGCCACCATCGGTCACAACTCCGCCGCCGTGGGCGAAATCCTGCGCGAGAATCCGGCCGCCATCTTCGATGAACCGGATATGCTGAAGCAGCTGGTCTCCGAGCTGCAGGACGAAATCGACGCCGCTGATGTGAACCTCGAAACCAATGTCGGGCGGAATGAGGTTATTTCGCGCGCCAACGGCATCACAAAGTTGAAAGCTGCCATCGACAAGGCTGGCCTCGCGCGCACAGAGGAACACCGCACGGCCGTCAAAAAGGTCAATGAGGTGCGCAACCAGGTGAAGGAGACCCTTGCCGATCTGGTGGCCGCTGCGCGCCGTCCGGTCACTGAATGGGAAGCTGCCGAGAACGCGCGCAAGGTGGCCGTCGACCAGTTCCATGACTGGCTTGCGCAGCGTCCGGATAACACCGTGGCCGCCATCGAAGCCCACTTGGCCGAGCTGCGCGCCTATGAGTTGGAACCGGACGTTTTCCGCGGCGAACTTGCCGATGCGCAGGCTGCGCTGAACCAACGCATGGCCGATGCCCGGGATGCGCTGGAAGCCGCACGCAAGGCTGAGGAAGACGCGCGCGAGTTGGCGCGTCTCCGGGAAGCCGAGGAACAGCGCCTTGCCGAGGAAGCGGCGAAACAGGCCGAACGTGAAGCCGCTGAAGCTGAGGAGCGCCGGAAAGCCGCCGAGGCCGAACGCATCAAAGCCGCCGAGGAAAAGGCCGCGCGCGATGCCGAGCAGAAAGCCCGCGAGGAAGCCGAGGAGCGCCAGCGCCAGAAGGATGCCGAGGCCGCAGCCGCTCTGAAAGCTGAACGCGACCGCGCCGCCGAGGCCGAGCGCCAGCTGCAAGCCCAGCGCGATGCCGAAGCCGCTGAGAAAGCCGCCGAGGAAAAGCGCAAAGCCGATGCCGAACACCGCGAGCGTATTCAGGCTGAGGCCGCTGAAGCCATCGCCAAGGCTGGCATGTGCAGCCCGGCCGCCGCCGCTGACATCGTGACCGCGATCCTCGCCGGCAACGTCCCCCACGTTTCACTGAAATTCTAGGAGGCCAACATGGCAGATGGAAATCAAACGACGAATGTTCCCCGTACATTGAACGAGGCAAAACAAAGAGGCAGCGATATCGCTGTTGTCGCGCATGGCCGGGGACACCTTCCCGCCTTTGCGAATATGGGTCAAGTCATGGAGTATGCCGCCGCTATGGCTGGCTCCGGCAGCATGATCCGTGCACCCCTGCGTGGTAATGTGGGTGCCTGTCTCGGTATCATCGAAACAGCCAGCCGGTTCGGCATTGCTCCCTTTGCTCTGGCTGCTAAAGCCTACCTTGTAAACGACAACATCGCCTATGAATCGCAGGCCATCAACGCGATGATCTACGCCACAGGGTATCTGGAAGGCCGCCTTAAGTATCGTTTCGAAGGTGAGGGTGACAATCTGAAGGTCACCGTAACGGGGCGCATCAAGGGTGAGCCGGAAGTCCTGGAACTTGAGACCCCGCTTAAGCGGGACATCAAACCTCAGAACTCCCCGCTCTGGAAAAACGATCCTCAAATGCAAATCGGCTATTACGGATCCCGTGCATGGTGTCGCCGTCACGCGCCGGACCTGCTTATGGGGATTTATGACGTCGATGAATTCGAGCGCGGCTTGGTCAACGTCACCCCTGAGAAATCCGAAGATCCCGCCGCCAAGCTGTCCGCATCTATCGAGCGGTCCAGCCAGGAACGCGCGGAAGCTGAAGCAGCGAAGGCGAAGGAACCGGCCCCGGCTGATCCTGAACCGCAGGATGCCGAGTTCGAGGAAGCGAAGCCAGCTGCGACCGAGGCCGAAGTCGTCGAGGCCATGCGGGAGGAACTGGAACGAGAGCCTGAACCAGAGTCAGCAGTGCCCCAAGGCGACCTGCTGGGCGATGAACCCGCCACCGATGCCAACGGCGCGAAGCTGAAGAAAGAACCCGCCACCGGACAGAGCAGCGCCGCCAAGGCCGTCGAGGAAGCCGAGGATGCAGCCACGTCACCGAGCGTGAAACAGCCTCCTGCGAAGCTGATTGAAACAGCGCAGGGCGCGGAGGCTTGGGCCGAGTCGTTTTCGGTCTGGTACAAATCGCTGACCAAGGCCGAGCGCAAGTCCATCGGCGGCACCTTCGACAAGCTGGCCGACAAGGCGTCGAAGATCACCGACCGGGCGATGGATATCATCACCGACGCGAACAATTCGCCGGCAGCGGATGAGGAGGTGTGATCATGCGAATGGAGAAGCAGAATATCTTCATTGCTGATGATGGTGAGCGCTTCACTGACGAAGCTGACTGCATCGCCCATGAGAAGAAAACCATCGAGGACAAGAAGCGTCTGGAGGGCCTGAAGGTCTACACGGTAGCGCATTCATTCGATGCGACCGAGGGCAGAGGATATTACGGACGAACCCATATCCTGACAGATCAAGAACTCTCCATCGTCATCGCGTATTGCATCGATCGATGGGGAGATATTCTCCAGCCTTGGTATGGGACTGGCTATTACGAAGCCTGGAAACTGCACTCATCCTCGAGAGGCGTTGAGGCCGCTTTGAAAGACGAAGGCGCGAAAGATCGGTGGCCGCACAAGCCCGTCGATATCGTCTTCCTGTCGAACAAGAGTCTCGATGTAGACCGGATTCCCGCAAACGTTTTCCCCTGGCCACGAAAGAAAACTTCATGACAAAACTGACAGTCATCGACACAGAGACCACCGGCGTTGAGGCCGACGCCAAAGTGGTCGAAATCGCAGGCATCCCACTTGAACAGCATCCGGGCATGACCCGCTATCAAGTGGGGGCGCCTATCCAGACTCTGGTTCATCCGGGTGTTCTGATCCCGGCAACAGCATCCGCCATCCATCACATCACCGATGCGGACGTGCGGGGCGCGCCGTCCTTCGAGGATGCCCTGCACCTGTTCCGGGGCGCCGATGTCTATGTAGCTCACAATGCAGCCTTCGACCGCCAATTCGTCGGCCAGCTGGGCGACAAGTGGATCTGCACGATGAAGTGCGCCTATGAGGAATTCCACGATGCGCCATCCTACGGCAATCAGGCGCTGTCCTATTGGCTGGGCACAACCCGACCGCCAGCAGGCACAGGCCACGCGCACCGCGCGCTCTATGATTGCTATACCACGCTTGGCATTCTCGACGATCTGAGAAGCCGCGGCTGGACCATCGATCGCATGATCGAGGTTTCGTCCCGGCCCCGCCTGCTGCGCGTCTGTACGTTCGGTAAGCACCGGGGGAAGGCCTGGGCAGATGTTCCCCGCTCATACCTCGAATGGATGCAGGGCAATGGCGACTGGGACGAAGACGTTCTGAACACGATCAATCACCATCTGAAAGGCAATCAGTGATGACTACCCAAACCAAAGATACAGCGCCCGCCTTCGAGGGATGGGCAGTCCTTGAAATTCTGGGCCACCGCACCCGCCCCGGATTTGTCCGCGAGGTTGAGATCGCTGGCGCCAAGATGCTCCGCGTAGATGTCCCGACAGTCGATGGCGACATCACAGAGTTCTATTCCATGGCGTCCATCTATTCGATCCGGCCATGCACTGAGGACATCGCACGAGATGCGGCCAGTGATCGCTATGGCGCGCTTCGCAAGCCCGTCCAGCCGGTCGAGTATCGCAAGAGCGAAACGCCAGAACTTCCGCATGACGATGAGGAAGACTTGGAAGACGAGATTCCATGGTGACACACGTGGTTACAACTTTTCATTTCCCCCCGATACCGATCCGCTCCCATGACTGGTCTGCCCATTGGGACGGCTATGAGGAAGATGGTCCGTATGGGTGGGGCGAGACCGAGGATGAGGCCAAGACTGATCTGCTTGAGAACTACGAAAGGCCAGACCAATGAGCGTTGATAAAGTGGACTGGGAGAGGCTGAGCGATCTGAAGGCGGCATGGCAACAGGCTTGCGATACCGGGCCATCGTCAGAGGCGACCGCCGCCTACCAGAGATATTCGCGCGAGGTCACAATCGCCTTCCCCGCCCTACAGGCAGAGGTGGGGGAGATGCGGGAGGCGCTGAGGCCGTTTGCGGCCTTGGCAGAGGTTTGGCGGCGCGCTGCTCAAGCGGAAAAATCCGGGTGCCCATACCGCTATAGCAGTTCCGCCGATATGCGCGCATCCGACAGCGAGGCTGATAGTGCGGGAGATGAGGCCGTGGCGGAGAGCATAGAGCGCGATTGGATATTCGCTGCTGAGGCGGCCCTGAAAGCCACCCCCGGAGGCACAGACACATGACGATTAGACCCATAATCTTCAGCGGTCCGATGGTCCGCGCGCTGCTCGCTGGCCGGAAATCGCAGACCCGCCGCATCACGCCCTGCCCTTTGTCCAAGGTCGAGGTGGGCGATCTGCTCTATGTGCGCGAGGCGTTCACGATTCAGGAAAACCAATTCTATTCGACCATTGAGGGCCGGTTCGTGAATACGTGTCTGGATTTCGCTGCAACACGAACCCGGACATGGTTCAATCTACCGGCCGAGAGTTTGAAGCCTGCCTGGGAGCGCCGCAGCGATGCCGATGGCGGGCCGTTCATGCGGCCGGCCATGTTCTGCCCGCGCGCGGCCTCCCGCCTGACCCTGCGCGTCAATCGCGTGTTCTTCGATCCGATACAGCGGATCAGCGCCACCGATGCCATTGCAGAGGGAATTACCCCGAACCCCAATTATGGAGACTGGGGCGGCGAATGGATGAATTACCCGGAAGGATCGTCTGAGGGTGGCTGGGAATGCCCGCGCGACAGCTTCCGCTCCCTCTGGGACAGCCTGCACACCAAGCCCGGCGAGACGTGGGCGGACAATCCAATGGTGGTGGCGCTCCAGTTCGAGGTGATCCACGCGAATGTCGATACCCTGAAGGAGCTGGCCGATGGCTAAATTGAAAGAGCCCACCGAACTACAGCTGGCGTATCTGGCTGGTGTGATTGACAGCGATGGCTACATCACCATCAATCAGAGCTGCCGAAAGGGCGTCTATTATCACGCGCCATGCATCGGCATTTCTGGAACTCGCAGACAGCCGCACGACCTGGCAGCCTCTTTCTGGGGAGGCAAGGTGTACCGCTACGCGCCGAAGAATCCGTCTCACCGCGCTCAGTATCAATGGTCGAGGCAGGGAGAAGCGGCCGCAGAAATCGTAGAGTTGCTGTTCCCGTACCTCCTGATCAAATCGGACCATGCGGTGACAGCTGGCGAGTTGTGGGACAACATCCTCGGCGGAAAGGGTGAGAACCCTTATCCGTGGTTCGGCCCTGACTATGACCCTATGCCGGAACGGTTTGATCTGCGTCAGCAAATGATCGACCTCAACCAATCACGAAATCGCGTCAGAACAGGCCGCCTTCTCGATGGCGTCCAGCATGACGGGAGGCCGGAGGCATGACCGATCACCGCCCCTGCATCGAATGCGGTTGCGTCACCCCCGACCTGGTGACTGGCGAGCGCATCTACCCGCACCGCAAAGATCTGTATGAACTGAAGTTCTGGCTGTGCCCATGCGGCGCCTATTGCGGATGCCACCCCGGCACCGAGGAACCACTGGGCGCGACCGCTGGGAAGGAAACACGGAATGCGCGCTCCTACGTGCACCGTGTTCTGGATCCGCTGTGGAAGACGATTCCGCCGCAGTACAGCGGGAAAGGCAAGCTGGAGCCCCATCAGCTTAAGTCCATGATGCGCCGCCGCGTATATCGATACCTGGCCGCCGAAATGGGCATCAGCCCCGACGATTGCCACACGGGCATGTTCACCATCGAACAGTGCCGGCAGGCTTACGCGATCCTGAGAAAGACCACCTACACGGACGTTCGGAGGTGGGTGAAAGAGCAACAGAAAAGGGAAAAGGCATGATCGTCATCAAGGAATGGAAGCGGACAAAGATGGTCCGCAGGTATCCCCGCATCTACTTTTATCGCGGTTGGTTCTTGCTGGGAATCATCCCGCTCATGATCTATCGACGCGGTGCCGCCAGTTGACCCCCTGCGCGCTCCCCTTCTGCGACCGCAAGGCGAAAAACCGCTATTACTGGTGGTTCTGTAGCCGGCACTGGCCGCTGGTCAGCAGGCGCTGTCGGAAGCGGCTGCGCGCTGTCACCCGGACCTATCACGAAGCCGCCTGCGCCAACCGCATCCCGGTTATCCTGCAGGCACGATACGACCGCGCGCTGAACGCCGCTGTGGTGGACGCGATCGAGGGGGCGCATTTCGTATGACTGCCCTGCCTATCCTCTGTGTCAGCCTCGAAGAGGCCAAGACCATGCTCGCCGGCAAAGACCCGCGCGATTTCGGCGTGCAGCCTGTGTCTGGCAGCGGCCGGGGGATGGTGTTCTACATCCCGGCAATCCGCCAGAGACTTGACGAACTGGCTGGCATCGTTCGTTCTGACTCGCCTGCGGGTGGGGAGAACGACAATGACGAGGAAGCAGACTTCGCGGACATCGACGCGGCGATTGGATTTCCCGGGGATGCATAAGGTCTGGTCTCCCGCCACCAGCACGCTTTACCTATACGCCTACAAGGGCAAGGGAGCGCCACGGGTCGGCAAGATCGAGGGCTGCGCCACAAAAGCGGAGGCGCTGAAACGACTCGAGGATCCGCAAACAGCCGGCCGGATCGCTGGCAGGCTTTCCCTGTTCACCAGTTCGCGGCCGGCGCCGGGCTTCATCGCCGCCCTGATCGCTGATTACAAGCGCGAACACCTGCCGACGATGGCGGACAGCACACAGAAACTCTATCTGTCGCACCTGAACGAGATCCAGCGTGTCTTCGGAACCACCAGCCTGGCGGCCATCCAGAAGACGGGGGCGAAAGCACGGATCAAGAAGTGGCACAAATCCATGGCGGCGACGCCGAACAAGGCCGACAAGGCCCTTACCACGCTCGTGGGGCTGTTCAACTTCGGGAAAGACCGGGAAGACATGCAGACCAATCCGGCGGCTGGCATATCCCGGCTATCCGAGATCGGCGCCCGCGCGGAGATCACATGGCCGGAGGCAACCTATATCGCCGCAAGGGGAGCGCTGACGCCCTCCTGTGAGCGCGCCCTGCGCCTCCTGTGGCTGACCGGCCTGCGCCCCGCTGACGCCGCTCAGCTGCGCTGGAATGAAGTCCTGTGGGATAAAGGGTATATCAAGCGGCGCACGAACAAGAGCGTGAAGAAAGATCCGTCGAAGAAGCCGCTATATGCGCGCATCCCGCTGACGCCTGAACTCCGGGAACTGCTGAACGAGTGCCCGCGCAATGCCACCACGGTTCTGACCACAGAGAAGGGCGGACCGTTCAAGAGCGCCAACTCCATGAACAACGGCATCATGCCGAAACTGAGGAAGCACGGTCTGGCCAAGGATCTGCACCTGCATGACATCCGTGGAACGCGGGCCACGCTTCACTTCCTGAACGGTTGCTCCGATGAGCAGGCAGAGCGCTACATGGGCTGGGCGCCTGGACAGGGTGCGCGTATGCGCGGGATCTACGTCAATGCCGATCTACTGGCCGAAATGGAGGCAAAAGCCGGCTGAACCGTTTTTTCCAGCAAGCCCTTCCTTCACGTAATTATTGAGGTTTTCCGGGCTGGTTTTTTCCATCGGCGCATTGATTTCATTGAAATGTCATCACCTTCCCAAGCTGACGACGAGGGTTCGATTCCCTTCACCCGCTCCAATGAAAAAAGCCGGCCCCTGAAGGGACCGGCTTTCTTCGTATCTGGAGAGGGTGCGCAGCCTAGAACAGTGAGACCGCGGGGCCTTTGAGCGTGTAGCGGTCCTTGCCGAGTGCCATGTCGATGGTCAGATAGCCGGACTGGCCCTTCAACTCGCTGGCTGGCACGCTATCGCCAATGCCCTTGGCGAGCACATTGCCGGACGTGGAGACAACCGACCAGCCAAGTGGCTCCGCGCGGGATTCCGCGAAGACGGCCTTGAGGTCAGTCTTGCCGTTCATCTGGGTCGGCACCGGGGCCTGCAGCTTCCCCTCAACGCGGGAGAAGAGCTGGACCAAATAGATCCGGCCATTGGCGCGCACAGCCGCCACACCGGTATGGTCGAACTCGCCGCGCTTGAGATTGGCCTTGTTGGCGGGGTCTGCCATCAGGGCACGATAGGCTTCTTCAGGCGTAGCCGAGTCATCCACAATGGCCATGTTGGCACCGAATGCCCCCATGAGGTGGGTGCGGTCCAACAGGCGCACCCGGTCGAGATGACTGCGTCCTTCCATGTCCTCGTGGGCCACATAGCCCCGCACAGCCATGTCATAGGCATGGATACGGGCGGCTTCGTTCAGCGTTGCCAGGTTTTCCAGGCTCGCCTTGCCCGCGTTGCTGCGGTCAGCGGCCGTGAACTGACCAAGCTGGCCTTGCATGAACGTATCCGGCGTGACGCCATTGAGGCCTTCAAAACAGGCTTCGGTTTCGGTCTGGAATGCAGCAGGCTGCAGGCCGAGACCATCCGACAGGTCACATGCCTGTTGGGCATTCGCAGTCAGTCCCAGCGCCGCAAGCGCCAGAGCGGAGATTGACATATATCTGTATTGCTTTTGTAACATAAGTGTCACAATACGATGTATGACAGATTTACGTCAAGTAATGACACGTTTGCGTATCTTATATGTAGCCCGCTTGGAGCCGCCCGAGCCGAAGGCCTTGCAATCACTCAGCATCCGGCTGGCACGCCCGCAAACCCGCCACAGGTATCACGGTCTCCCAACCTCCATCATTCAGTAGCTTGATGCGGCCAGCTGAGATTTTTTGCCCGCCCTCCACCATCTCACCCGGCGTGATTCGCAGGGACATCGTCTCCCCGTCGATGGTCGTGTAGTCCATTTCCGTCATGAACTGGCCGAACAAGGTGCCGCCCTGACGGACCAGTGCCATGGTCTGCTGGGTTTTCGACATCATGGTTTCGGCCGTCTGGCTGCCCGCCCTGGAGAAATAGATGAAGCGTCGCGGCGCGCCCTGGGTCCACAGGAACAGCGCGCACTCGCCATCGGCAAGATCCTGCGACGGCAGATTGCCAGCCTCCGGAACCTCCGGCGCCGGCGGAACGGGCCGTTTCTTGTCGCCGCTCGCACATGCCGCCAGCAGCAGCGCCCCCGCGACAATCGCTAATACCTGCCTCATGGCCTTGTCTCCATTCTGTTCACGGACCGCGTGTAGACCAGGGCGCCATTCCGGTCTGCAAACCCCGCCGCCAGCAAGGCAGCGCGCAATTCATCATCAAAATTGGTCAGTTCCAATTCAAACCCATCCTGGGCAACGGCCTTGAGGACAATGCGTGTGCCGTCCCCCGCATCCCCCGTGAGGTGCGCGGTCAACTGGGTGTCCGTGCAGGTCAACGGACCGCTCAGGACAGGCCAGTCCCGGCCAAACGACGCCGCGGCAAGACGGGCCACATCGCTCGTCACAATCCCCGCCGCCGCTTCGCACCGGTCGCCAGACAGTTTCACAGAGCCATTCGAGAGCCGGAGGCTGCTGCCGAGCTGCGCAATAACAGGATCGGCGCCGACCTGCTCCGTCAGCGGAATATTCAGGGACACCTCTTCCGCCAGAACAGACGATCCGGATGCCTTGATCCTGCCCCGGCCCTGGCCGAACGGCCCGCTCCACGACACGTCATGCGACGGGCCGCCTGTCACGAGACGCAGAAGATCGGAATCGAGATTGACCACGCCGAGCGGCGTGCCGCGCCATGACAGGCCGGTGACCTGACCATGCCAAACCGACCCACGCGCCTGCTGCCAGCTCACGCCGCGATCCGCGATACCGGACTGGCGCAAGGCAAAGGACAGGGGCGCGAAAGCGATCAGGCCGCCCACCAGCGTGATGACGAAGAGAGCGACAAAGAGAAATCCTGTCCGCATCATGACCCGCCTCCAGCGAACTCAAAACTTGCCCGCACATAGCCGGCCTCCTCGGCGAACATGGTCACGCGCTCGGGCACGGCGCCATAGCGCATATCCGCATCGGCAAGCCAGGCATAGACCAGCGTTGGCACCGTCCGCTCAAACTGCAGGATCAGTCGGCCGTCATCCGCGGTCTGCAACCGCGACACGGACAGGCCTCTCGCATTGGCCAGCTGCAACAGGTCCGACCGCAAATTCTGACTGGAGGCGCGGGCGCCAGTGGCACCGGCCACGCGCGCCGATTGCGATGTGATCTCCGCCGAGACCACGTCGAGCTGCCGGCTGGCGGCTTCCAGAGCCAATTTCGAGTCCGCCTTTGCAGCCATCAGGGGCCGCACCATCCCGAATTGCAGGAGCGCGACAATCACGAGCAGGAGCGCCACGCCGATCAAGGCCTGCTCCCGTCCGGTGCGGCTGTTCCAGTATCCCATCATGAGCGGCCTCCAATCGACAGATCGCCCACGACCCGTCCATCCTCAAGGCGCGTATCGCCCAAACTGACCTGCAGGCCCGTGGCCTCAATCGCCGTCTTCAGGTCCAAATCTGCCCCAAAGGCCGGATATGTCAGCGTGGCGCGAAGCTCACCGATGGCGCGGTCATAGCGCAAGCTGACCAAATTCGCTCCGCTGACACTCTCCACCGCCCCGTATAGCGCCGCACTGGTCTGCTGGAAGCTGGGCGCGGCGACGCTGGTCGCTGCCCCGGTGCGCGAGCGCAAGGCGGCGGCAGGATTGGGCGGCACCGGCTGGCCGGGGAAAGCGGCGGCATATTGAGCGCGGGATTCCGCATCCAGCGTCGCCGTCAGATTCTTCATCGTGTGCACTGACAGCGCCGTCTGGGCGCCCCATGCCACAAACAGGGTGGCGGCAAGCGCCGCGGGCAAGCGAAACTGTTTCAGGGAAAGGCCGGTTTCAGACGCGCGGGCATATGTGCCTTGCCGGAGATCGGTCAAGCGCGGCGCCGCCTCGGCCCAGAGCGCCAGTTCGGTCAGGGACTCTGCGCGGCGGGGCGCGGCGTTCGCCTCCGTGCCCTTCAGGAGCGCCGACATGACATCACTTGGCCAGTCATTGTCGAACGCAAC
>DHZF01000154.1:341-4012 GCA_002414505.1 Hyphomonas sp. UBA5111 | reverse complement strand
ACGCATATAGGGGGCGCATAAAGCTTTGCACGGATTCCGGCAAGATTTGAAGTTCAGCAAAATGCCCCGTCCTTCGGGCATTTTCGGGGAATATAGGCCTGAGTCTTGCAGGTTTGACCCTATTTCGTCGGTCAATCCAACCTATATTATGGACAATGGCCGGCGCGCCGCAGAAACAGGGCCGTCGGCCTGAACCAGTTGAATGTGAGTAACTCGTGATGACAGCCCAGCGCAAACCCCAGACCAAGGATGCCCTCGACCTGATGTCGGCGCGCATTCATGAGGCTTCTGAAGTGCTAAAAGCCATGTCGAGCGATACCCGCCTCAAGATCATGTGCGCCCTCAGCGATGGCGAGCACCCGGTCCACCAGTTGGCTGCCATGACCGGCCAATCACATTCGGCCGTCTCCCAGCATCTTTCAAAGCTGCGCGGCGCCGGTCTGGTCGAAAGCCGCCGCGATGCGCAGACGATCTATTATCGCTGCGCCGGCGGAATCGGCCGGGAACTGGTCGATACGCTCTGCGCCTATTACCGATAGACCTGTTGCCGCCACGCCATAATCGAAAACATCCGTTTGAATGAGGATACGTTTTCGATACCGATATCTGTTATAAGGCCCGCATGGCGCAGTCACTGACCCGGGCAAGCTTCGAGCTTCACCAGATCGAACCGATCCTGTCATGGGCGGGCACATCCGGCGTGGATGTCGACGGCCTGCTGCATCGGCTGGGCATTGATCCGGACCGCCGCGCGAACGAGCCCGGCACCCAGATCGACCTTGTGGACTATTATCGCATCCAGCGCGAGATCGCCCGCTCCTTCGATGATCTGACCGCGCAACTGTCGGAACGGAAGCTGCTCTACCAGACCGGCACATTCGTCGTGACCCAGATCCAGGCGGCCGCAACCCTGCAGGACGCGATCCGCAGCCTCGCCTCGCATTTCAACATGATGCATGGCGGGCGCTACAATTACGTGCGCCAGACCGACTCGATGCTGGCGCTGGTGGTGGACGATTCGACCTTCCCCTATCGCTTCCGCGATGACCGGGCGCTGACACATTTCGTCGGCGACGCCCTGTTGATCAAGACACATGCCCTGCTCGACAGCTTGACCGGCGGCGCAGCGGGCCGGGCCCTGAAACGCGTCAGCCTGCTGAGGAACCGTCATGATTCCGGCAATGGCCAGCTGCAATTCTGGCAGGTGCCCATCGGCTACGGCCATGCCGCCTATGAGCTGATCTACGACATTGATATTGCCTGCGAGACAATCCCCTCCACACCGGAGATCGACCTGACGGCAGACGGCATTTTCGCGCGCGTGATCCGCCATCTTGAAGCCATCGCCCCATCCTTCGATGCGCGGTCCTTTGCGGTGCGAACAGCCGATCTGATCTCGGACGGATTTGAGACCCAACAGGCCGTCGCGCGGAATCTCGGGGTCAGCGTAGCCACATTGCGCCGCCGCCTGAGCGAGGAAAACACCAGCTTCCGGGACATCCTTCAGGAAAGCCGCGCCGAGCGCGCCGGCCTGATGCTGGCCCAGGGCACCAGCGTGACCCAAGTGTCTGAATTTCTTGGCTATTCCGACGTGCGCGCCTTCAATCGCGCGTTCAAGAAAATGCGCGGTGTTTCGCCCGCCGCCTATGCCAGATCGAGCATGGAAACCGCCCAGGCCTGAGAGCCGTGAGCGAAAATGTTCACTTGTGTTGAGCCCACATGTCATCGCCGAGACGCGCATGATCTGGATAACTCCCGTCAAATAGAGAGAATCCTCGGGAGGAAAAATTGGGAAATCACAAAATGAATACGCTGAGATTCGGTCTCGTGTCGGCGCTTGCGCTGACCGCGGGCCAGTATGCTGCGCAGGCACAGGACGCGGATGAGGCCCCTGAAGAGGCCCGCACGCTGGGCCGGGTCACTGTCACCGCGCAGCGCCGCGAAGAAGACCTGATCGATGTGCCGCTGTCCGTGTCGGCCTTCAGTGCCGACCAGCTGGAAGCTACCGGCGCCGTCGACATCACCTCCATCCAGCGTTCGACCCCGAACGCCACAATCGAAGTGGCCCGCGGTTCCAACTCCACGCTGATCGCCTTCATTCGCGGCGTCGGCCAGCAGGATCCGCTCTGGGGCTTCGAGCCCGGTGTCGGTCTCTATGTCGACGACGTCTATATCGCCCGTCCGCAAGGCGCGATCCTGGACATTTTCGACATTGAACGGATCGAAGTCCTGCGCGGGCCCCAGGGCACGCTCTATGGCCGCAACACGATTGGCGGCGCGATCAAGTATGTCACCGCCAAGATGGATGACGAGCCGGACCTGAAAGCCAAGGTCAATGTTGGCTCCTACAGCCAGCTCGACACGATCGTGTCCGGCTCCGTGCCGCTGAGCGACACGTTCAAGGTCGGCGGCGCAATCGCCAACTACCAGCGCGACGGCTACGGCAAGAACCTGTTCACCGGCGCCGAGCATTACGACAAGGACGTCCTCGCCTATCGCGTCAGCGCCGAATGGGCCCCGACCGATTCGCTGTTCTTCCGCCTTGCCTATGACAAGTCCGAAGACGATTCCAACGCCAAGCATGGCCATCGCCTGATCCCGAGCGGCGATGGCACCCTGCTGGTCACGGACAATGTCTATGACACGCGCGCCGGGGTCGGTGATGACAATTCGGTCGAAACCGAAGGCTACTCCCTGACGGGTGAGTGGGACGTCAATAATGAGGTCACGCTGAAATCCATCACGGCCTATCGCGAAGGCGCCACGGTCACCCCGATCGATTTCGACGCCCTGCCAAATCCGGATTTCGACGTTCCGGCCTACTACAATGACGACCAGTTCAGCCAGGAATTCCAGCTGCTGTATAATGGCGACCGCCTGTCCGGTGTCGCTGGCGTCTACTATCTCGACGGCAGCGCAGATGGCGCCTTCGACCTGCTGCTCAGCGCCCTCGGCGTAACGGTCTACCAGGCCGGCAAGCAGGACAAGGAAAACTTCTCCGTCTACGGTGACTTCACCTATGATGTGACGGACCAGTGGAGCGTATCGCTCGGTGGCCGCTTCACCCAGGATGAGACCACGGCGGATGTGACGCGTGAACTCTGGCTGGGGCTCGGTTCGGCCTCGTTCGATCCGGCAAACAGCACTTCCATCTTTCTCGCGACCCAGACCGGCTATGAAGGCCTGAACCGCAAGGACGAGGAATTCACGCCGCGTATTTCGGTGTCCTACAAACCGACCGACGATCTGAACCTCTACGCAACCTTCGCGCAGGGCTTCAAGGCGGGCGGCTTCGATCCGCGCGCCCGCGCCGACCTCGACCCGCTCGGCCTGTCGGAAGAAGGTTTTGGCCCGGAGAAGGTCGACAGTTATGAGCTGGGTATCAAGGGCAGCTTCTTTGATGACCGTCTGTTGCTGAACACCGCTGCCTTCTTTGCGGAGTACACGGACCAGCAGATCACGGTTCAGAGCGGGGCCGACTCAGATGGTGACGGCGTCAACGATACGTTCGTCTCCTCGGTCTTCAATGCCGGCTCGTCTGAATATACCGGCCTTGAACTTGAGGGCAGCTGGTTCATCAATGACGAGTTCACCCTGATGGGGAACCTCGGCTACATCGACGCCGAAATCCAGGAAATCCTGTCGGCCGGCACCAATATCGCCGACCAGTT
>DHZF01000154.1:0-185 GCA_002414505.1 Hyphomonas sp. UBA5111 | reverse complement strand
CTGCAGGGCCAGCTCTCGCTGAACTATATGCGCGATTTCGGGCCGGAATTCGGCGCGATCTCGATCACGGGCTCGGCCTCCTATCGGGATGCCTATTATCTCTTCAATGTGGAGAACAATGGCTTCGCACCGGGCACGAACGCCCTGTTCCCGAATGGTGGCCCGGCGCTGGATCCGGACTCCTA
>DHZF01000061.1 GCA_002414505.1 Hyphomonas sp. UBA5111 | reverse complement strand
CTGATGCCGAACCCGAAAGTCGGTACGGTCACGCCAAACGTGGCACAGGCCGTCAAGGACGCGAAGTCCGGCTCGGTCGAGTTCCGCGTCGAGAAGGCCGGTCTCATCCATGCCGGTATCGGCAAGGCCAGCTTCACCGAAGGCGACATCGAAACCAATGTCAAAGCCTTCCTTGATGCCCTGACCAAGGCACGCCCATCGGGCGCCAAAGGCCAGTTCGTGCGCAAGATCACCCTGTCGTCCACTATGGGCGCCGGCGTCACGATCGACACGTCCGAGGCCAACCAGACGGCTTAAATCCGGCACCGGATTTCAGAGAGAGAACACAGTGAAGCCCGGCGCAGAGATGCGCCGGGCTTTTTCGTTGGGTTTGTATTCATCAGCCCACGAAGGACAGGCGGACGAAAGCGCCGCGACCAGCGCCCGGCAGGCGGGTGCCGATGGCGACATCGCCATAGGCGTTGCGGTTGTAGCCGGAGAGGTGGTCGCGGGTGATTTGGTCGAGGAGGTTCTCGACACCTGCCGACAGGCGCACGCCGTCTTTCACCTGCCAGTCGCCATACAGGCTGAGTGTGACATGGCCCGGCGTCCCGGCTTCCTGAAGAGTTTGCGAGACCTTGTCCTGTTCGGCGACCGCGCGAGTCTCGAACGTCGCGGACCAGAGATCGCCTTCCCAGGTCAGGCCGGCGGTCAGGCTGGGCGGGGCAATGCGGTAGAGATCCTCGTCGAGGTCGCGCCGCTCGCCGCGCACATAGGAGAGGACGGCATCTGCGCGCAAGCGTCCGGGCAAATCCATGCCCGCATCAAGGTCAAAGCCATAGAGCCGCGCGTCAACATTCGTGAACCGCAGCAGGGCGGCGGCGCTGCCATGCATGCTGGCCATCATCTCTTCCAGTGAGTCGGCCACGCCAGGCGTGTCATCAAAGGGCGTACCCTGAATGAAATCGTCGATCTGGCGGATGTAGACGGTCGGGCGGATATAGGCATTTTCGGTGACATAGTCGAAGCCGGTCTCGGCGATCAGGGCCACTTCCGGGTCGAGTGACGGGTCGCCGAGATAGATGTTGCCGTCGGCCAGGCCTGCGCTGGAGCCGGATGGCAGCCACTGGAACCATTCGAGATAGAAGGGGGCGCGGGGCTTGCGGGCCAGCGTGATACGCCAAGTGAGATCATCCGTTATCGGACGCCAGAGCCGGGCGGCCGCATCGACCGTTGTGGCGTCCGCACGGCGATCCGAGGCATTGTAGCTGGCGGCCAGCATTTTCTGGCCCATTGACGCATCTTCGCCAAAGATGGCCGTGCCGCCTTTGCCGTCATACTCATCCACGCGCAGGCCAAGCTCGGCATTGAATGCGCCGAGTGTGCCGGTCCATTCGGCAAAGGCGCCGTAGCGGTCGATCACGATGTCCGGCAGGGAATAGACGTAATTGTCGAGGTTTTCCGGTTCGACCACATGGATGTTGTGGTCTTCTTCCGCCGTGTCCGCGCCAAGCTGGAGCCTGCCGCCAAAGGCGGGAAAGGTGGCGGAGATGTCTGCCTTGCGGGTGATGGCATAGGCAAGCGCCTCGCGCCGCATCATGGCGGGGCGGAGGTCATACGTGTTCATGCCATGCGCGGCATCGGTGTAGCTGGCCGAAGCCTCGATGAGGATATCGCCGAAGCTTTTCTCATAGCTCGCTTTCACAACGTCCGTGTCGACAAAGCGAATATCCATGCCGAAGGGCGGGTTGCCGGAAAAGCCGGTATTGTGGCGCCGCCAGTCGAGGCTGAATTCGCCAAGATCGGTGCGCAGGCCCGTGGAGAGGCCCTGGATGCTGCGCTGGAATTCCGAGCCCCCAATCGTGCCGTCCTTGTACGCCGTATCGCCGCCCTCTTCATAGGCGCCGAGCAGGTTTGCCCGCCATGTATCGGTCGAGGCGCCGATGATGCCGCCAGTGGAAAGGCTGTCATTCACGGTGCGGCCACCGATCATGAGATCATATCCGAGCGTGGCCTCAGACGAATTGGCATAATCGGTCTTCTTGAAGACGGCGTCCGCGCCGCCGCCGATGCCAGGGCCTTCGGAGACCGGGCTGATGCCGCGATCAATGTGGACCGCCGCGACGAGGGGTGTGGGGGCGTAGTGCAGCGCCGGGTCCATCAAATTCGGGCCGCCGGAGGCAAAGCTGTGGCCGTCAATGCGCAGGTTCAGGCGCGGGCCGAACAGGCCGCGATACTGCATCTGGCCGGACATTTCGCCATTGCCGATGCGGGCTGCGCCGGGGGTGCGGGCGATCAGGCGGGTGATGTCCATGCCGTCCATCGGGGCAGCCTCGGGGAGAAGTGCGGTGTCCGTGGCGGTGGTGGTGCGGTGGCCGGTGACGATGATCACGTCCTGCAGGGCAGGATCAGGCGTCTCGGCGGCGGCGAGCAGGGGGCAGGTGGCAAGGGCGATCAGCGCCGTGCCAGCGGAAAGAATGCATTTCATGTGGAAGTCCTCTTCGCCTGCCTAAGCGGTCAGGCGGTGTCTGATTGAAATCGGGAAAAGTCAGATCAGGCGGAGAGGGGCGGCCCGCGCGCAGGCAGGCGGGTGTCGATGGGCCGCTGGGTGAGCGGCAGGACATAGAGGCTGGCGCCAAGCCGGGGCAGGCCGAACGCGGCCGGCGCAGGCAGAGCGGGAGCGGGCGGCAGGTCAAAGGCTGCGGTCAGCGCAAAGGGACAGGTCGAGGTGTCAGAGGCATCAGTATCGGCTGGGGCGTGCGGGTCGAAATCCGCCGGCAGCTCTTCAAGCGTGCCGGCCTCCGGGTCGAGCCGCATCAGCGAGCCTGCCCCATCGCCGCAGATGCGGATGATGATGCCGCCATTGTCGGCCGTGTCGACCATGTAGCCTGCCGGGACCGCGCCGCGCACGCCGAGACCGGCCACGAGGAGCAGCAGGGCGAACAGGCGCAGATGTCTGAACAGGGCAGGCATGGAGCGGGCCTATAGCGTTCGTGTCCCGGTATGCGAACGCGACACTTGCACACGGGGGGCTGATCTTGGGGGCAGCAGCAGAGGCGTCGCCGCCGGCGGGGCCGGGGCGTTTCGGGAGGTCTGGCGATGGCCGAGGGCATCAGCTCGTGTCGGGGCCGAGCGCCATCAGGACGAGGAGGTAGAGATCGGACAGGACCGGCACGGCGGGCTGGGTCTCTGCGATCTTGGCATGTTCGGGCGCCGGGGCGCCGGCGAGCGGGCTGAGGCGTTTTGCATTCTCCGATGCCTGCCGGGCGATCCACCGGGCCATCCGCATGGCATAGGCATCGAGATTGGCCACGGCGTCGGCAAGCGCCAGGGTGCGGCGAAGGTATCGGTCTTCGAGACCGGGTCCTGGTCTTGGGCGGGGTGCAGCGGGTGTGGGTTCATCCGGAATGAAGGGCCGGGCCGCGCTGTCCATCAGGGTGATGCGCGGGCAGTCAGCCGGGGCGAGCAGGGGGCGCGGGTCGCGGTCCTGTTCAGGTTCGATCAGGCGGAAGCGGGGCGTCGAAGGTGCGCGAGGCGCATCGGAAGACGGCGCTGGCGTCTCGCGGCGCTGTGACGGGGCCGCAGGCGATGGCGCCGGGGGCGGCACATCGAGCCGCAGGGCCATGAGATAGATCACGCGGCGCAGCAGGTCTTCGACGAAAGGGAGATCCCGCATGCCGCGCCGGGCCAGCGCGAGGCCGCGCCCGGCGAGTTCGGTCAGCGCCGTGGCCATGGTCGCGACAATGTCCAGCGCGAGAGCTTCAAGCCGCTCCGGCTCGGCAGGCGTGGGGAAGGGGTCGGCAGGCGTTTCCATGAAGCGCAGTATCGCCCAGCCTGAGGGGGGGGGATGAGATTGCCGGAATTTTTTACAAGAGGTTGATTTGATTGAGGGCGGGAGGGGAAACTTCGTCGGAGAGGCCGGGCACGATTGCGCGGGCGGGTGATTCGTGGTGAAGGAATTGCAGCAATCCGGACCCGGTCGCGGCCGGGCTGGCGGCCTCTCACCGGACCGGCCCCGCAAGCCTCAGCAGGCTTTCTGACCCGCCCTTGACTTTTTATCACA
>DHZF01000014.1:6446-16454 GCA_002414505.1 Hyphomonas sp. UBA5111 | reverse complement strand
TGGTTCGTGAATTACGACATGCATCTGCAGGCCTCCGGCTATACGCGCGGCGACGAGTTGAAGACCTATAATTACGTGTCGCAGAACCGGGACGGTAAAAAGAACCGCCGGGTCAATTTGACGATCACGGATGACGATTTCTCCATGACTGCCAATCCGGTCTTCGGGAATCTGGGCGAGCCCCCGGCCACGGTTGAGCAGGTCCTCAAGACGAATGACCCGATCACCGCCCTCATCACGTTTGCGCTAGAGCCCCGCGCGCCGGGCGCTGACCCTTGCGGCGGTCCGATCCGCCTGTTTGATGGTCGCCAGCTGACATACCTGCACCTCAAGAATGCCGGCACGAAACAGGTTGATGTGAAGGCCTGGTCGGGTGAGGCGATTGAATGCCACATCACCATGGAAAAGGTCGCAGGCTACAAGAAAGACAAGTCTGACAATGACAATCTTTCTGGCATCGACGGTCCGCTGCGCATGTGGCTGGCGCCCCTGCCGAATGGCGCGACCGTTCCGGTCAAGATCCAGGCCGACACCGACAAGATCGGCAAGGTCACCCTTCAGGCGTCGAAACTCTATTTCGAGCCAGTGGTGACATCCGAAGCCTCTTTGAATTCCGACGGCGGCTAGGCCCGCTATCTTTCGACGGGCAGGCGCCGCAGCGCGTCGATCAGTCCTGACATATCTTCCGGAAGAGGCGCTTCAAACCGAAGCGTCTCTTTCGTTATGGGATGAACAAACCCCAGCACCGCCGCATGCAGCGCCTGACGCGGAAAGGCGCGGGCCGCTTTCATGCCTGCATCATGGGCTTCGCCCTGCCCATATGCGCTGATCCCCTTGTGCCGCCCATAGACCGGGTCGCCTATGAGGGGCACGCCAATATGCGCCATGTGAACCCGGATCTGGTGAGTTCGGCCAGTTTCGAGCCGGCATTCCATGAGGGCCGCGGCAGGCAGACGGGTGCCCTTGTCCCGTGTGCCGAAAGTTTCGAGCGCCCGGTAGTGCGTGACGGCGTTCCGGCCAACGCCGCTGTCCGGATTGCGCACGACGGCCATCTTCTTCCGGTCCCCCGTGGACCGCGCGATGGGCGCATCCACTGTGCCGGACAGAGGCCTCGGCGCGCCGCGCGTGACGGCCAGGTATTTCCGCTCGATGTCGTGTTTCTGGAACAGTTCCGACAGGCCCAGATGCGCAGGCTCGGTCTTTGCCGCCACAAGCACGCCCGTCGTCAGCTTGTCGATCCGGTGGACAATGCCCGGCCGCTCGACCCCGCCGATACCCGAGAGCTGCCCCCAGCAATGATGCAGCAGTGCGTTGACCAGCGTGCCGTCCCAGCTACCGGGCGCCGGGTGCACCGCCATGCCGGACGGTTTGTTGATCAGGATCAGGTGCTCGTCTTCGAACAGGACATCGAGGGGAATATCCTCGGCTTCCGGCGTCGCCGGGACCGGTTCCGGTAACTGGATCAGGTATCTGGCGCCAGCGACCACACTGCGCCGTGGGTCCAGCACCGCCTCCCCATCCTGCGCGACAGCGCCTTCCAGGATCAAAGCCTTGACCCGCGAACGGGACAATTGCTCGGCCTGCGAGGCGAGGAATGTATCGAGCCGGAGGCCGGCGTCGTCAGCGGATGCGGTAATTGTCAGGCGGTCCATCGCCGCGCTTATAGACGAACTTCCGGCAAACCGTCATGCTATTGTCAACAGACCGGATTAGGGGAGATCCGGAACACGGGAGAGAGCCATGACCAAGATTACTCGCCGCGGCCTGCTTGGTGCCGCCGCAACAGGAACCCTGAGCGTCGCCGCCTGCGCGACTCCCGCCACGAAAGTGGCGCCGAAAGCGGCGGCCTATGCCGGCGAAGTTGAATTCCTGCATGGCGTCGCTTCCGGCGACCCGCTCAGCGACCGGGTGATCATCTGGACCCGGGTCACGCCAAAATCCGGCACAGGCCCAATTCCGGTGGCCTACAGCGTGACCGACCCGGACAATCCTACCAGCACGCCCGTCACCGGCACGACCACAGCCAGCGAGTCCCGCGACTATTGCGTGAAGGTCGATGTCACCGGTCTGAAACCCGGAAAGACCTATCTCTACACATTCACCGTAGCGACCGAAGCCGGCGCTGTGGCGTCACCGGAAGGCCGCCTGAAAACCACTGCCGCCAAGGGCGACAAACCCTTGCGCATGGGCGTGGTCTCCTGCTCCAACTGGCAGTTCGGTTTTTTCAACGCCTATGAGGCCCTGTCGCAGGAAGAGGATCTCGATGTCATCCTCCACCTCGGCGACTACCTGTATGAGTACGGCGTAGACGGCTATGGCGCGGAGGTCGCGACGAAGCTGGGCCGTGTGCACGATCCGATCACGGAGATGGTCACGCTCTCGGACTACCGGATGCGCCACGCCCAATACAAGACCGACCCGGCCCTGCAGGCAGCCCATGCACTCGCGCCTTGGATCTGCACATGGGACGATCATGAGAGTACAAACAATTCCTACCGGACCGGCGCGCAGAACCACAATCCCGAGAATGGCGAAGGGGACTGGTCCGATCGCAAGCAGGCCGCCATTCAGGCCTATTTCGAATGGCTGCCGCTTCGTGAGCCGGCCGCAGGGGATATCACGTCTGCTGTCTGGCGCAGCTTCACCTTTGGCGATGTCGCCACGATCCATGCGCTGGAAAGCCGCCTGACAGGCCGGTCCCCGGATGTCAGCTGGTTTGATGCACTCGCAGGCGTCACCGATCAGGACGTGATGATGCAGCGTGTGACGGAGACCCTTCAGACCGTCAACGACCCGGCTCGCACCATGCTGGGCTCGGAACAGGAAGCCTGGCTCGCCACCGAGCTGAAAGCCTCTGCCGACGCCGGAAAAGCGTGGCAGGTCCTTGCCAACCAGGTTGTCATGGCCAAGACAAAACTGCCAAATTTCCAGGAAACGCTTACCCCGGAACAACTGGCCGCGCAGGACAATGGCTTCGTCAAGACCATGGTCGGCTTCTCGGCCCTCGGCCTGCCCTTCAACCTCGATGCGTGGGACGGCTTCCCGGCCGCCCGTGAGCGCCTCTATTCCGGCGCTGCGTCAGCAGGCGCCAACCTGGTCACGCTGGCCGGCGACACGCATACTGCCTGGGCGAACACGCTCTATGATGCGCAGGGTGGCAAGCGCGGCGTTGAATTCGGCTGCACCTCGATCACGTCGCCCGGCACCGGCGCCTATATCAAAGGCATTCCGGACCTTGGCGAGCAATTTGCTGAAGCGAACACGGAAGTGCATTGGCACGATCCCTTCAATCGCGGCTACACGATTGTCACCCTGACAAAGGATACCGCGCGCGCGGAATACCGCACCGTTTCGAACATTCTCACGCGTGATTACACGGTCGAAACGGTGGCCGTTTGCGAGACTCGTCAGGAAGCGGGTGAATTGACTGATCTGGTCAGCGTTGCCTAGTCGAGAATACCGGCGAGGCTGGAGCGGCCCCCATCAAGCTTCAGCAACTCGCCGGTGACTATCGCCGCCTCTGGCGAAGACAGGTAGCGCGCCGCATCGGCGATCTCGTCTGCAATTGCGGCGCGTCCCAGCGGGGTACGCCGGGTCGTCCAGCTTTCGATACGCTCTTCGCGCGGACGGATGGCAATGATGCCATTCACCCGGACCTGCTGCTCGGCAAGTTCCACGGCCCCGGCCTTGATGACCCCGAGGACGGCAGATTGCGTGATCGTTTCGGTGAATCGGCCCGGCATGGTGGCCATGGCCGAATAGGACAACACGAAAGTGACGGCGCCCTTCTGGCGGATGCGGTCGACCCCGGATTCCGGCAGGTCTTCCTGTTCGACAATCCGTTCCGAGAACACTTTCAGCGCAAGTGCCGCCCCGCGGGTTGCCTTGGCAACTGCCTTGTCGAATTTCTCCTGAACGAAATCATCCAGAGAGTCCGGCGCCTCAATGTCTGGAATGACAATCAGATTGTCGACCCGGCCAAACGCTTCGACAGCTACGGTCAGCGCGTTGCGCAGGCCCAGCCGCGTATGCAGTTCGCCATGATGCAGCAGGACTTCATCCGGCACGGCATTGCGCGCTGTTGCGATCCGCTCGTCGGACGGATCCGCCGCGACGACATGATGGCCGAATTTGCTAAAGCGGCGTGCAACAGCGTCTCCGACCTCGCGGCCGAGCCCCAGGATGACCGTGACTGGTTGTGCCATCGCCTCTAGGCCTTGGTATCTGTCGCGGGGTCGGTGACCGGCTGGTTCCGCTTTGTACGGATTTCGTCACCAACAATGGACAGCCGGTCATTCAACCTGTGCAGCGCGGCCAGAATTTCGGCAAGCAACCGCACCATGAGATAGAGGAAGCCGAGCAGAGCCAAGCTGCCGACGATGCGGCCTATCCCGTGGAACAGATGACCCGTGAAGATCTGGCCGAGTCCTGACAATACAGCAAAGGCTGCAACTATCAGAAACAGGATTGCGAGGACGCCCGTCGCCTGTTTGACGGCCCCAAGCGTCATCGCTCTTTCCTGATCAAAAATCTCGCGCATGCTGTATCCTTATGCCTGCTGAAACTCAGGCTAGGGCACAAAGATGAAGGCGAGGTTTCAAGGCCCTAGCTCGCTTCCAGCAGGTGAAGCTGTTCCTTGATCTGCAGTTTTTCGCGCTTAAGGCGTTTTAATCGAAGGGCATCTGCCGACGGTCGTTTCTGTTCCTCGTGGATGATTTCGTCGAGTTTGCGGTGCTTGTTGGCGAGCTCATTGATCCGGCCTTTAAGCGACATGGCAGTCTCCTTCTTGCTGTTAAGTGGCTGTGTCTTAACGGCCACAGTTAATCACAAGAGTGCGAGGGCGTCACGGGGGCGAACCGCCGGAATCGGGCCCGGCGGCATGAATTATTGTTTATCTGCCTGCAGGCTGGTTTTCCTGCGCGCTTTCTGGGCGAACATCGCCTGGTCGGCCAGTGCCAGCAGGCTTTCAGCGTTTTGGCCCACCTGCCATTCGACCACACCACAGGACGCGCCGATCCGGACTCCCGGATGGGCATCATCGCCATGATTCCGCACCACCAGTTGGTCGACTTCATGTGTGAGCTGCTCTGCCTTCAGCCGGCTGTCGTCCACATTGGCCTGCGCCAGGACGATTCCGAATTCATCCCCGCCAAGCCGCCCCACGATATCGGTCTCGCGCGTATGGCGCAGCAACAGCTCCGCGATACGGATCAGCACCTCATCACCCGCCGCATGACCGAATACGTCATTGACCTGTTTGAAGTGGTCGAGGTCGATATAGATGACTGACAGGGGCGTCCGAAAACGGGCCGAAAGGGCAATTTCGCGCCGGATCTCGCGCTCGAAGGCCCGCCGGTTGAAGACCGGGCACAACGCATCATTGTCTGCCAGCGACGCAGCCTCATCGAGCGCTTCACGCAGGTCGTCCACATCTTCGCGAAGCACGAGCACTTCATCGCATAGGGCTTCGATGGCGGCGCGCGTCCTGAAATCCAGCGCAGGGAGGTCGACGCCCAGCACATTCAGCAGGGCCAGCCGCTCATCTGCCTTCGGAGTGTAGAAATCATCCGCCATGCGGGAAGGTTAAGCAAATATTACGCCGAGATACAGTCATTCCTGCCGTACCGCCGGACACGCGGACAGTTGACGCGGCAACCCGCTTACCTATGTTGCGCGCTTTCCAGCGCGAGGCTTCCCATGACGGACACAGATTCCCCAAAGGTCGGCATCATCATGGGCAGTCAGTCGGACTGGCCGGTGATGCGTCTGGCCGCCGAAATCCTCGAGGAACTGGGTGTCTCCCATGAAACCCGTATCGTGTCGGCGCATCGCACGCCTGAACGTCTGGTCGAATATGCGAAGGCTGCCCGCGGCCGGGGCCTGAAGGTCATCATTGCCGGGGCCGGCGGCGCCGCGCACCTGCCTGGCATGACCGCCTCGATGACCCCCCTGCCCGTACTCGGCGTTCCGGTACAGTCGCGGGCCCTGTCCGGCATGGATAGCCTGCTTTCCATCGTACAGATGCCCAAGGGCGTTCCGGTCGGCACGCTGGCCATCGGAGAAGCCGGCGCGGCGAATGCCGGGCTGCTGGCCGCGTCGATCATTGCCCTCCAGGATCCTGCCGTCGCCGACAAGCTGGACGCATTCCGCCAGGCCCAGTCGGACAAGATCGGCGAGTCGCCCGAGGCATGACGATGATCGCGCCCGGTCGCACCATCGGGATACTGGGCGGCGGCCAACTCGGCCGGATGCTGGCCAGCGCCGCGAACCAGCTTGGCTTTGATGTCCATATCTTTTGCCCGGAAACGGACTCGCCCGCCTCGCGTGCCGCGCGCAAAGCGTGGACCGCCGACTATCTCGACGCCGACGCGCTGCGCGACTTCGCCAAATCCTGTGATGTGGTCACACTCGAATTCGAAAACATTCCGGTTGAGGCCACGGATATCATCACCGCCTGCGGCGTGCCGCTGCATCCTGGCCCCAAGGCACTCGCCATTTCGCAGGACCGCGCCGAAGAGAAAGCCTTCCTCAATGGCATCGGCATACCGACCGCGCCCTATGAAGTGATTGAGTCCGCGAGCGATATTCCGCGCGCGCTGGACCGCGTCGGCGGGACAGGCGTGCTTAAGACACGGCGCGACGGGTATGATGGCAAGGGTCAGGCCTGGGTCCGCGCCCCCGGTGAGGCCGAGGCGGCTTGGTCCGCCATTGGCGAGGCGCCCGCTGTGCTGGAAGCAGCCATCCCTTTCGAGTGTGAAATTTCAGTCATTGTCGCCCGCTCCAGCAAGGGGGAAACGCTGAGCTGGGCCCCACCCCGCAACGTGCATGAAGACGGCATTCTGGCCCGGTCGGTCGCGCCGTCCGGTCTCAGCAAGGCCGTCGAAACCGAGGCCCGCGAAAAGGCCATGAAACTGGTCGGCGCCCTCGACTATGTCGGCGTGCTCGCCCTTGAATTCTTTGTGCTTTCAGACGGAACCCTTCTGGCCAACGAGTTCGCCCCAAGGGTTCACAATTCCGGTCATTGGACCCCGGAAGCGTGCCAGACAGGCCAGTTCGAACAGCATATCCGCGCTATCTGCGGCTGGCCGCTTGGTGACACCCGCCGCCTCTATGACGCAGACATGCGGAACCTGATCGGCGATGCGGGGATTGTTGACCCAGCCCAGTTGAACGCCGATGAGACTCTGACCCTGTATGGCAAGAGAGATGCCCGCCCCGGCCGCAAGATGGGACACATCACGCGGCGGGTCGCGCCCCGAAAGGACTGATCGCATGCTGCTTCCCGTTTCGACCTGGACCGATATCGAAACCTGGCTGAAGACGTCCAAGACCATTGTTGTCCCGATCGGCTCCATGGAGCAGCACGGGCCGAACGGCTTCATCGGGACGGACGCGCTGTGCCCTGAAATCATTGCCCGTGAAGCCGAAAAACTTGCGCCGGATGACCTGCTCGTAGGCCCGACCTTCAGTGTCGGCTGTGCCCAGCACCATCTCGGCTTTCCCGGCACGATCACGTTGCGCCCCTCAACCATGATCGCTGCGATGGCGGACTGGACCGAAAGCCTGATGCGGCACGGCTTTGAGCGTATCTACTGGCTGAACGGCCACGGAGGAAACATCGCCACGATCGAGGCGGCCTTTTCCGAAATCCATGCCCGGCGCAGCTTTGACCCGCGCGGTGAAGACAATCGCCACGGCCTGACCCTGAAACGCCGTGACTGGTGGGACTTCAAATCCGTCATGTCGCTGTGCAACCAGCTTTACCCGGTCGGCCATGGCAGCCACGCAACCGCCTCAGAAGTCTCGGTCACATATTACGGCTATCCCGATCATGCCCGCACAGATGTGGCAATGACCCCGAAAATCGCCCCGAACGGCAAGATTGGCGACGCCGTGCAATACCGCCGGGACTTCCCCGACGGCCGCATCGGCTCGGACCCTACACAATCGAATGTGGAAGACGGCGGAAAGATCGTGGCAGCCGCCGCGCAGGCGGTGCTGGACGAGGTACGCCGCTTCTCTGCTTAGCAGGGTTGATCTTGTTTTAGGCCACTGGCCAGACTCGCTTAAGAACGCTATCACGAGGCTCCCGGGAAAGGATCTGTCGCGAAGAATGCTGGACATTCAGAAGCTGGAAAAATCCTTTGGTGAAAAGCGGGCCGTGCAGGGCCTCTCCTTCACCGTAGAGAAGGGAACCGTGCTCGGTTTTCTCGGCCCGAACGGGGCGGGAAAGTCGACCACGATGCGCATGATTGCGGGTGTGCTGGAGCCGGATTCCGGCGATGCCACGATTGACGGCAAGTCGATTGTCTCGGCCCGTCGCGACGCGCAGGCCGCACTCGGCTATCTGCCCGAGGGCGCTCCCCTCTATGACGATATGACCCCACCGGAATTTCTCGCCTTCATGGCAGCGGCCCGGTCCCTCCCCCGCTCCGAGCGCAAGCCCGCCATCGAGCGCGCCATTGCGGATTCGCGGATTTCCACGGTCTGCTCCCAACGAATTGGGTCGCTCTCCAAGGGCTATCGCCGCCGGGTCGGCCTTGCGGGCGCGATCCTGCATGACCCCCCCGTCCTGGTACTGGACGAGCCGACCGACGGCCTTGACCCTAATCAGAAACGCGCCGTGCGCGCCCTGATCGCCCGCATGGCACCGCGCAAGGCGATCGTGATCTCGACCCATACGCTGACGGAAGTGCCGGCCATGTGCACGCGCGCCATTGTCGTCGACCGGGGCCGTATCGTGGCCGACGAAACACCTGAAGGCCTGTTGAAACTCTCCGCAGACGGCACGTTGGAAAACGCCTTCACCCGGCTTACCGACCAGGCGGAGGCCGAATCCGCATGAACCGGTTCCGCCAGCAATTCGACAGCTTCCTGCCGACCTTCCGTCGCGAACTCGGCGCCTATTTCGCGACGCCGATGGCCTATGTCTTCCTTGCCGTGTTCCTGCTCTCCATCGGCATGTTCACATGGGAGGCCGCCCGGTTCTTCGATACGGGCACGGCGGACTTGTCCCCATTCTTTGTCTGGCATCCGTGGATCTACATGATCTTCTTGCCGGCACTCGCCATGCGGCTCTGGGCGGATGAGACCAGTGCCGGGACGGACGAATTGCTGCTGTCCCTTCCGCTGGGCATGCCGGGGCTGGTCCTCGGGAAATTGTGCGCGGCATGGACCGTCGCAGCTGTCGGACTGGTCCTGACCCTGCCCATGTGGATCACGGTCAATTATCTTGGCAATCCGGACAATGCTGCCATCGCGCTGACCTATTTTGTCAGCCTCCTGATGGCTGGCTCCTACCTTTCGATTGGCGCCGCAATCTCTGCCCTCACCCGCAGCCAGGTGACCGCCTTCGTCATCAGCGTGGTTGTCGCCTTTGTGTTCACCGCCGCCGGCTGGCCGCTCGTCCTGTCGGGCGTGAAGAACCTGTTCGGGGCGGGCCTCGCCGATCTTGTCGCGCAATTTTCCTTCCTGTCGCATTTCGAGGCCGCCCAGCGCGGCGTCCTGGAATTGCGGGCTGTCCTGTTCTTCGTCGGGTTCATGACGCTCTGGACCATTCTCAATGGCCTCTGGGCCTCGCGTCAGAGGCTGGGCTGAGATGAAGGCGAAACACTATCTCATCGCCGCCACGGCGCTGACCGGGATCATCTTCGTCTCGGCAAACCTGCTGGTGCAGAACGTCTTTACCGGCGCGCGGATCGATTTTACCGAAAACAATCTCTACACGCTGTCGGACGCGACGAAGACGACGTTGAAGACGGTGGCAGAACCCGTCGACATCACCTTCGTCTACACACGCAGCACGGGCCAGGAGTTTCCGGCCATCCGCGCCTATGCGGCGCGTGTGCGGGAATTGCTGCACGTGTATGAAAGCCAGTCGGGCGGGAAAATCCAGGTCACGGAAATCGACCCTGTCCCCTTCTCACCCGCCGAAGACCAGGCGCTTGCCGCCGGCATTACGGCCGTCGACACGAATGGCAGCGACCCGCTCTATTTCGGCATCATCGG
>DHZF01000014.1:6020-6368 GCA_002414505.1 Hyphomonas sp. UBA5111 | reverse complement strand
CGTTAACGCTGGAGTATGATCTGACACGCATGGTGGCCCGGCTGGATGATCCGGACCCGCCCCGGGTCGGTATCCTGTCCTCCCTGCCCGGCCTGACCGCGCCCGGCGGCGAGGGCGGCTACACGCTGCTTCGCGACATCCACAAATCCTTTGATGTCGAATCAATTGCGGAAACATTCCAATCCTTGCCGGAAGATCTCGACGTGCTGCTCGTGGCCCAGCCGCCGCGCCTCTCCCCGCGCCAGGAATGGCTGATCGACCAATTCGTCCTGCGCACCGGACGCGCGGTATTTCTTGTCGACCCAGCGGCCAAGACCGTAGCGAGCACCGGCCCGTTCGACATGATCC
>DHZF01000014.1:0-5963 GCA_002414505.1 Hyphomonas sp. UBA5111 | reverse complement strand
GTGATGCCGAGACAGCCTCCTCCCTGATGGCGCTCGGCGAGGCATGGGGCGTTACGCTGTCCGAAGACGCGGTCGCCGATGCGGCCAGCGCCCTGCCCGTGCCGGTCGATACTGGCGGCGGACGCATCGAGGAGCTCGCGCATCCGCTGTTTCTCGGCATTCCGGCGGGGGACATGAATCAGGACGATCTGATCACGGCCGATCTGAGCCGCACCGTCAATTTCGGCGCGCCGGGCGCCTTCACGGCAGATGATCTCGCCGAAGGCTCAGAACTGACCCCCCTGCTGACAACTGGCCCCAGCCCGTCCTTCATTGATGCCACGGAAGCGGTGACGGACATGACCCCTCAGCAGGTCCTGCGCCAATACCAGACCGAGCCGGCCCCATTGGCGCTCGCCGCGCGCTTGTCCGGCCACTTGAACACAGCATTCCCGCAAGGCGCACCTGCCTTTGACGAGCCATCCGACCCCATGCTGGCCGAGATCGCCCGCGCCGAGGCAGCCAGCGCCCTGCCCCACATTTCGGAGAGCGAGACCGAGGCACAAATTGTCCTCATCGCGGACGTCGATTTCATTGCGGATGAATTCTACATCATCCCGAACGAACAGATCGTCGTGGCGGACAATGGTGCACTGGTCCTCAACGCCCTCGACGCCCTCGCAGGTGGTGGGGAACTCTCGCGGCTGCGGTCCCGCGCGCCGAGCCTGCGCCGCATGGAACGCATCGACCGTATGCGGGAGAATGCCGAGGCCATCTATTTCCGCCAGCAGGCCGCGCTTCAGGACAATCTCCAAACTACCCAGGCGCGCCTCGAGGAATTGCAGGCCATTGGCGCCGCAGACGGGTTTTTCTCAGGCGATCTCGAAGCCGATCTGACTGAGGCCGAGCGCACCGAATTGCTCGATCTGCGCCAGCGGATCGTGGATTTGCGCGCCCAGCTCAGGGAGATTGAACGCAATTACCGCCGTGACATCGACAGCCTCGAGGGCACACTCAAGGCCATCAATATCTGGGGCGGCCCCTTCCTTGTCTGCCTGATCGGCCTGTTTGTCTGGTATCGTCAGAAGCGGAAGGAAGCCGCATGAGCGACATCCGCACACAGCAACGCACCCGCCGCCTCCAGATCATGGGCGGCATCGCGGCCGGCCTGGTCGTGCTGACCCTGATTGCCTACAGTTTCGACGGCCCATCGGTCCGTTCCTCCGAACGTGACGGCCAACCCGTCATTCCGGGCTTCGCCGCCATTCGCGCTGATGCCAGCGAGATCCGTGTCACCCTGTCAGATGAAGCCTATACGCTCGTCAACACACAGGATGGCTGGAAGATGGGCGATGAAGATGGCTATCCGATCCGCCCCGACCGGCTTGCAGAGCTTGCGACCGGACTCGAAGGGCTGAGCTGGGGCGAAGGCCGCACGCGCGATCCGGACAAGCTGAACCGGATCGGTCTGGGGGATCCGCGCGATGGCGGCACCGGCGCTTTGGTCGAGATCGTAGATGATGATGGCGAGATTACCGCCGCCCTGATCACCGGACGCAAGGACAGCCATGTCTATGGCCGCCTCCCGGATCAGGAACAGGCCTTTCAGGTCAAGGGCGAGCTGCCCCCCTTCTACAATCATGATGCCTGGCTGGATTTCGACATTCTGGACATCAACTCCGATGCGATCTCGGCCGTGCGCATTTTCGATTCCATGGGCGAAAGCCTCTACCTGCAACGCTCTGTCGGATCGAGTGACCGCAGCTTCGTGCCCGGTCCGCCCTTCCAGGATTTCCGGCTGGTCAGCCGTCTGGCCGCTTCCACGCCTGCGCTTGCCCTGACACGTTTCGCCCCGATTGGTGTGAAACCCTCCAGCGAACTCCAGACGCGGCCCGTCGCGCGCCACATCACGGAGACGCATGACGGACTGGAAGTCGAGGTACGGGCATTCCGCGAACCCGATGGCTATTTCGTCACCATACGGGCCATTGAGGCAGGCGAAGGCGCCCATCGCGGCAGCACGATCAATGACAAGGCCGAAGGCTGGGCGTTCGAACTGGCAGAGTATGACTGGAACGAGTTTACGCCGCGCGTCTCCGCCATTGTGCGGCCGCCGGTCATGGTGTTTGAATCAGGCCAACCGGCCCAGCCCTGATCAGGGCTGAATCACCATTGTTTCCAGAACAGGGCCGAAGCCGGCTTCCTGGACAATGATCGCGCAGCCGGACTCGCAATCGGGGACGCTGAGTTCGACCGGATTCCCAAGCCACGGGCCGAGCGCGGAAACGCGCGTCACCGGATGCAGCATGTCAGTCGTATTGGCATCGCCAGACAGGTAATCGACCAGCCAGATATCGGCGAGGTCCGGCACGCGGCCAGAGAGGCGAATCTTGTCGCCTGTCCGAACCAGTTTCACATCGAAGTCCGGTTGACCCTGGATTCTCTCAAGCGCGCGCTCGACATAATGGCGCTTGTTCCCGGCGCATTGCTCCTGTCCATTGTAGACAGTTTGCGGTGTGTAGGGGCCCCGCAGACGGAAGCGATCCGTATAGCCACGCTGGCGTTCCTTGGACTCGGTCAGCGCCATCGGATCCTTGTCACCAAGATAATCCCAGTAATCGACCGACCAGGTCAGCACGAGCAGATCGTCCCGCTCGGCATCGACGGCTTTCAATGTGCGGTGCGCCTTTGGGCAGGCGCGGCAATTCTGCGACGCAAACAGCTCTACCAGCACGGGCCCTTCGGCGAATGCGGGGGGCACCATGACACCCATGGCGAGCAGGAGGGAAAACAGAATTCGTGTCATCTCAGTCCCAGTTTATAGGGCCAACTCCATTTCCGTGACAGTCACAGGGATGTGAGGGCTGTAAAAAAGCCCCCACAGCACGCTGCAGGGGCTTTCTTGTCAGGCGTCGCGCGGCAGATCAGGCCGCAGCGCGGGCAAGGTTGCGCAGCACATAGTGCAGGATGCCGCCATTGCGATAATAGTCCAGCTCGTTCTCGGTATCGATGCGAACCGTCGTATTGGCGGTGAAGCTCGTGCCATCCTCGCGGGTGATGACCACTTCGAGGGTCTGACGCGGCTTGATGGATTCAATGCCCTTGATGGTCACCTGCTCCTTGCCGGTCAGGCCAAGCGATGCAGCGCTCTCACCGTCTGCGAATTCCAGCGGCAGGACGCCCATGCCGATCAGGTTCGAACGGTGGATCCGCTCAAAGCTGCCGGCGATCACGGCGCGAACGCCGAGCAGGACCGTACCCTTGGCCGCCCAGTCACGTGAGGAGCCGTTGCCGTAAAGATCGCCAGCAAACACAACAAGCGGTGTGCCTTCGGCTTCGTATTTCATGGCAGCGTCATAGATCGGCATCTGCTCGCCGTCCGGATAGTGCACCGTCACGCCGCCTTCGACACCCGGAACCATCTGGTTCTTGATGCGGATATTGGCGAACGTGCCGCGCATCATGACTTCATGGTTCCCTCGGCGCGAGCCGTAAGAGTTGAAGTCCAGCGGAGAGACCTGGTGTTCCTGCAGGTAGACGCCAGCCGGGCTGGACGCCTTGATCGACCCGGCAGGCGAGATGTGGTCGGTCGTGATGGAATCGCCGAACAGCGCCAGCACGCGGGCATTCTCGACATCCTTCGGCGCGTCGATGTCCAGGCCCATGCCTTCAAAGTAAGGCGGGTTCTGAACATAGGTGGAGGCTGGGGGCCAGCTATAGGTCTGGCCGCCAGACACTTCGATGCCCTGCCAGTGCTCGTCGCCCTTGAAGACGTCGGAATAGCGCTCGGCAAACATCTGCGGCGTCACAGCCTTGACCATGATCTCTGCGATTTCGTGCGAAGTCGGCCAGATGTCCTTCAGGAAGACGTCATTGCCATTCTTGTCCTTGCCCAGCGGATCCGTGGTCAGGTTCACACGCAGCGAACCAGCAATGGCATAGGCCACAACCAGCGGAGGCGAGGCGAGATAGTTGGCCTTGATGTCCGGGCCGATCCGGCCTTCGAAGTTCCGGTTACCAGACAGCACCGAACAGGAGACGAGGTCACCATCGGCAATGGCTTTCGCCAGCGGTGCTTCGAGCGGGCCTGAGTTACCGATACAGGTGGTGCACCCATATCCAACGAGGTTGAAGCCGAGGGCATCAAGCTCGTCCGACAGGCCGGCCTTGTCGAGATAATCGGTCACGACCTGCGAGCCCGGCGCAAGGGATGTCTTCACCCAGGGCTTGCGGTTGAGGCCCAGTTCGCGCGCCTTCTTGGCCACGAGGCCGGCGGCGATGAGGACGGACGGGTTGGATGTGTTGGTACAGGACGTGATAGCCGCAATGAACACGTCACCATGCGTGACGGTGTAGTCCTTGCCTTCAACGGCGATTGGCTCAGCTGCGTCAGCCGCCTTGCTGAATTCCTTCGCCATGGCGTCTGCGAAAGCGGTGTCGCCTTCCGACAGCAGGACGCGGTCTTGCGGACGCTTTGGTCCGGAGATCGACGGCACGACAGCGCCAAGGTCAAGTTCCAGCGTATCAGTGAAGATCGGCTCGACCTGTTCCGGGCGCCAATAGCCTTGCGCCTTGGCATAGGCTTCGACGAGGGCAACGCGCTCGGCGTCACGACCGGTATTGGTGAGGTATTTGACGGTGTCCTCATCAACCGGGAAGAAGCCACAGGTCGCACCATATTCCGGCGCCATGTTGGAGATCGTTGCCTGGTCTTCGAGGGTCAGGTTCGACAGGCCTGGGCCGTAGAACTCGACGAATTTGCCGACGACGCCCTTGGCACGCAGCATTTGCACGACCGTCAGCACGAGGTCTGTTGCCGTTGCGCCTTCGGCCATCTTGCCGTCGAGACGGAAGCCGATGACTTCCGGGATCAGCATGGAGACCGGCTGGCCAAGCATGGCCGCTTCGGCTTCGATGCCGCCAACGCCCCAACCGAGCACGGCGAGGCCGTTGATCATGGTCGTGTGCGAGTCGGTGCCGACGCAGGTGTCGGGATAGGCAACGGTTTCGCCGTCTTCATCCTTCGTCCAGACCGTCTGGCCGAGATATTCGAGGTTCACCTGGTGGCAGATGCCGGTGCCCGGAGGCACAACGCGGAAATTCTTGAACGCCGTGGAGCCCCAGCGCAGGAACTCATACCGTTCCTGGTTGCGCTGGTATTCGATTTCGACGTTCTTCTCGAAGCTGTTCTCACCGCCAAAGCTGTCGACCATGACCGAATGGTCAATGACGAGGTCGACAGGAACCTGCGGGTTGATCGCGTCTGCCGACGCGCCAAGCTTCTGCGCGGCATCGCGCATCGCGGCGAGGTCGACCACGGCCGGAACGCCGGTGAAATCCTGCATCAGCACACGGGCCGGGCGGTAGGCGATCTCGTGGCTGACGCCACCCTTGTTCTCAAGCCAGGATTTGAAGGCGAGAATGTCCTCCTTGGTGACGGTCTTGCCGTCCTCATGGCGCAGCATGTTCTCAAGCAGGACCTTGAGGGACGCCGGCAGGCGGGAGACGTCGCCAAGACCGTTTTCTGCGGCTGCGGACAGCGAGAAATACGTGTAGGTCTTGCTACCGACGGTGAGTGTGCGTTTTGACTTGAAGCTGTCGAGGGACGGCATGGAGAGGGAACCTCGCGTCTGGAATTATCGATCTGCGGCGATGAGCCGCCGCGCTGGCCTGTCTCATATAGGCCCTAATGGATTGAGGCAATTGGGACAAAGGGTCTAAACGGGACATATGAGCGCCGGTTCACTTCTTTCCGCAGCCGATATTGGCATGATCCGCGGTGAACGCCTCCTGTTCCGGGAGGTGTCCCTGTCCTTGGCGCCGGGCGAAGCAATTGTCCTGCGCGGCCCGAATGGCGCGGGCAAGACGACGCTGCTGCGTATTCTCGCAGGCCTGACGCAGGCCGAGACCGGCACAATTGACCGCAACGCGCCGCATCATTGGGTGGCCCACCGGGACGGATTGAAACCGCATGAAACGCCGCG
>DHZF01000028.1 GCA_002414505.1 Hyphomonas sp. UBA5111 | reverse complement strand
GTCGCGGTCAGCCGCGCCATCGCCGCCATGATCCAGATGGGCTATCTGGAGCGCAAGACGTCCGAGACCGATGGCCGGCGCTCGCAGCTCTTCCTGACGCCAGCGGGCCGCGACGTGTACGAACTCATCGTGCCGATGGCCCTCGGCGCGGAACAGGAGCTGGCCAGCAGCCTGACGGAAGAGGAGCAGAAACAGCTCGAACGCCTGATGGGCAAGCTCGCCGATGCCGCCTCCCCTGACCGTCCGCTCTGGTAGGTCTCAGGCCAGCGGCCAGAACATCGGAATGACGATCATGGAGGCCGCGAACATCACCAGATTCAGAGGCACGCCAATCTTCAGGAAGTCCGAGAAGCGATACCCGCCCGCACTGTAGACCAGCGTATTGGTCTGGTAGCCGATAGGGGTCGCAAAGCTCGCGCTGGCGGCAAACATCACCGCCACGACGAAGGGGCGTGGATCAATGCCCAGCTGGCTGCCCAGCCCGATGGCGATGGGCGTCAGCAGGATCGCGGCGGCATTGTTGCTCATGATCTCCGTCAGGAAGGATGTGACGAGGTAGAGCACCGCCAGCACGGCCAGGGGCCCGAGCCCGCCGGTCAGGCCGGCAAGCTGCCCAACGAGCAGGCTGGCCGCGCCGGTCTTCTCCATTGCCGTGCCGAGGGCCAGCATGCCGAAGATCAGCATCAGGATGTCCCAGCGGATCGCGCGATAGGCTTCCTGATGGTCGAGGCATCCGAGCGCCACGACCGACGTGGCTGCGATCAGGGCCAGCGCCGAGATCGGCAGGACACCGAGCGCCGCCAGCCCCATCACCGAGGCGAGCGCGGCAATCGCAATCGGCGCCTTGCCCCGCCTGATGGCGCGCTCGGTGGTTTCGGTAAGATTGTTGAGAATGCCATCATCAAACAATTGCCGCATGCCCCGCGCCGGACCTTCCAGCAGGACTGTATCCCCGACATCGAACCGGATATCCTCTGTGGTCGTGATGTTTTCCCCGCGCCGGTGGATCGCCAGCACATAGACGCCATAGAGGCGCGCCAGGCCGAGCCCATTCAGCGACCGGCCGATCAACCGCGATTGCGGCCCGATCACGCCTTCCATGATGACGGTTTCGCTGGTCTGGATCGGCTCGAACGCGGGTCGCGCATCAGAGGCTGACGCGCCGATGGCGATGCTGCCCGCCTCCTTCAGTGTCAGGACTTCGGACACGGGCGTGCGCAATACGATCCGGTCCCCGGCCTGGATCGAGAGATCGCGCAAATCAGCCCGCAGGGAGAGCCCCTCCCGGAAGACGTCGATCACCTTGAACCCCTTCTCCGCAGAGAAGCCCGTTTCCGAGACCGTCTTGCCGACCAAGGGCGAGCCAAGCGGAATCAGGATCTGGGCCAGGAACCGCCGGTTCTTCGCATTCGGCAACATGTCGACCAGCGACTCGCGCGTCGGCAACAGGAAGGGCGAGGTCAGCGCCAGATAAGCCGCGCCGACCAGCGCCAGGATTGCCCCCGCACCGGTAATCTCGAACACCCCGAACGGGGCCAGCCCGGCTTCCTGCGCCACGCCGTCCACAAGGATGTTGGTCGATGTACCGATCAGCGTGGTCGTGCCGCCAAAGATCGCGGCGAAGGAGAGCGGGATCAGCAGTTTTGACGGCGCCACGCCAATCGTGCGCGCGAGCTGGATGACCACCGGGATCAGCACGACGACGATCGGCGTATTGTTCATGAGGGCCGACAGGATCATCACGCCCAGCATCATGGCCACCATCGCCACCACGGGCGAAGCTCCACTGGCAAGGCGGGAGACCAGCCGCCCCGCCGCATCGATCACGCCGGTACGCTCCAGCGCCGCCGACAGCACGAACATGGCAGCAATCGTGATCGGCGCGGAATTGGAGAAAACGGCAAGGGTCTCGGGAACGGACAGGATGCCCGTCAGCAGCAGCGCGCCCATGGCCAGCAAGGCAACCACATCAGACGGCAGGATTTCCCGTACGAAGCCGAAAAACACGATTCCCACCAACAACAGCACGATGGCAATCTCTACCCCCGGCAGGGCCAGAATATCAGCGGGCATGAGGTCAGCTCCAATGGCAACCGCGCATCCTTACACGACCGTCTATTGTTCCACCACTGAGCTTTTCTCAAGTCAGGCGTCGCCCTCGCCTATCGTGAACCGCGCCGGCGCATTTTCAGCGACCGTTCCACGAAGGCATCCTCTTCCAGCGTGAACCGCTCGACGAGGCGCGCAAGGAATGCCGACAGCTGGTCGCGCACTTCATAGGGCGCTTCCATGGGCAGGAAATGGGTCGTGCCGCGCACCGCCTTCATCATCATCGCCGGATAGGACAGGATCAGCTTCGCGCGCACCTTGTCGTTAATCACGGACCCACGAGTGGGCCGCAATATGGTCATCGGGATGCGGTGCTTCTTCACGCGGCGCAGCGCATGCCAGGGGCGGTTGCGCTGGGCGGCAAAGGTCGCGGATTCCCATTTCGGTTCGCACAGGAGGCGCCAGGTCTGGTCTTCGCTATCAGGCGAATTGTGGTCCGTGCGCTCGATCCCGTCCAGCAGATAGTCGGCCAGGAAAGGCTCACGCCAGGTCTGGAATGCGCCGCGGCCGGTATAAGCCTCAAGCGCTTCGCGGAACGACCCGAATTCGGCGCGGCGTTTCTTGGCCTGCCGGGCCATCGCATTGCGCCGCATCAGGAAAGAGAAAGGCGACAACATGTGCTGCCAGAAATAGACCGTTTTCGACAGGATCACCGGGTCGGCCAGGACCAGCCCCTTCACGAGGTCCGGCCGCTTGCCCGCCACCAGCAAGGCAACGCAGCCGCCCATCGAATGCCCGCCGAGGATCACGCCCTGCGGCGCTTCCTTTTCCAGCCATTCGATCACATCATCCCTGTGGCGTTTCCAGGATTTCATCCGTCCCGGCTTGGCCAGCAGGGTCGAGCGTCCATGCCCGCGCAGGTCTAGCGCCGCCACACGCTGGCGCAGGCCAAGCGGTGCCAGCAATGACTGATAGGTCATTCCGTTGAATCCGGTCGCGTGCAGCCACACCGCCGAGAAGGGCTTGATGGGATCACCGAATTCTATGCCGGCCATCTCTCCGCCGGCCTTGGCCTCATACGTAAAGCGACGCATCAGCCCCTCGATCCAAAGACGCGACGCAACAGGTCGGTCGTCCGAGCCAGAGGATTCTCACGGATTTTCTTCTCCTCCAGGGCGACGTAATGGAACATGCCATCAAGGCCCAGCGTGACCGCGTGATGGGTCAGATCGTTTTGCAGGGAAGAGGTCACGCCTCCCACGCCATAATTGGTGGCGACCTGCTCAAGAGAGGTGAAGGCGCCGGCCTGCGCAAGCGACGTTTTGACATAGGGCGTGAAGGAGGCGCGCAGCTGACTCTCGGTCTTCTCGCGCAGGTAATCGGTTGCGGCCGTGTCGCCGCCATTCAGGATGCGCACCGCATCCTCGATCGTGATCTGGCGGATTGCGCCGATCACCAGCGTCTTGGCTTCCGGCACGGCGGCTTCGGCAGCGCGGTTCATGCGCAGCTCCAGATCATCCAGCGGGCCGCTGGCCCCGACGCGCGACAGGCCGGACTGGATGTCGCGATACGTCTTCGGAAGTGGAATCCGGATCTCCGAATCGCCGAAATACCCATTGGTCTGGCCCAGCTGGGCCGCGACGAGATTGGTGCCCACGGTAAGTGCTTCGCGCAGGCCCGCATCGATCTCGGCCTGGGTCAGGGCGCCCTGCCCGCCTGTCTGCTGGCCGATCACCTCTCCCAGGACCCGGCCAAAATCACCGGAACTTCCCGTGGTTGCACAGCCCATCGGTACGGTCAGCAGCGCCACCGCCGCAATCGTCACTCGTCTCATAACCCGGTCCTCCAATACCTCTCCGGGAGGACCGTACTCGACGCCGTGCCCGAATAGAAGCCACGCGAGGACGTATTCCTGCAATGCCTGTCCACCTTACGAGAGTGTCATCTAAAAGGTGTTGACCACGAGTGTAGTCATGTCATACGACTACGCTTGTAGTCCAGAGAGGGGTTCTACACCATGAAGATTTCCGACGCAGAACTTGACGTGATGAGCGTGCTTTGGGAGCAGCCGGGCCTTGCCGCTTCGGATGTCCATGACGCGCTTGGCACGGAAAAGGACTGGACCAGCCGCACCGTCAAGACGCTGCTGGCCCGGCTCGTTGAAAAGGGCGCGCTGCGCACCGAAGAAGACGGCCGGCGCTATCTCTACTTCCCGCTTGTCGAGGAAGGCACCTACAAGGCCGGCGCCGCCCGGCAGTTCGTGGATCAGGTGTTTTCCGGCCGGGCCGCCCCTCTGGTCGCTCACCTTGCCGATACACGCGGTCTGACGGCCGACGACATTGCGGAACTCGAAAAGCTCTTGGGGGAGTTGAAGAAATGATTTTCGACCTGAACAGCCTCAATTTCAGCTACGGCGTACAGACAGTCATTGCTGTTTCCGTCCTGATCGCCCTCATCCTCGTTGCGCGCAAGCATGTGGCCCGCCAATTCGGCGCGGGCGTAGCCTATGCCCTCTGGGCCATCCCGCTGGCCCGGCTTGTCCTGCCTCCTCTTTCCATGCCCTCGCCGCTGGCCGGTTTCTTTGCGGTCTTCCAGACCCAATTGCCTGCCTCGGCCGGGACGGCAGACGTTGCCCCTGCATTCGTTCGCTCACCTGAACCCGTAGGACCCGTAACCCATGTCGTCGGGGCTCCGCCCGTCGCCAGCCCTGTGCACTCGGGTCCCCTGCCCGATGCAGCTCATGGTCCTGTGGCCTTCCCCGAATTGACGGAACCGTTGTTCGGAGGATTGCTGCTCGGAACCATCCTGGCCGTGTGGATTGGCGGAGCCCTATACATGCTCGCCCGCAGCAGCCTGGCCCATCACAGCTTCATGCGGACCCTGCGCCGGGAAGAAGCCCCCGCCTCGCCCCGGCTCGATGCGCTCGCACAGGATGTTGCCAGGCAGATCGGCCTGAAACGCAAGCCGCGTGTCTCCACCAGCTTCATTTCGTCAGGCCCGCTCGTCTCCGGTCTCCTGCGGCCCACCGTGCTGCTCCCGGCCTGGTTCGAGGATGACTACACCCAGCCCCAGCAACGTGCCGCCCTGGCTCACGAGCTGACCCACATCAAGCGCGGAGACCTCTGGGCGCTGCAGCTGTCTGAAATCTTCGTGGCAGTGCTCTGGTTCAATCCCCTGGCCTATCTGGCCCGCCGGGCCTTCCGGACCGATCAGGAAGCGGCCTGTGACAGCGACGTGCTGAAATCCGGCGCCTCCTCGCCGCGCGCCTATGGCGAGACCTTGCTGAAAGCCGTGCAGCTGGCCCTGCCGGAACGCCTGACCGCCGCCGCCAGCCTGCCCCTGACCCACGCCCTGAAGGAAAGAATGATCCGTATGACCACACCCAGCCCATCCCGCTCACGCCGCCTGGTTGGGGCCGGGGTCTCCGGTCTGCTCGGCAGCGCCGCGCTCATGTCGTCCGCCTTCGTGGCAACGGCCTGCGCCTCCGCCGAGGCCGAAGACAAGGTCACCATGGCTGAACTGGCCGGTGGCGCGCCGGACAGAGTGGAGGAAACCTCTTCGCATCGCAGCCTCCACTTCAAGGATGGCACATTGTACATCGATGGCGACAAGGTCGAGG
>DHZF01000138.1:42633-42919 GCA_002414505.1 Hyphomonas sp. UBA5111 | reverse complement strand
GGTTCAGCCGATGAGAAATATGTCCGCCTGCGTCAGGCCATGGGCCTGAAACCGGGCGCCGACCTTGGCGATGCGATTGCGGAATTGAATGCTGACATCGGCATTCCGGCCACCCTGTCTGCGATCGGGCTGTCGGCAGAGGATGCGCCCGGCGTCGTCGAGTACGCGCTCAAGGATCTTGCCCATTTCGGCAATCCGAAGCCGATGAGTGCAGATGATTATGCGAAGGTCTACGAGGCCGCGCTTTAGGCATACGTGGAAGGGGACCGCAAAGAGCGGTCCCCCG
>DHZF01000138.1:37642-42539 GCA_002414505.1 Hyphomonas sp. UBA5111 | reverse complement strand
GGTCCCCCGTCCCCCCACTCAGCCAAGCTGAAAATTGTCTGAAAACCCGGCGGAATACGTTGCGGCATGTGCATGCCGCTCCCTCCTCCGCTTGTGGTCTGCACCACAATGTTTACATTGATAACATGCCGACGGATGATAACAGTGTCAACATCGAGACTCAGGGCAATCGCTACCATCATGGCGACTTGCGCGCCGCCCTTATTGAAGAAGGGCTGGCCCAAATAAGCAAACGCCCGGCCGAGAAGCTGAGTCTCCGCGAAATCTCCCGCAAGGTGGGGGTTTCTGCGACGGCCGTATATCGGCACTTTCCCAACAAGGCCGCCCTGCTGGGCGCCTTGTGCCAGGTGGGAAGTGAAAAACTTTCCGACACGTTCGCGCGTGCGACAGAAGAAACCGGCGGCGGAATGGACGCGTTTGAAGCCATGGGCCGGGCCTATGTCCGTTTCGCTCTGGCCAATCCCTCGCTCTTCCGTTTGATGATGTCCAAAGCCCCTCAAGCGAATGCGCTGGAGACTAATCAGGACGGTCAAACAAATGGCTTTGCGATGCTCGCGGACACGCTGCAAGACGTGCTGCCTCCGGACGCCCCACCTGAATTGCAGATGGTGAAGCGGCTCCAGGCCTGGTCCATAGTGCATGGCCTCGCCATGTTGATGCTGGACGGGCAGGTTCCTGCCGAGGAAAAGATAATCGCGTCCGTTATCTCCCGAAGCTTTCTCTAGGCTGGTCGGCGAATCCGGCGCATATTGCCCGACATGTTCGAAGGAATCGCCGCCACCGCCACGCATCTCGGCCTGCTTTCCGGGGCCATGGCCATCGGCTCATCCTGGGTAGCGGCCATCGCGTCGCCCAATTGTAGTTTCGACAAGCTGGACGGCTCGCGGGCGGATCGGCATGTGCGGGAATTGCTGTTGCAGACCTCCACGCCCATCGCGGGCATGATGCTGGCCTCGGGCGCCTTCTTCCTGCTTGCCTCAAGCTGGGCTGCAGCGGTGACGGCCTTGCTGGCCGCCTTCGGCTTCTACTCAAACCGCTGGATGCTGACACCGGGGAAGAAACACAAAGGCGAGCGCACCAGCCGCAAAGGGCAGCGCGCTGTTTCGGTCAGTTTCTCGTTGATGTTTACTCTGGTGGCGATCGTCTCAGCCGTGCTCGGCATGATCCGGATCTAGGACAGATCAGGCGAAGACCAGCCAGAGACAGCCCATTTCGTGCAATTTGCGGAAATTATCAGCCGATTTGCGCGCAGCCTTCAGGGCGATTTCGCCAGCGGCCTTCCGGTTGACGGCCAGCATCATGGTGCAGATCGCGATCCCCGGCAGGAACATCCACCAGACGAAGGCAAGTGACGCCAATACACCGGCAAGGCAGATGAAATAGGCCAGGGCATCCAGAATGCGGAACCGCGCATGCATGAACCGGCCAAAATCACTCAGCAATTCCGGCTGTTTGTGCAGGATTTCCGCATCAATGGCAAAACGCTGCCCCGGAGCCTGCTCATAAACGAGCGCCCGTGTCATGCGTCCACCGCGATGGGGATTAGGCTGGCATTTAAGGAACATGGCAGTCACTCCATTATGGGAGGAATTTACCCTGTCCCAGTTAAGTGACTGCTTGCCAAATTCGGTCAATTTTCACGAAGGCTGAAACCATCATACGCCCGATCGGACACACGCCTGTGTGGCGAATCTGTTTGCCCTTGTACCGATAGAGACATATGTTGCACTGCAACATGGAAGGCGTGTGACTCATGCTGTATTCACTTGTCGAAATCAATCGTGCCGCAATGGCGCCAATGCGCGTTGCGGCCCGGGCCAGCCGGGCTGCATTGAGCTCTCCGCTGAACCTCCTCGGCCAGACCGATTATGGCCGGTCGCTGACCGCAATGGCGGATGTGTTTGAAAGCGCCACCCGCTATTATGGCAAACCCGAATGGCGTATCGACTCCGTCCGCATAAACAGCGCACCGGTAGACGTGACCCCCGTGGCAGCATGGCGTTCGCCCTGGTGCAATCTTGTTCACTTCCGGAAGGACCCGGAAGCTCTGGCGGCGGCACGCAACGCCGACAAGCTGGGCCCGCAGCCCCGCCTTCTGATCGCCGCCCCCCTCTCCGGTCATTATGCGACCCTGTTGCGCGGCACAGTCGAGGCGTTCCTGCCGACCCATGACGTCTACATCACCGATTGGCAGGATGCCCGTATGGCACCCGTCTGGCTCGGCCGGTTCGATCTGGACGATTACATCGACCATATCCGTGCAATGCTGGAATTCCTCGGCGGCGGCGCGCATGTGCTGGGGGTCTGCCAACCGGGCCCCCCGGTCCTTGCCGCAATTGCCATGATGGCCGAGGAAGACGATCCGGCCCGCCCGGCCACGATGACCTTCATGGGCTCCCCTATTGATACGCGGCTCAGCCCCACCATTCCGAATGTCTTGTCTGAAGAAAAGTCGCTGTCCTGGTTCGAAGAGAACATGATCCACACAGTGCCCGGCCCGTATCCGGGCATGTTCCGGCGTGTCTATCCGGGCTTTGTCCAGCTTGCCTCCTTCATGAACATGAACTGGTCGCGCCATGTCGATGCGCACTGGAATTTCTTCAACCATCTGGTCGAGGGCGATGGGGACAATATTGGCAAGCACCGGGAATTTTATGACGAATACCTGTCCGTGCTCGACCTGACCGAGGAATTCTACCTGCAAACCATCGTGCGCGTTTTCCAGGAGCATCAGCTGGCACGCGGCATCTATCGGTATCGCGGCACGCATCTGGTCAAGCCGGAACTGATCCGCGATGTGGCACTTATGACCGTTGAAGGTGAGAAGGACGACATTTCCGGCATCGGCCAGACACAGGCTGCGCACACCATTTGCTCAAAGGTGCCAGAGGACATGCAGACCGACTATATCCAGCCGGGCGTGGGTCATTACGGGGTGTTCAATGGCAGACGCTTCCAGACCGAAATCGCGCCGCGCGTCACCGAGTTCACGAAGCGGTTCACCATGCGGGACGCGGATGAGACTGCCGCAGAACGCCTCGGCAAGATTGCCTGACCCGGCCTAATTTTTCGGCGTCGGAAGAACGCGGGAAATCTGACGACAAATGTCTCGTGCTTCGCTGAGCACCGTGATCGGCATCGGATCGGGCGCCTCCAGATATGTGCTGAGTTGCGAGACCGCCCGGGCCTCCGCCTGATCCGTCGGCATGTTCCCGTGAGACACTTGCAGGGTCCGCCGCGACGTGCACGATTGCAGTTCCAGAATGGTCGGGTCAGCCGCGCCGGGATGCGGTGTGCGCAGGACGACCGATGAGGGCAAGTCCGGTCCGTCCGGCACAGCGACCCAGAGCGCATGGATGTCGTCCCCATCAATCGGGTTCCGGAAGCGGATCGCGTAAATCAGCCCCTTTTCAAGATGGCGTACGGAATAGTCGGCCATCCCGGCATCGTTCAGCCCGCCCAGCCAGGTTGCAATCATGGCGTTGCGCGCCTGCTTGGCTTCCGCGCCGCGCCAGGCGGCGGCTTCAGCATAGACCTGCTTGGAGGCGAGATCCTGCTCCTCCGATACAGGAACAGGCCTGCGCACAACCGGCGTCGTCTCGTGCGGCATATAGGCGGACGCATGTTCGGCAAACCCGATCCAGCCTGCCATCGCAGAGGCGAGCACAGCCGGGGCAAAATGTCTGATCCAGTCGCGAGAGATCATAGAAATGCGTTCCGTTCCAAGCCGGAGCGCACTTTGTCAGACTAAGGGTTAAGGAAAGCCCGTTCGATGGCCCACCAGAGCCCGATAACTCCAATGGCCGCAGATACGGGCCAGACCAGAACCGGCCGGTAGAGGTCTGCCCGGCCTGCCTGTTTCAGGACGCCCCTGATGAGCAAGGCAACTGCAAGCGCCATGCCGATCACGGCCAACTGGCCAATCTCCACGCCGACATTGAAGCCGATCAAAGCTGGCCAGAAGATGCCAGGCGGCAGACCGAGATCCCCGAAGGCACCCGCAAAGCCCATCCCATGAATCAGGCCGAACCCGAAGACCAGCGCGGGGCGCCAGCCGCTTGGCTCCTTGAACATAATGTTCTCAAGGGCGGCCCAGGCGATGGTCAGCGCGATCAGAGGCTCAACGATACTTGCCGGAGGCGCGATCACGCCGGCAGCGGCAAGGCCGAGCGTGGAAGTGTGCGCCAGCGTGAAGGCCGAGATTTGCCACAGCAGCGGCTTTACCCGCCGACTGGACAGGAAGAGGGCCAGCACGAACAGGATATGATCCACGCCCATCGGCAGGATGTGCTCGAAGCCGATGCGGATATAAAAGATCGCCGTCTCGAGCCAGGATCGGTCGAGTTCGATCTCCCCGCCCGGAACGTCGTCTTCCGTTTCAGTTGCGTTGCCGGCGCGGTCCAGTTCCTGAAGCTCCCGGCACAAAGCGGGGTCCATCCCTCCCCCCGGCAGGCAAAGCTCGTCTTCCGGGTGGGCGAACGCTGCTTGCGGCGCAGAGGTGACGGCAAGGCAGGCCATCAGGCAGCATGCCAGAAAGGCGATGAGCCGATGCCGCATCAGATCTCGTCCGGCAGCGGATGTGGCGCTTCCATGTGGATGGCCTCGTGATGGTCGTCATCATGATCATGCACCGGCAGGAAGGACAGCACGAGCGCTATGGCCACCCCGGACGACAGGGCCAGCAAGCTGCGGAGCGGCGGCTCTTCCTTCAGCGGAGCCATCAAAGGGCCTGTCGCAACATAGAGAAGCAAGCCGGCAGAGGCCGCGAACAGCGCGCCGACCGCCTCGCTTCCCAGGAAATACATGAAGGGCGACGACATCAGCACGCCTAACGGGGTCGTGGCGGACGCGGCCAGGAAGGCCCACAGGAAGGATTGCCGGTTCGAAAAATTGTGCC
>DHZF01000138.1:37111-37524 GCA_002414505.1 Hyphomonas sp. UBA5111 | reverse complement strand
CCTTCCGGAAACTCATGCAGGATCAGCGAGACCGCCGCATAGACGCCTGCGGAAAAGCTCGCAGCGAAGGTCACCGAGTAGATCACGCCGTCGATGAAGGAATGAATGGCAATCGCGATAATGGGGGTTACAGCCGCCATCCGGCCGCCACTCACGCTTTCCGGGAAAAATGTGTTGAGGCCATAATTCAGTATCAGCCCGCCGAGGAACCCACCCAGCATGAAGTATGGCGCCTGCGTGCTTTCGGCGAACGCTTCCGGCGCGATGTGCAACAGGCTGAGCGTGACGAGCATACCGGCCGCCGCGAGGCCCATGACGGCAGAGAACCGCGCACTCCAATCGCCCCGCATCGCCACAGCGATAAGGCCGACCGTGGTCACAAAGGCCGCGATCAAGCCGAAAAACAAAGGGGC
>DHZF01000138.1:0-36928 GCA_002414505.1 Hyphomonas sp. UBA5111 | reverse complement strand
AGCCGGTCCGTTAACAGTCAGGTGCGGTCTATAACCGCGTCCTGCGGCCTTGCGAAGAAGTGTTATATGGTATCATTATTCGGCTTGCGAGAAGATTTTCCGGTTTTACTGAATTCCCCAGGCGGGACGATGGGAGCGATATGACGGATCGATCATGGGGTCGGGGCAGTAGCTGGCTTCTGGCCTGCGCCGCATTAATATTGAGCGTCGCCTGTAGTGCAGAAGCGCCCTATGAGCCCGAACCGGCAGCTGTAGGCTCTCCACCTCCAGCGGAAACTCTGGCCGATGACGCACCCTCCCCTGCCCGGACCACCATGCCGCGAGCGGTGGAAGAAGCAGACCACCATGACGAAGACCATGAAGAGCATATTGGTGGTGAGGCGCATGTGCATGGCGCGGCGGAACTGGCTGTAACGCTCGACACCAATTTCGTGACCATCACCGTTGATGCGCCGCTGGCAAATTACGGCCTGTCTGAAAAGACAAAGAAGAAATCGACCGAGCTGGAACAATATGCCGAAGGTCTGACCGAATTGATGGGCAATGCGCGGTGCGATCTGGTCGAACGGTCAGCAGACCTACGCCGGTCCGGCGACCATGCCGCGCTCACGCTTTCAATCGTCTGGGATTGCCGTAGGCCAAGCCAACTGGACGGATTGATGTTTACCGGCTTTGAGAAATATCCGGCCTTTGAGGAAGTGGATGCCATCTATCTCGGCGAAGAGGGCGAGACCGCATCCGCCACGCTCACGCCGGACAATCCTTTCCTGCCCTTCGGATCCTGACATGGCAGAGCCTGTCGTCTTGATTACGGATTTGCGTTTTGCCTGGACGTCCGGCGAGGACGTGCTCGACATTGCAACTTTCCGGCTTGAAGCGGGCGAGCGCCTGTTCCTCCGTGGCGCCTCCGGATCGGGAAAATCTACCTTGCTCGGTATTATTGCCGGCGTTCTGGAAGCTAGCTCAGGCCAGGTAAACGTTCTCGGCCGGAACCTCTCAAGCCTGAAACCGGCAGCGCGCGATCGCCTGCGAGCTGACCATCTCGGCGTCATCTTCCAGATGTTCAATCTCGTCCCTTATCTCTCTGTGGTCGGAAACGTGACGCTGCCCCTGCGGTTTTCGCCCAAGCGGCGCGCAGCCATCAGCGGCGAGGAAGACGACGAAGCCCGGCGCTTGCTGGCGCGTCTTGGCCTGACCGACGAAACCCTGCTTGCGCGCCGTGTGTCTGACCTCTCGGTTGGTCAACAGCAGCGTGTCGCTGCGGCCCGCGCCCTGATCGGCGGCCCGGAGATCGTGATCGCGGACGAGCCGACCTCGGCGCTCGATGCGGATGCCCGCGACCGCTTCATCGAATTGCTCAGCGAGGAAGCCCGGCGCACGGGCGCAGCGCTCCTCTTCGTCAGCCATGATGCCAGCCTTGCCTCCCATTTCGACCGGTCGGTGGATTTGGGAGAGATCAATCGCGTGGGGATGACTGTATGAGCGCGATCCTCGCCCTTGCCTGGAAAAGCCTGATGAATCGCAAGGGATCGGTCCTGTTGACCCTCCTCGCCGTGGCCCTGTCTGTTGCGTTGTTCCTCGGCGTGGACAAGGCTCGCACCGGCGCGCGCGAAGGCTTCGGCAACACGATTTCTGGGACCGAATTGATCGTCGGCGCCCCCACAGGCAGCGTGAATCTGCTGCTCTACTCTGTATTCAGGATGGGCAGCGCGACAGCCGAAATTTCATGGCCGACCTATAAGGAAATCGCTGCCCGGCCGGATGTCGATTGGGCCGTCCCGATCTCCCTCGGCGACAGTCATCGCGGCTTCCGCGTCATGGGCACGACCCCGGATTATTTCGACCATTACAAATATGGTCGCAATCAGGATCTCCTATTGGCCGAGGGCGAACAATTCGAAGATTTGTTCGACGCGGTCATTGGCGCCGATGTGGCACGCGAACTGGATTACACACTTGGAAGCCCGATGGTCCTGTCGCATGGCCTCGGCCAGGCAGATTTCGGGTCAGGGCACGAAAACCGCCCCTTCCGGGTCGTCGGCATCCTCGCTCCTACAGGAACCCCCGTAGACCAGACGGTGCATGTCTCGCTGGAGGCCATTACGGCAATTCATGTCGGCTGGGAAACCGGGGCGAAGAATCCGCTCGCGGACAATATCACCGAAGAGACGATCCGGTCCTTCGATCTGACGCCGAAGACTGTCACCGCCATCTTCCTGGGCCTGAAGCGCCGGGGCACAATTCTCACCACACGGCGCGAGATCAATACGAACCGGGGCGAACCGCTGATGGCGATCATCCCGTCACAGGCGCTCGCAGAGCTCTGGAGTGTGACCGCGATTGCCGAGCGCGCCCTGCTGGCGGTCTCGATCTTTGTCATCGCGGTGGGCGTCGTCTCCATCCTCACTTCCATCCTGACCAGCCTGAATGAGCGGCGGCGGGAGATGTCGATCCTGCGCGCGGTCGGCGCCCGGCCGGGCCACATCTTTGCGCTCCTGGTACTGGAGGCGGGCCTGGTCGGTTTCCTCGGTGCGGCGCTCGGCATCCTGCTCATTCACGTGCTTCTTGCCGTGGTCGGTCCGCTCATCTCTGCGCATTACGGCATTTCCCTGATTGGCACCGGACCGGGACTGACAGATCTCTATACGCTGCTGGCGGTGACAGGCGCGGCCCTGCTCGCCGGGGCCATCCCGGCCTGGATGGCCTTTCGCCGGTCGCTGGCCGATGGATTGTCTATTCGGCTCTGAACCGCTCAACCCCACTGGCGGGCCACGCTCGCGCATCCTAGATTGGCATCATGAAACAGATTTCTTCCCTCCTGACCGCCGCCCTGATGACAGGCTTGCTGGCTGCCTGCGGGCAAGCCGATGTACCGACTGATACCGGGACCCCTCCCCCTGAAGCGGAAGCGACTGCGGATGCTCCGCAGGTGGGCGACAAGATCGGCGAGAGCGAAGCAGAGCGCAAAGCGAAGCGCGAAGCGACCATTGCCGCCCGCGCCGCTGATCAGGCCCGCAAGAAAGCCGAAGCCGAGGCCCGCGGCGTGACCGAAATCGGCTGGGAAGACCTGATGCCCGAAGGCGAGGAAGAACGCCTTGCCCAGATGTACCAGAGCCAGATGTCCATGCTGTATGGGGGGGGCGGCGTCGCTGAAGGCTCAGCTGCAGACGCCATGGTCCAGATCGGCACGTTCAACACCGTCAAGGAGCTCAACGGCAAAACCATCCGGCTGCCGGGATACACCGTGCCGTTCGAATATGGCGCCAAAGCCGAAGTTGCCGAATTCCTGATGGTTCCCTATTTCGGCGCCTGCATCCACGCACCACCGCCGCCGCCGAACCAAACCGTCTTCGTCTCGACCGATGACCCGATCCTGCTGAAGGACCTTGCCCAGGCGGTCTGGGTCGAGGGCATCCTGACCACCGAGACACAGGAGAGCGAACTGGCCGACGCTGCCTATACCCTCAAGCTGACGCACATCGAGAAGTACGAGTACTAGGGCGGACAGGCCGGCACGTTCACGAAATATAGGGGGTTGTGAGGTTGTTGGTGTAAACAGCACTCACGACAGGCCCCTTGGATGTACTGGAACAAACGCATTGCAATACTGGTTTCCGCCCTAGTCATTGCGGCAGTGGGAAGCGGTATTCTTGCCTTTCTGCGACGGCCCTCACTCGAGAGTCTTTCCGGCCTGAGCGGCCCGGCCGAAATCAGCGTCGTCGCCACCGAGGGCAAATCCGACTGGACTGACTATGCCACCGGCTCGGATACGAGACTGGCAATCTTGCTGACAGATAATGATTCGTCCTGGCTCGGACTGACCGAAGGCTTGAAGACCATCGGCGTTCCGTTTCGGATCACCCGCGATGTCGAGACTGCCGTCAGGCACAAAGTCGTCATGGTCTATCCGGCAATTTCTGGTCAGCTGCTCGATGCCGATAGTCTGGGTATCCTGGAGCAACATGTCGAAATGGGCGGCACACTGATTGCCACACAGGTGCTTGGGGGTGGGCTTCAGGGCGTGTTTGGATTCGATCAGATCGAACAGTCCCGTAGCCATTCCGAAATTCGTTTCACCGGCTCCGACCCGACGCTGTCATTTATTGACCAGCCGGAAGAGCAGACCGTGCGAATTGGCAACCCCGAAGATGAAACACAGCGCATCGGCGCCCAGTCATTTCTGGGCGCAAGCACTGTTCTTGCCTCTTATGAGGACGGGTCCGCCGCTCTGGTTACCAAGACGTCTGACCAGGGAGGGCACGCCTATGCGCTCGGCTTCGACCTCGGCTTCTTTATCCTCAAGGCGACAAACGGCCGTACAGGCGGCGCTTCCAGAAACTATGGCAACGCGTATGAACCCTCCGTCGATACATGGCTCCGCTGGATAAAATCTGTCTATGTCCAAGATGAACCTCACGCGATCACCCTGCATACGGTGCCCGAGGCCCGCGACCTCGCCGTCGTGATCTCATTCGACGTCGACTACACACATTCCATGTCCAATCTGGAGGCGTACACCGATCTTCTGGTGGAAAAGGGATTGCTGGGCACCTTCTTTGTTCAGACCAAGTATTTTGACGACTATAACGACAAGGCATTCTTCAATGACCGGACCCTGCCAATCCTCAGCCGGGTCGCCGGCTCTGGAATGGAGATCGGCAGTCATACGGTCGCACACCCCAGCGCCTTTTCAGACATCCCCCTAGGCGATGGCGAGGAGCGCTTTCCCGATTACCAGCCCCGTGTTCTCAATCGCGCCCGAGTTTGGAGCGCAACCATTCTCGGCGAATTGCGGGTCAGCAAGTTTCTACTGGAACACTTTATGGAGACCGACGTGGTCTCGTTCCGTCCCGGCTATCTTGCGACCCCGGAGCGCCTGCCGGAAGCCCTTGAAGCGAGCGGCTACAAATACGCGTCGACCACAACCTCCGGCCATGTGCTGACCCACCTTCCCTTCCGCATGAATTTCAGCCGAGGCTATGCCGACACAACCGGCATCTTCCAGTTTCCGATTGCGATCGAAGATGAAATTCCCCCTCACATGAATCTGCGTCTCGATTCTGCAATCGAGCTTGCCGAACAGCTTTCCGATTATGGTGGCAGCTTCGTGATGTTGATCCACCCCAATGTCACGGGCGAGAAGCTCGAATTCCTGAACGCAATCATTCCCGTCCTGGAGCCCTACTCCTGGTTCGGGACGCTCCAGCAATACGGCGATTGGTGGACCATGCGCGATGGCGTTTCGGTAGACACAAGCAGCACTGAAGCAGGCATTGTCGTTACCGTGAATAGCGAAACTCCGATCTACGGGCTCCGCCTGGACCTGGATCCGGCGTGGAGACCGCAAACGCCGCTTCCCGCCGGAATGACTTTCTCACCCGGCGCCCTCTATATCGGGGAAGCCGGAACCGAAGTCTCAGTAGATTTTCTGATATCAAGCGAGGCCCCTTGAGGACCAAGCTCGTCTAGGGCGTCTTAGCTATGCGATGCGCTCATTGGGAAGATTACGCTGAGTCTGGGCATACAGCTCTCGCGCCTGATCATCCTCGATCCGCTTGCGGATGCGCAAGACCAGTTCGTCAGGAATGAACGGCTTCGTCAGGTATTCGCTGGCGCCCTGTTCGAGAGCGTCCATCACATCCTGCTCTCCCCGGCGCGCCGTCAGCATGACGACAGGAAGCCGCGCCGTATAAGGATTATCCTTCAGGCGACGCAGTACTTCGAATCCATCCATGACAGGCATCATTGCGTCCAGCACCAGCAAGGCATATTGCATCGTGCTGGCGAGTTGGTAGGCCGTGCCTCCGTCCTCGGCGATATCCACCTCGAAGCCCGCTGCTGCGAGCTTGTGTTGTAGAAGTCCGCGCAACAGGCGGTCATCATCTGCGACAAGAATTTTAGCGGGCATTTGCATGAATCCTTCCGCAAGCAACCGAACCGTTAAAGTGCATCATGACAAGTTAAGCTCAACATCGCGCAAACAAAGTAGATTGAATTTCATCTATCTGGTCTTATTGCACATGAGCCGCGATCAATATGACGTGAAGCCCTTGCGGGTCATGACGCCCCAGGACTGGCTTTTTTGAAGATATTGCAGCCCTCCCCTGATGCGCCACAAGCTGTTCAGCTGGCGGTACCCCAGATTTTCCAGGATGCAGATACCCGTCAGAAGCGCGAGATCAGAGGCCTTCGGAACGCGTCTGAGCTGGGCCTCTTCCAGCGCCAGCGACCCAACGGATATGGCGAGTCCAAAGCCGGATGTAACAGCGACATAGGCAAGGAAATAGTCGAGAGGAAGTGTTCCCGTAATGGCCAGGATCGGGAACAATATGTATCCGATGGCATCGACCACAGGGCCAATTACATCCGAGATCAGAATGTTGCCGAACCCGATTACGCCAACCAGCCCATACCGCGGATTGAAGGCCATCTTGCCATGCCGCTCAAAGGTCTCGAGCGTCCCACGCTGCCAGCGGGTTCTCTGGTTGCGTAATACTTCGAGGGTTTCGGGTGCTTCTGTCCAGCAGACGGGCTCCGGGATGAATTTGATCCGGTAATCCTGTTTTCGTTCGCGCAAGTCACGGTGCAGTTTGACCACCAATTCCATATCCTCGCCTACCGTACCGAGACTATATCCGCCGACCTGGAGCACGGCATCACGGCGAAACAGACCAAACGCGCCTGATATGATGAGGACTGTGTTCAACTGGCTCCAGGCGAGCCGGGTCATGAGGAAGGCCCTCAGATATTCAACCGTCTGCAACAGAGGCAGCAGTTTCTTCGGCAACTGAACCTTCAGGATCTGGCCATTCCGAATGATGCTTCCATTTGCGATGCGGACGGTGCCGCCCACAGCGACGGTTCGCTCCGGATCCTCCATGAAGGGCTTGACCGTGCGAAGCAGAGCATCCGGCTCCAGAACGGAATCTGCATCGACGCAGCAGAAAAGGGGCGCACGCGAGACGTTGATCCCGGCATTCAGCGCATCCGACTTACCGCCATTGGCCTTGTCGATCACAACGATGCGTTTCTGATGCGGGGAGCGGTAGATTGCCCGGATCGGCTCATGCGGCGCCAGGGGCGAGTAGAGGCGAGATGTCTTCTTCAGACCAAATGCCTTGATCAGGACATCCAGGGTTCCATCCGAGGACCCGTCATTGATGATGACGACCTCATAGTTTGGGTACTGCATCGCCATGAGCGAAGACAGGCTTTCAACAATGGTCTTCTCTTCGTTGAAGGCCGGCACAAGGATCGCGATCGGGGGCACCGTATCGGAGTACCGCCGCCACAGGGCATCCGGACGCGCGGCTTTTCCCGAACTCATTAATTGTATGGTCGCCAGCACGAGTTGCGTAAAATAGTTCGTGTATTGCACTACCCCTGTCACGATGACCATTAGACCGATGAATTTTGAGACAGTGAGGATGACGTCCATCATGGGCGCTCTCCTGCAAATCCGAGTTCGGCCAAGGCCAGAGAGGCGGTCCGGCTCACACTTTCATCGGGGTCTCGGGTAGAGGATTCCAGCAAGTTGCGACCTGGGGCGCCCATATCGACAAGAGCCTGGGCGGATTCAAACTGGACCAACCATACAGGATCCGACAACAAGGCCGAAATCTCTGAGGCATAGGCATAGCCTGCGCTCTCACGCAGCGCCCTGATCGCGGCCGCACGGACATTCCAGTCGGAGTCGCGCAGACAAGCCGCAATGGCCGGAGCTGCATCGGGATGCGCCAGATCGGCCAGCCCTTCCAGCGCGGCTGCACGGATTGTGGGGGCCTCGTCCTGGAGGGCAGCTTGCAATGTCGCCAGAACGGAATAGTCCGTACTTGCCCCCAATGCCTCCAGCAAACAGGCACGTTCGGTGTCTGAAATGCCGGGTCGCTGAAGGTATTCCAGCAAGTCCTGCAGACGATGAAGCGCCAGCCCGGACAAAACCGATTGCAGGCGTCGTGCGCTGGCATTCGGACGGGAAAGTTCAGCCATGACATCCGGCACCAGCGGATATGAGCCAATGGATACGAGCGTGCGCATGCCCGCGATACGAATGTCAGCGGCTTTCGTATTCTCAATCAAGGCATCGACCGATCTGGCCGTGGAAAGGCCCGGAAAATATGCCAGCGCTTCGACGGCGGCAAACCGGACCGATTTCCTGCGATGGTGCAGAAGGCGCCGAAACTGGTCGTCGACATCATTCCCGATCAACCGGTCTATGAGGCGTTCCCGCTCTTCTCCCCGCACCAGCGCAACAAACCCCAGGAACACTTCTGGAACCATCTGGGATTTCCAGAGGCGCTTGTTATCAATTACCGCCGCGCCGGTTTCGTCCCACAGGATCCGCGACATGGCATCCGTAATCTTGTCCCGCCGTTTCTGAAGAATGGCTTCCCTGCGCGTTCGGATCAGGCGCAAAGCGATAAGCGTCAGCATCCATACGAGGGATGCCCCTGCCAGAAAACACGCCACTTGCCAGATCAGGATCAGGGAGTTCATGCTCAGAAGCTCCTGACGAGCGCGAGGGAGACGTCCGTCCGGTCATAGGCGTTGCGTAATTCCTTCGCGACGGTCAGGCGAATAGCACCAGCCTCGCTCATGCGCACTTCGAGCCCTGCAGCCACTGACCGGACATCAACGGTGATCCCGTCTGAACTCTCCGGCGCATCGGCATAGTCGCCGTGAAGCGCCCACTGCCGGGTGGGACGAAGAGTCGATCGCAGCCGGTAGCCCGACCGATGCTGGTCATTCTCATCCCAGACATTGATGTAGTACGCCCCGGCCTCAACCGACCCGCCCATGAATGTATACAGGGCGTGAGGCACAACCGACGTCACCCGACCGCTCTCATATTCCGATGTCCGAACGTCTGCGGACAGTTCCAGTCCTTTGGCAGGTGTGCGAGCGCCCGCCCCGAGAAGCAGCGTGTTCCGAGGCAGGAAGGTGGTGTTCGCCCCTCCCCCCACTTCCATCCGGACATACCCGAAACCTGTGCGTTTCGCGGCCCCGACGCGAACACTGGTATTCGAATTGTTGAATCGCTCAGCATACAGAAGCGAAGTGTCAACACTGATCGTGTCGGACATCTGCCAGGCGAGCCCCGGGGAAACACTGACCCAATCCGGAAGATTCTGGGTCAAGGTGCTGTGCGTGATGATCAGACTCGCCTTCAATGAATTGGAGGCCTGATTGGAAAGCTGTTGCCGCAGGGCGGCATGGTCGGAGTGATCCAGAGACAGGGATTCCGCCGCGTCGATCACTTCATGGGCGCCTTCGGTCTCCCCCTTGAATGTCCGAACCCGCGCGAGCGCCGTATAGGCGTCGGCATAGTCTGGGGCCTCGTCGATGACGCGCTCCAGTTCGCGTTCCGCGTCATCCAGGCGCTCAAGCGCGATCAGGCACAGCGCGGCGTTGAGCCGGGAGTCGACATCTTCGGGCTTTAAGGCGAGCTGGGTCTCGAACAGCTCAAGCGCCTCGGGGAATCTGCCCGCAAGGCGGGCCTCCACGCCCCGTTCGTACAGGCTGCGCTGGTCAGGTACTTCCGGCGCCTGAAGGGTAGGCACCGCCTGGTCGAGCAAGGCCAGCTCGATCATGCGACACCTACAACGCTGAGCAGCGCGCCACGACAAGTCGTGGCGCTCACTCGACGCTCCACTGCAACTGGCAAAAAGGTCATTCCCTGGATCACGTGGTCCCCTGGATCAGGTTCAGTCATCTAAGTCTGGCTTGGACCCGAGTGTCGTGGAAAACTGGTGTGTGGAGGGTTAATCGAACTGTTTCGAGGTTTTGGGCGCATGGCACCGTCACCTGTCAGCGTCGTCTCTCGCCGCCGAAACCAAGCCCTGAAACTCAACCGCACGCTCCTCGCGCCGGTCACATCATGCCGGGCAGTCCTGTTGCAACTGTTGCGCGTTGAAAGTTTGTCTCCCCGCGATGTGCTATCGGAGAGTCTGCAATGGTACCTCTGGCCGGACTCGAACCGGCACTCTGTCACCAGAAACGGATTTTGAATCCGTCGCGTCTACCAATTCCGCCACAGAGGCCCTTTGCAGGGAGCGCTTCTCCTGCCGCATAGCCGGGTCACCTGTCAATCTACTCGACGAAGCGATCAAAGACATCTAACAGCTGGAACATGTCTTCCACCGAGATTCCGACCGAAAAAACCCTGCTGCAAACCATTGAGGCGCTCGCTGGACGAGCGCCCGAAAAAGGCTTCTCGCTCAGGGAAATCTTCGACCAACTGGATGAGAGCGCGTTCGGCGCCGGCCTGTTCCTGCTGGCCCTGCCCTGTTGCATTCCGTTTCTTTATGGTGTGCCGCAGGTTGTGGCGCTGCCCATGATGGCGCTGGCCGGGCAGATGGCGATGGGCCGCGAACAACCCTGGATGCCGGAAAAGCTCGCCACGCGCCATATTGACCGCAAGGGCCTGACCCAGATGGCATCTGGCGGTCGCAAATGGCTTGGCTGGATCGAACGGCTTGTGCGGCCGCGCCTGACCATGATCACGGGCAAGCGATCCGAGCGCGTCATCGGCCTGTTCCTCTGCGTCTTCTGCGCGTCGATCCTCGTGCCTCTGCCCATGACCAATACCGTGCCGGGCTTTGCCGTCGCCATCGCCTCCTTTGGCCTGATGCAGAAAGACGGCCTCATGGTCATTGCCGGCCTGACCATCGGCACGGCCTGGGTCAGCGGTCTTGTGGGCGCGGTCATGTTCGGCGCGGTGAGCCTGTTTGGTTGAGGTATAACGACAAAGTGACCTTGCGCCGCATTGTGGTCATGACCTTGCCCGGCTTTAGCTGACACATGGACTTCATGCGATCCCTCCTCAAGGACTGGAAGTGGCCAGCAATCGCGGTCGCTGTGTCCGCCTTCATGCTGGCGGCGGCCCATGCTTTCGAGACCTTTGGCCATCTTGCCCCCTGCCCGCTCTGCCTGCGGCAGCGGGAAGTCTATTGGGCGCTGATCGCCATGACGCTGACGGGCCTCGTCCTGTGGCGTCTGGTTCCGAAGCGCCGCTTCCTTGTAGCGCTTAACATGATGATCGGTCTCGTCTTCGTCGTCGGCGTTGTGGTGGCCTTCTACCATTCCGGCGTCGAATGGGGCTTGCTGCCCCCCCCGGCGGGCTGCTCGGGCGAAGGGCCGATTGATCCGATGGCTATCCAGGATTTCAGCAAGCCGATGCAGGTACCATCCTGTACGGATGCGCCCTTCTACATTCTCGGCCTGTCGATGGCGGGCTGGAACGGCGTGATCTCTGCCATCATGGCCGTGCTCAGTTTCATTGCAGCGGGCGCAACCTTTCGGGGCGCGGTCGATATGACAGCGGCCGACTGATATTCGACCTCAAGACATTTCCCGGGTTGATCGCATTGCCGCGCGCCGCAAGCGCTGTTCCCGGATCGTGATGTACAAGGTCGCCCCAATGATGATCACCGTCCCCACCCAGGTCCAGAAGCCGGGCAACGCCTGAAACAGCGTCCAGTCGACCACCGCTGCCATGGGCAGCCGCATATAGTCGATGGGCGAGAGAAAGGAGGCGTCACCGATACTCATGGCACGAATATAGAAATATTGTCCCGTCACGCCGCACACACCCATCAGGCCGATCCAGGACCAGTCGATGACAGAGGGCGCCACTTCCGGCCACTTCAGGATGGCGAGCGGCAACAACAGGATCGACGACAGGAGGTTGGCCCAGATCAGCAAGGTCACCGGCCTGTGCAGACGCGTCAGGGATTTCACCAGCGTGATCGCCCCTGCCAGGCAGAACGCCGCCGATACGGCGAGGACCATGCCCAAGCTGATGCCGAGTTGCGGCTGCATCATGATCATGACCCCGACACATCCGGCGATTGTCGCGCCCCAACGATGCACACCGACCCGTTCCTTCAGGATGATCGCCGCGAGAAAAGTGACGAACATGGCCCGGGAAAAACTGATCGCATTGAATTCGGAGAGCGGCAGGCCAACCGCGTCCGATACGGCATAGAAGCCGAGGGCAAAGCCCAGCGTCCCGAACAGGCTGCGCAGCAAGATAAGGCCGGGCTGGTGAATTTTCATCACGCTGAGACCCTGCTGGAGGATCACCGGGATGACGACGATGAGCGCCACGCCGGAACGCCAGAAGGCCAGGAAGCCCGGATCGAAACTCGCTGACTGGACTTTGGAAAGCGTCAGGAACACCGTGAAGGTCACGCCGGATGCGAGCATCCAAAGCGCGCCTTCAATGTTGCGCGGCGCAGCGGCGGGCTCTACGTCTGGGGATTGAGACTGATCGGGGCGAGAATCCATGGGCTGTTTTACGCCTTCCGAAATTGACGAGATCGACCGCCTTTGGCGGGAATTGCCTGCCGATCATATGTGGACCGGCTGGGCCGCATCGGGGCGCGAACCTGACCAGGTCTGGATTTTCAGGACCCGCGCCCATTGGCGCCGATTTCCTCTCAGTAAGTCAAAAACCGGATTCGTAATAGCGGACGAGCGGGGCCGCCCGGTCGCCCGCGCGAAAACGCTGCCCGCCCTGCTCCAGAAAGTGGAGGCCATCCCGGGTCTTGAGGCGCTGACGGAAGACCCGTAGCGCCCCATCAACCGCTCTAGCCCGCCATCTGTTCCCGCATCTGTTCAGCCTGTTCCGGCGTGATACCAAGCGCGTCCAGCAAGGGTCCACCGGCGGTCTCGTCCCAGGAATGGCGCGGACCGACCGTCATGCCGCCATCGACGAGGAATTCCCCGCCCGTAATGAAGCTCGCCGCATCGGAGGCGAGGAACGCGGCCATTTCGGCAATGTCTTCACCCTTCCCGACCCGGCCGGCCGGCTGCATGCTGCCGCCTGCGTCTACAAGCATCGCCGCCATCTGGTCTGCCTGCTCGCGCGACAAGCCAAGCGAGGCGCCAAAGATCGAGGTGGCAATGAAACCCGGCAGGACCGCATTCACACGGATGCCGTACTTTGCGAGTTCTGCGGCTGCCACTTTCGAGAAATGGGCAACGCCTTTCTTGGCAACCGAATAAGTGATCGGCGCATAACCGGCGCAGACGGCGCTGATGGAGGACGTGTTGATAATCGACCCGCCATGTTCCTTCATGTGCGGGATCGCGAATTTGGTGCCCGCGAAGACCTGCTTCAGCAGCAGCGTCATGGTCTGGTCATAGGCGTCGAGATCCAGTTCTTCGACCGTATCGGGCGTTCCACCATGGCCCGCATTGTTCCAGAGAATGTCGAGACGTCCGAAATGATCGACGGCCTTGCCCATGATGCCTTCAAGATCAGCCATGTCCGTCACATCGCAATGGACGAACAGGACCTTGTCGTCACCAAAGCGCGTCTGCAGCGCCTGGCCTTTTTCGTCCTGGATATCTCCTGCCACGACTTTCGCGCCCGCTGCGACGAATGTCTCGACGCCCGCAAGCCCAATGCCGCTGGCGCCGCCCGTGATGATGGCGACCTTGCCGTCCAGATTGGCCATGTGGTTATTCCTCCCGTTCTGTTTTCAGGAGAATGCGCGCGCCTTCCCCGCGGTCCGTCAATGGCCGCGCGAAAATTTACTTGCCACGCTTCTTCATGCCGAAGCGTTTCCAGAACACGCCGTCCAGCATGCGCTTGGGCAGGAGGGTCGGAACATACCAATTGGTCAGCTTGTTCGGCACCGGCGCATAGCGGGCACGCGGCGTCGCGTCCTCCAGTGCAATCTCGATCGTCTTGGCAATCTGCTCTGGCGGCAGGCCGTCCCGGCCGCCTTTCAGCATGACCTGTTCAAATTCTTTCAGGGCGCTCGACCAGGCGCTGTCAGCATACGCGCCATCGGCGTTTGCCTCTTCGGCCTTATCCCAGATCGGTGTCTTCACGGAGCCCGGCCCGACGGCGATGGCATCAATTCCGAAAATGACGAGTTCCCGGCGCAGCGAATCCGTCATGGCTTCGACGGCGTGCTTGGTGGCGGTGTAAGCCCCGAGAAACGGCGAGGATATGCGGCCGCCGACACTGGTTATGTTGATGATCCGGCCGGGCTCGCCTGTCCGGTCAGGGTCCATACCCAATAGCGGTCCAAAGGCTTGAGAGGCGCGCAACAGGCCAAAGACGTTGACGTCGAAGTGGGCCTTGAACTCATCCAGTGGCTGGATCGCCAACGGACCCATATTCGCGATGCCGGCATTGTTGACGAGGCCGGTCAGCGTCTCGCCCTTCAGCGCCGCGGACACTTCCCGCACGGCGGCGTCCACCTGATCCTGCTTGGTCACGTCCAGGATCAGCGGACGGATATCGCCTTCCGAACTGGCACGGAGCGCGTCGGCATCCGCCTGCTTGCGCACGCCCGCATAGACGCACCAGCCATGCTTGGCGAGGTAGAGCGCTGTCGCTTCGCCAATACCAGTCGATGCGCCTGTGATCACAACCGTCTTCATGCGAGTTGTCCTTCCAATTTCGGGAACCAGGAAACTATACGCACCAAACTCGGCTTTGGGTTTACTCGGTCTGCTTTCCGCCCTCAATGACACGGAAGGCCGTGCGCTTCTTCGGAGGCTCGACTTGGGGAGCTTCCTCCATTGGCGGTTTCGGATCCGGCGGTTTCAAGTCTGACGCGCGCACCAGTTTTGGCGCACTCCGCACAGGCGGCTCCGGTGTTGGGGGCGTAGGGTCGTCATCAACAAGATCATCGTCCAGCTGGCGCACACGCGGTGTTGGCCGCTTGTTGAAACTGCTGGTCTTTTTCTTTCCGCCAAAGCCGGTCTTCGCCTTGCCGCGCGCCTTCTTGTCGATCTCTTTCAGTTTCATCTGCTGGAGGCTGGACAGCGCTTCGCCGTCACTCCCCTTCAAAGGATCCGCGAACGCGGACCCATAGGTCTCGATCCGCTCTTCGACCTCTTCAAGGAATTGCTTTTCCCAGTCAGACAAGGGCGGGCCGAGCCCCTGCTCAGCCAACGCTGCCGCCTTCCGTAGTTTACGGAGCGCCGCGCGTTTCTTGCGTTCGTCGACTTCTCGGCCCATGAGCAGAGAATATGGTGATTATTGTGCCGGAGGCAAACCCGCTCAGGCTTCGCCGAGGGCCAGCAGGTAAGTGTCGAGCACCATTTCCTGTTCTTCACGCTCAGCCCGGTCGACCTTGCGCAGCTTGATCACCTGGCGCAGGGCCTTGGTGTCAAAGCCGAAGGCCTTGGCTTCAGCGTAGATTTCCTTGATCTGCTCGGCGACCTCTTTCTTCTCCTCTTCCAGACGCTCGATCTTGGCGACGGTCTGGCGGAGTTTCTCGCGGGTCGCTTCGGTGAGATGGGTGATCGAGGCTTCGTCGTCCATGAGAGGCTCCTTGGGAATCGGGATCAGAAAAGAAGGCGCGTCTTAGCGGGAGTTTCACTCGCTGGCCAGACGGCGAATGGCGTCAGCAACAGCTTCCCCCTCGCCATGATGCGGCATGTGCCCTTCCTGCGGCAGGATCACCAGATTGACGGCCACCTGTTTCTTCAGTTGGCCGACATGGAGCTTCGGGGAAATCACCGTGTCGCCACTGCCGGAAAACACGGTAATCGGCATGTCCAATTCGCCATAGCGCTTCGATTGCGCAGCCAGCTGGTCCTCCAGCGCTTTCACGTCACGCGCATTGGCCCGGAAGTTTGGCGGACGGAACAGAAGCCCGATAGCGGAATTCTCGGAATAGTTTTCAGGCGCAGGCGCCGGATCAAAGACGCCGTCGATGCCATTGCCGAGCTGGCCCGGACCGACCAAGGGCAAAAGCTGGCTGAACACCGGCCCCACCAGAGGCGGGGCGGCGAAGGAATTGTACCAAGCCTGCCCGCCGCCGCCCCACTCATGGGTCACAGGCGCAAGCAGGACGAGTGCCTTGACGAGATCAGGCCGGTCGAGCGCCACACGAAGGGCCACCGCTCCGCCAAAGGAATGGCCGACAAGGACAGTCTTTTCCCCGGGCGCGAGGGCATCGAGAACGCCTGCCATCTGGGCCGCCTGAACGCCGAGATTGTGTGCATTCTCCGGACGCCCCGAATAGCCATGCCCGGGCCGATCCGCCATGAAGACGCGATGCGTGTTTTCCAGCCGGGGCGCGAGGGTCCAGGTGAATTCGCGCGCATTCGCGCTGGCGCCGTGGATCATCAGGACAGGTGGCCCCGCCTGCCCTTCCTGGATGACATGGACGGTTTCGCCACCAACCGCCACGGCCTGGCCAATCGGCGGGTATGCCGCTTCGACCTTGTTCTTGTAGGCTGTGCTGGTCACGCAGGCCCCGGTGCCAATCGCGCAGATGCCAAGGGCTGTTGCCGTGAGCATCCGCCTCAAAGGCCCTGGCCTTCAGCCAGCTTGGACAGCCGCTTTTCCGCGACCAGCGCCTGTTGCATGCGGGGATGTATATTGATGGCTTCGCGATAGGCTTCCAGCGCGTGTTTCGGAGACCCCATGCTTTCGAACATCATGCCGAGCCCGGACCACGCGCCGAAATGGCGCGGCTCCAGCCGAAGCGTCTCGTTCAGGTCTCTCAACGCTTCGGGATAATTCTCACTCATCATGAAAATCGAGGCCCGACGGTTCCACGCTTCAGGATAGTCAGGCTTGATCAGGATGGCGCGGTCATAAAAAGCGCGCGCGGTCTCGAAATCGCCAGCGGTCTGGGCATCGACGCCGCGCTCCATGATGACATCCACGGTCGGAGACCCGGATTCCATCCATGACGCCCAGATGTCCATGGCGACATCATTGGCTTCGCTGTCGCTGGGGGCATTACGCAGTTTCTCGAACATCTCGTCAGATGGCTCGGCATGTGCCGCACCCGCAAGAAACAGGACTGCCAGGAGGAGCGCTCTTATCATCAATCCGATATTATGCCGTGCAACGGGCGCGGCAACCTCAACTTGCTGTCAGAGCAGGCCTTCACGCACCAATGCCTCTTCCAGGCCCTGCGCATGCTTGAAGTGATGCGTCCGGAATCCCAAGGCATCGGCCGCATCGACATTCGGCAGGCTGTTGTCAATGAAGAGAACCGTTTCAGGGGCAGGATGCCCCATCTTCTCGAGGGTATGGTGGTAAATGGCGGCACCAGGCTTGATCAAGCCGACCTGGCCGGACACGACGACATGGCGAAACCGTCGCAGAATCTCGAATGCGTCAAGCATCTCCTGCCACGGCTCTGCCGGCATGTTGGAAAGTGCGTAAAGCGGCACCTGCCGAGCATCCAGCCGCTCAATCAACTCGGCTGTGCCATCCGTATAGCCGTCAAACATCTCCATCCATCGTCGGCCCCAGGCGAGGATTTCCGATTCGTAATGGGGGTATTGCCGGATCAGGTCGGCCGCATTGTCAGCAAAGCTGGCGCCGGCATCATGTCGCGTATGCCACGTCATGTTGCAGATATCCGTCAGGAACGTCTCGCGTTCCTGCTGCGTATCAATGATCTTCGCGTAGAGTCGTGCAGGGTCCCAATCAAGGACCACATGCCCAAGGTCGAACAGGGCAATTTCAGCAGCCATAGTGCCGCCTCATTGCCTGTTCATGTTCACGTCAGCCCTGCTTTGCTTTGAAGCGGGGGTCAGTCTTGTTGATGACGTAAACGCGGCCCTTGCGGCGCACGATCTTGCAGTCGCGGTGGCGCGACTTGAGCGATTTGAGAGACGAGCGGACTTTCATGGGCCTAGCCTGTGGATCATAAGGAATTGGAAAGCGGAGCGGGTAATGAATCCGGTAAGAAGAGTCAAGGTTGCACGCTGTCATGAACGTGCAGTTTCAGGAGCTGGTAGAATGGTACAGTTTGCGCTGAGGCGCTCCCATATTGTTGCGGCCGCGGCGATGACTGCGCTTGTTGCGGCCTGCGCCCACACTCCGGGTCAGGCTGCGCCGCCGCCGATCACTGCCCCTGCCCCCGAAACCGGCCCCATCACCTACGCCTCCTCGGGCCATGCCGGCATGGACACATGGCGCACCGTCTTCTCGGCAAAGGCGCTTGCAGCCGGACATGACCGCGAAGTCGTGAAATCTGTCCTGGCAGGAATTTCCCCATTGGAGCTCTGGCTGGGCTCGAGTTTCCAGCCTGCTCAGACCGGGATCGAGGACCAGGCCGAATTCGCAAAGCCGATCTGGGACTATCTGCGCGTGCCGATGAGCGACAGCCGCATCCGGACCGGTGCCTCGCGCCTCGCGGAAAACCCGGCCCTGTTCGATGCGCTTGAAGCTGCCTATGACGTCGACCGCGAAGCCATCGTCGCGATTTGGGGCATGGAAACGAGCTTCGGCGCCGTCAAAGGGAATTTCGATGCACCGAACGTCCTCGCCAATATGGCTGTGGAAGGCCGCAGGCAGAGCTTGGCTGAGCGCGAATTGTTCTCCCTGATGAAGATCCTTGAACAAGGGGACGCCGACCGCGACGATCTCACCGCCGGATGGGCAGGCGCCATGGGCCACACCCAGTTCATGCCCTCAACTTTCATCGCTTATGCCGAAGACTTCGATGGCGATGGCAAGAAGGACATCTGGGAAAACGAAGCCGACGCGCTGGCCTCGACGGCAAACTACCTTGCCCACTCCGGCTACACGCTGAACCAGCCCTGGGGCATTGAAGTGCTCGCGCGCACCGGGTTCGATTTTGGCCTCGCAGACGGCAATGAACGCCGGATCGAAACCTGGGCAAGCGCCGGCCTCGTGCCCGCGCGGGGCGGAGCCTTCGAGACAGGTGGCGCCAATTACGCCGAGCTTTGGCTACCAGCTGGCGCGGAAGGCCCGAAATATCTGCTGTTCAATAATTTCAAGGCCTTCAAGACCTACAACAATGCCGACTCCTATGCGTTCGCCGTCGGCCTGTCCGGCGATGCGATGGGCGGGCAACGCGGACCGGTGGCCTCATGGCCCACGCATCTGACGCCCCTCACCGTGAGCGAGATCAAGATCCTGCAAGCCGCCCTGAATACGCAGGGCTTTGACGCCGGAGGCGTGGACGGCATCCCGGGCCGCAAGACCAAAGGCGCCCTGCAGGCATTCCAGAAGTCGCGAGGGCTTGTCGCCGACGGCTATCCGACGAAACAGGCGCTCGCGCTCGTCACTGCGGACTCGAATGTTGGCGTTGCATCCAGCCCGTCAGGCACGAACTGATCAGGCGTCGTCGAACTCTTCATCCGGTTCGCCGACGCCATCCTTCAGCCCGAACCGGGCGAAAAGGATCATGAACGTCAGCAAGCCTGCGCAGAAAATAAACGGCAGGTGCGGATTCACATATTCGTAGACGAACAGGCCGAAGAACGGCGTGATGATAAAGCCCATGCCATTGGCTGAAATCACGAGGCCTGCGACATTGCCCTGCAATTGAGGTGACACAGCAAGCGAAGCGCCACTGGAGAAGCCCGGTCGCGCAAGCCCCTGCCCGAGGCCGATGCAGAACTGGGCCAGGATCAGGTTCGCATAATCATTCGCGAACACCATCAGGATGGCGCCGACCAGCAGCGGCAGGCACCCGCCCCACATCAGCGTCTTGTTCTTCAGTTTCAGGCGCGGGATCAGCACGAGTTGCGCCAACAGCACGGCCAAGGCGCCCACGGTGAAAGCAGGCCCGGTGAATTGCGCGGCCTCCTTCCCGGAGACCCCCAATTTGTCCATCACGGAGAACACGAACACCTGCGTCAGGACGCCGGTCGTCAGCGACAGGCAGACCGCAAAGACAAGGAAAGGCAGGACCGGCCCGGACCGCCACAGACCCCGTGCGCCGGGAATCTCGTCGAACTGCGTGGCATCCGTTACCGGGTCGCGCTCTTCCGGCAGGCGGAACCAGATCATCGCCGACATGGTGAAGGCGATCACTGCCGTGAGGAGGAGCGGGCTGAGCAGTCCGAGCGTCGCCACCAACGCCGCGGCGAAGGCAGGGCCGACAACTGTGCCAACACTGAACCCGGACGTGATGAAGGCAATTTCGGATTGGCGTTCAGCCTGGCTGGTGCGGTCGGCGACATAGGCCTGCGCGGCCGGGTTGGTGCCGGAGCCCAACAAGCCGAAGATCGAGCGCGACATGGCGAGGCAGGCGAACATCAGGAAAGTGCCGGTCAGCACGCCGGTCAGGGTCAGCCACCCGGTCAGGAATAGTAGCAGCATGGACATGCCGTATCCGGCGAGTCCCAGCGCGGCGACGGGCCGCCTGCCCCACCGATTGGAACGTCCGCCCCAGAACGGCGACATCAATGACCAGCACAAGGCAGACAGGCCGAAAATGGCCCCGGCCATCCAATCCGGCAGGCCAATCTCCCGGGTGAGGGGCGGCAGAACGGCCGCAATCAGCATCGTGTTGCCGGCGCCGATGGCCATCAGGGAGAAGAATAGCAGGAAGAAGGCGCCGCGCCGGTCTGGCCTGGACATATCTGGTGGAATCGTCTGCCCCTCACTCATTCTCATGTCATCGGCCCGTCTTCCGGAAATGTCCAGCAGCAAGCCAAAGGTGCCGCTAGGGCAGTCGGTTTTTCGTTTACGCGCTCGCAACTGTCAGTTCGAAAATGCGTTTACGTTGGACAATGCCCAACCCTCGTCATAATCTTGCTAAAGGGTTAATCTATGGAGCTGGGAGTATCTTGGGAAACACACGGGGATATCTCACATGCTGCGGAAACTGATATCGATGCCGGGCCGCCTTGTGCTCGGAACGGCCTTGGCCAGCCTGCTCGCGCTGACCGCCTGCGATCAACAGGACACACGGCTCGAACGCGCCCGTGATCTCGCCGAGGCGACCATGGACCAGCTGAGCGGCCGGACCCTTGTGGAGCCGGACTCCCCAAGACCCCTTGAAGCAGCAGATGTCATGGACCGGGCCATTGCCGGTACGCTGCGCAATGACATGAACTTTGAGACCGCCAGCGCGAGCCCGATGTTCGCCGTCGGGTCCATCATCGCCAAACCGAAAGATATTCCTCCTGCCGAAGCCATGGCGGTCGTCGAGGATGACGAGGTCTTCCTGGAAGACCCAGAAGGATTCGACGAATTCTCAGACGAGGCAGTTGAGCCCGAGAGCGCGCTGATGATAGAATCCGAGGCCGCGAGTGAAGCCAGCCCGGCGCCCTCAGCCCCTTCCGCCCCCCGCAGCCTGTCAGTCCAGCCCGCCCGCGTCATGCCCAAGGTAACACTTGATCCGAAGGCGCGCGAAAAGACGCTGCGGGACATCGAACAGGCTTCAAAACAACAGGAGCAAGTGGCGGCGAAGGAACCCGCCTCCGCGCCGCGGACCCGCTCGCTCAATCCGCGTTCGCTGGAGTCAGCCCCTGTCCAGGAAAAGGCCGCTGCCCGCAAACTGGCGCGCCGGTCCGTGATCAGCCGCGACGCCATCAAGGCCCAGCGCGACGCCAATTCCGTGATGCTGGACACATTGTCCAAGTACGGCATGGGCGGCGAAGTGGCCCTGTCCCGGGAAGGCCAGATGGTCATCCAGATTGGAGAGGATGGCGGGAACCCGACCCGATTCACACCTGCGGGGTCGCCCCGCGGGGCGCTTCAGAACTTCCTCGCCGTCGATGCGAAAATCGAGTGCCCGGATAATCCGGACATGGTGACGGTACAGTCGAGCCCGGTTCTGGCCACGGAATGTATCGTCAAGGATTTGCGGGAGTCCGGACAATTCGAATATGTCGAGAAGGATTACATCTTCGAGAACCAGTTCGCCCGGAAGCCCCGCCCGGATTCTCCGACCACCGGCACGGACGTAACCCCAACTGTCATCACGGATACCGCCATCACGCCAAATGACCCGCTCTGGGAGCTGCAATGGCACTTCCAGAACAATGGCACAGGCGAAGGCGAATCGTCTGGCGGCTCCAGCTTCCAGGATTTCTGGACCCGTCAGGGGACAGAAGGGTCTGAGAATGTGGTCGTGGCCGTCGTGGACACCGGCCTGCAACTGGAACATCCCGACATCAAGGATTCCCCGAATATCGCGCCGGGTTGGGACATGGTCTCCGATCCGCGCATGGGTAATGATGGGGACGGTCGCGACGCCGACCCGAACGACCCCGGCGACCTCTGCGATCCGTCTGTGCCGTTTGCGGAAGACACGTTCCACGGCACGCATGTCGCCGGAACGATCGGAGCGGCGGCAACCAATAACGCCTCCGGTGTTGCGGGCGGCGCATGGAATGTGAAGATCGTCCCGGTCCGCGCCCTCGGCAAATGCGGCGGACGCCTCTCCGACATCAATGACGCCATCCGCTGGGCAGGTGGCCTGATCCCCGCCGAGGATGAAGAAGGCAACGAGATATGGAATGACAATCCGGCCGACGTGATCAATCTGTCCATCGGTCTGTTCGAGTATTGTCCTGCCTCGCTTCAGGATGCGATCGACTCCGTAACAGATCGCGGCGTGCTCGTCGTGTCGGCGGCTGGCAATGCCCGCGTCGCCACGCAATATTATGCGCCAGGCGGCTGCGCGAATGTCATCACCGTCGCCGCGGGCGATGCGCGGGGATATATTGCGCCATACTCGAATTTCGGCCCTGAAGTGGACCTGCTGGCCCCTGGCGGGGATTTGACGCGAGACGACAATGGCGATGGCCGGCCGGACGGTGTGCTCTCCACGAAGGCCGCAACAAATTGCTACGATCCGGTCACCGGCGAGGCCGTGGATGATTGCTTCTACGCCTTCGAACAGGGCACTTCGATGGCCGCGCCGCATGTCTCGGCGGCGCTAGCCCTGCTGAAGGCGCGCGACCCGGATGCCACGCCGGAAGAGTTGAAGGCGACCCTTCTGGCTGCGGCCAGCCCACGATCCGCCCAGCAATGTTCTGGCGCCTGCGCGCTTTATCCGGGCACGACGCCCATCGAAGGCAGCCCGGACATGTGCACGCGGCCATGCGGCCAAGGCCTGCTGGACCTTGCCATGGTGCCGGAGCGGTCGACCGGTGGCGGCGGAAAATAATGCCGAAACGCCGCCCTTCCCCTGTCCATCTGGGCGGACCTCTCGGTCTCGCAGGGGTCACCCTGTTGGCGAGCGCGGTCGGGCTGGTCGTTGTGGCCAATGATAGCCGGGATAGCCGGCAGTCCGGGGCTGGACAGAAACAGACCGCGGAACAGACGGTGACAGACAGCCGCCCGCCTGCCGGGTCAGTGGGTGTGGAACAGTTGCGCCCTGCTCCTGCCGCTGGAGACGCTCACGCCCTGCCCGCCGCCGCGACCAAGGATTCCAGTTCGGTCGGCGCGGACGTGACCTTCATCGTGCGCCTGAAAGGGCGGCCTGAAATCGACACGATCTGCCGGAATTACAAACGCGACCGGGCCGCAGCGGAGGCTGCCTTTGCAGACCTGGCGGCGGAAATCCCGACGCTCAGGGATTTCCGCCTTGTCGGCGCCAGCTATTCCGGTGAAATCAATTTGACTTACCGACTGCCTCCGGGTGTCGAGCCAACGCGAGGCCAGATCGAAGACATTCGCAAGCGTATCTTGTCAATTGACGGCGTCGCTTATGCGGACCCCGATTTCGTAGCTCATCCCGGAGAGGACAAACGCAAATGACATCTATCCGTACACTACTCATTGCGGGCGGATGCACGCTGTCTCTTGCAGCGTGTGACTTCCTGGTTGCGCGCGACCGTGACGAGCCGGCCCCGGTTGAGACCGAAGCGCCAGACGCCACACCAGATGAGGCCGCGACCCTTCCAGACGAGTCCGAAAGCCCGGTCATGGTGGCCAGCACGGCGACGATTGACTGGGACGCGGCCCGCGCAGACCTCGCTGCCACGCCGACCGAACAACGCCAGACCAGTTTCCAGGTGGAATCCGGCGGGACTGCACCGCCTGTCCCCGTCCTGTTGCCGACCGGGATCGTTGTGCCGCAAGGCGCGGAAAGCGGCGTCCGGTTCCAACCCATGTCGGATGGCTATTTCGCAGCCTATCCCGGCATTGATTATGACATCATCGTCAACGGCACGAATGAGGTCATTGGAGCGGATACGTCCGGCGATGGAGGGGACGAGCCTGTCCTGACCTACACACCGACCATGAGTGGAGCGCAAGTATCATTCTCGCGCTATGGCGCCGACTACCTTGTGGAGTTCGAGTGCAAATCCATTGAGGGAGGTGAAGCCGACTGCATCACGGAGCAAGAAGCTCTGGAGGTGACCAACAAGCTTGTAATTGCGGGGACGCGTTGATGAAACCAACACGATTGCTGCTGCTGGCGAGCGCAGCCTTGATGCTGGCCGCCTGCGACTTTGTCAGATTTCCGGGAGATGGCGGGCCAAGCCCGGCGACCCCGGATGCCGGGCCTTCCGTACCGCCGGGAGCCCCTGGCCCACCGCCGCCCTCCGCCCCCGTGGACGATCCGTATGGAAATGGAGACCAGCCGCCCATTGATACGGATGTGGATGCTGGCGCCCCAGGCGATCTGCCAACAGATGATGATGGCTCAGAGACCCCAGATCCTGCCCTTCCGGACGAGACTGACACGGATGCGGCAGATACGGATACGCCCATAGAAGACTCGCTCGATGCCGACGAGCCGGATCCTGCCCCTGATACCCCGCCGGTAGACGGAGATGGGGAAGATGGCAGCGACGCTCCGGACATGACTACTGATCCGGATGAGGATACAGGTCCTGTGGTCGCCCCCGATCCGGACACGCCTGCAGACACGGCGCCGGAGGTCGACGAACCGGATGATTCCGATGTCACACAGGAAGATACAATTGACGAGAATGAAGACACAGCCAGCCTTCCGGAGCCTGTCGAGCCGACCTTCAGCTATTTCGAGGCTGGCGCCCTTCTCCCCGGCTCGGGCCAAGGCGCGCCGGAGCAGGTTGCTTACGCGCCGGACCTTGTCTTCCCCATCGCGGAAGCGCCTGCATACCTCCAATCGCAAGTCTTCAGCTTTGGCGGTGGTGTCGCGGGCGGCGACCAGTGCGATGCCCGCAATTATGACTATCCCTGGCGGGACAATTTCTGCGAAGTACGCAGCGCCAATCGCACCTCCCCTTACTGTCCACAGCCCAAGGTTCATCAGGGTCAGGACATCCGCGTTGGAACCCCGCAGGAATGTAATACGCTGCGCCGGACGCCTGCCAGCGATCGCACCTTCCACAAGGTCGTTGCCGTCTCGGATGGCGTCATTTCACATGTCGGCACCTACAGCGTGAATTTGCGCTCGGGCGGCCGCATCTTCAAATACATGCACATGAACATGGACAAATTGCAGGTAAAGGCCGGCGATACCGTCCAGGCCGGACAGCATATCGGCTACGTCTCGAACGATTTCGGCGGCACGCCAACGACATTCCACCTGCATTTCGAAATCACGCAGAATGATGGCGGCGCAGGCTGGGTCCATGTCCCACCCTATCTCTCCTTGGCAAAAGCCTATGAGCGGCGGGAAGGCGGACCAGGCGAAGTGGTCGAGGCTGGCACCGTCGGGGTCGCCACCACACCATTCGTGATCCCCGAAGGGATGAAAATCATCGAGTGATCCGGGATCAGGCCGGCTTGAAGGTCAGCGCGACACCATTGTTGCAATACCGCAAGCCGGTCGGCTCCGGTCCATCCTCGAACACATGCCCCTGATGCCCCAGGCACCGAGCACAATGATATTCCGTGCGCACATAGATAAGCTTGCGGTCTGACTTGGTGCCCATGGCGCCCGGCAGCACATCATAGAAGCTGGGCCAGCCTGTGCCGGAATCGAATTTCGTCTCCGATGAGAACAAGGCGAGGTCGCAGCCCGCGCAATGATAGGTTCCTGTACGGGCTTCCTTGTTCAGGTCAGATGTGAAGGGTCGCTCCGTATCCTCGTCCCGTAAGACGGCAAAGGCAGCCTCGCTGAGACGCGCCCGCCAATCCTCTTCGGTCAACTGCCGCCATTTGGACTCTGCGAACTGGTCCTCATTGTCAGCATTTTCGGCATCAGCCGATTCCGACGTCGAGTTGATGGAACAGGCGGCAAGGCCTAGCGAGGCGGCGCCAGTGAGGAGCAGCGAACGTCGGGAAATCTGATGTCTCATGCGGTTCATACGCGGGACCATGCCGGATGGTTCAGTCGCGCACTACACACAAGCGCGTGAGTTGCGCATCAGCCCGCATCCTCGACCCAGACTTCGCCATCCAGATCGTCCAGCTTGCCTTGCAGATGCACCCGCACATCGGCCACGGCCTGATTGTAGACGGCCGGTCCAAGCGTCTTCAGCATCAAATCTATGATATCGTCTGCGCGAAAGGCGCTGAGGCGTTCGTCGAATTCAGTTGCAAACAGGGTCTGCAAATGCCCGCGAAGCGTCTCGCGGCGTTCCTCCGTCAGCTCAAGCGCTTTCATCCTCATCTCCCTTGGGCAGGTTCCGCCCGAAATTCACTGCGCCGGAATCCTGGCCGGCATCGATGATCGCCTTCCGGATCGAGCGGGCGCGGGTAAATTCGTTGAACAGGGTCTCCCCGTCCCCCCAGCGGATGGCGCGCTGCAGGGCGGCCAGATCTTCGGAGAACCGGCCGAGGCATTCCAGCACCGCATCCTTGTTGTGCAGGAATACATCGCGCCACATGACCGGATCGGAAGCGGCGATACGCGTGAAATCCCGGAACCCCCCTGCGGAATATTTCACGACTTCGCCCTGCTCCACGGTTTCCATGTCGAATGCCGTTGCAACAATATTGAACGCGATGAGATGCGGCAGATGTGACGTAATGGCGAGCACGCGGTCATGCCGAGCCGCATCCATCGTCTCGACGGTTGCGCCCAGTTGCGTCCAGAAAGCTTCCAGTCGCGAGATCGCCTCGGCATAATCTGCATCCCCCTTCGCCAACGGCGTCAGGATGTGCCAGGCATTCTGGAAGAGCGTCGGAAAGCCCGCTTCCGGACCGGACTGCTCGGTACCGGCAATCGGGTGACCCGGAATAATATGAACGCGTCCGTCTGCCGCCGCAGAAAGCGCTGAAGCGGCCTGTTCCTTGACCGAACCGACATCCGTCAGAATGGCGCCGGCCTTCATCAGCGGCACAGCATCGGCTGCCACCGCCTCCAGCGCCCCCACAGGCACGCAAAGAAACACGCAATCGGCCTCCGTGACAGCGGATTTCAGATCCTCCGCTATATTGCCGAGACCAATACCTGCCGCGCGCTGGCGCACATCATCGCTGACATCATACAGGACCACAGACTCCGCCGCGCCATATTCCTGGGCGGCCCGCGCAATGGACGCACCGATCAGGCCGGCGCCGATAATGGCGATCTTGGTGAAGACGGGTTCGGTCATAGTGTTCCTGCAGACAGATTGCGCCCGCTCTGGTGGGGAATGCAGCGGCCAAGGTCAAGGGTTACATGTCCCTGCAACCATCTACCGCAGCTGACATCGGCGGCCTGCTTCCTACATACGGAACATACGCAGACAAAAGTTTGTCCGGTCATCCGACCAGAAAAGGTCTTGGAACATGAGCAACCCCTCCCCCATTATTTCCGGCATCCGGCAGCGGTGCGGCAATTGCGGCGAAGGTAAGCTGTACAGCTCCTATCTCAAGCTCAACAAATCCTGCCCTGTATGCGGGCGCGACATGTCGGAGGCTGATACGGCCGACGGCCCAGCCTTCTTTGTCGGCTTTGGCGTGCTGCTGCTGCTGGCTCCGTTCCTGTTCCTGCTGCCAATGAGCCCGTTGCCGCTGGCACCGATGATTATCGCATTCATCGTGTTGTGCGCAGCGGTTATCGGTCTGTCACTCTGGTTACTGCCGGTGGCAAAAGGTGTGCTGCTGAATTTGCAGCTTCACCATGGCGCCGAACAAGCGAGCTTCCAGTCGGAAGACAGGGACTAGCCTGAAACAGCCTGCTCGTCGCGTTCGCCGGTACGGATGCGGATAATGCTGTCCAGATCATAGATAAAGATCTTGCCGTCCCCGATCGTGCCCGTATTGGCGGCTTGGGTGATGGCTTCGGCATACCGCTCGGCCGATGCCGCCGGACAGGCGACTTCAACTTTGACCTTTGGCAGGAGGCGCACTTCATACTCGGCGCCCCGATAGACTTCCGTCTTGCCGAGCTGGCGGCCATATCCGCGCACTTCCGAGACGGTCAGTCCGGTCGCGCCCGCTTCGGACAGCGCGTCAATCACCGCATCCAGCCGGCTCGGCTTGAAGATGGCTGTTACGAGTTTCATGGCGCTCAATCCTTTGATCTATAATGCGAATTAGTCGTTTCTAAACTACCGAGGCGCGCGGTGGGCCGTCAATGGCTTTCGCGGCCATTGCTTGTCACAGGTCGTGCCAAACGCACTTTTTCGGTCACCGGTGCTGTCGCACCGCCTCCAGGCGAGGCGTAAAGGCGTTTGACCGCTTCCACCAGCACCACGCCGCCAAGGCCCGGCGCGAGCATTCGGCCCATCACTTCCCACCCTTCCGCCGCAGATGCGACCAAAGGGGTCGCCAGTGGCGGCATGTAGAGCGCACTGCTGGACGCCGTGACCTGGAACAAGCCGATAGAGAGCAGATTCATCAGCTGAGCGCGTGTCCATGGCCGGCCCTGACCAAACGGCGTTCGGGTCGCGCGAGACCAGAGGCCGGACCGGTTTGACGCGGCCAGCACGATCCGTCCCTCAGGCGCTGTGATCCGCCAGATCTCCCGCAAATAGGCGCGCGGATTGCCAGATTCCTCCAGACCGTGCAGCACGATCACCCGGTCGAACATGCCGTCCGGAAAGGGCAAGCGGACATCGCCGATCGCAACGGCGGCATTGCCGCGATCGAACGGGTCCCAAGAGACCGGGCCATGATCGAGCGGGATGGCCGCGACACTGCGACCGGGCGCGGCGCCGAAAGCCTCCAGCACTGGAATGGCGTAGCCAAGCCCCAGCAAGGACAGGCCCCGCGCATCCCCCCAGAGGTCCGTCAGCTTGCCCGACAGGATGCGCGTCGCCGCCAATCCCAACGGGGACGCATAGAAACGTTGCAAAGTGACGGCATCCTGACGCATGAAAAGGCCTGTGCTAGTCTGGTCTGCAGGAGACACTGATGACGAAGATTACTCTCGACATACACAAATTTCCCTGCCTGAACGATAATTACGGCTACCTCGTCCATGAACGCTATTCGGGCGAGACGGCCGCAATCGACACGCCGGACGCCGAAAAATACCTGGCCGAAGCGGCCCGGATGGGCTGGACGATTTCCCATATCCTGAACACGCACTGGCATCCGGACCATGCCGGCGGAAACCTCAGGATCAAGGAGCAAACCGACTGCACCATCTATGGCCCAGCCGGAGAGGCCGACAAGATTCCCGGCATTGATGTGAAACTGTCCGAAGGCGATATCGTCGAGTTTGGTCGCGCGCCTGCCCATGTGCTCGATGTGCCGGGACACACGCTGGGCCACATTGCCTACCATTTCGCAGACCAGGGCGTTGCCTTCGTCGGCGATTCCGTTTTCGCCCTCGGCTGTGGCCGAGTCTTTGAAGGCACAATGGACATGATGTGGAACAGCCTGACCAAGCTGAAAGCCTTGCCGCCTGAGACCATGCTCTATTGCGCGCACGAGTACACGCAAGCGAATGCCCGGTTCGCCGTCACGGTCGATCCGGACAATGAAGACCTTAGAGAGTATGCACGGTGGATTGATGAGCGCCGTGCCGAGGGCCTTCCGACCGTGCCAACGCGATTGAACAAGGAACTCCGGACGAACCCCTTCCTGCGCGCGGATGACCCTGCCCTGCAGGCAGCCATGGGACACCCCGGCGATGCGGTGGAAACCTTCGCCGAGATCCGGGGCCGCAAGGACCGTTTCTGATGCGCGGAATTTCCGGCGATCTCGGAGCCAATGAAATCATCCGGATGCTGGGTTTGATCAAGCATCCGGAAGGTGGCCACTATCGTGAGACATTCCGGGCGCCCACGCCAGAGGGCGGCCGCGCCACATCAACCTTGATCTATTACCTTCTGCAGGCCGATGAAGTGTCCGCCTGGCACCGGGTGGACGCAGATGAATTCTGGCTGTGGCACGCTGGCGGTCCATTGTCCCTGACACAATCGCCTCCGGACGGACAGGGCGCGCGCGCCATCACGCTGGGTCCTGACCTGCGCGCTGGGCAGGTTCCGCAATGCGTCATCCGGGCCCAGCATTGGCAGACCGCCGAGACGCTGGGCGCCTGGACGCTTGTCAGCTGTATCGTCGCGCCGGGATTTCATTTTGGCGGGTTCGAACTGGCCCCTGAGGACTGGCGCCCGACCGTCTAGCGGCGCCCCCTCAGCGCGCGCACCATGACCGGCGAAATGAGGACGGCCACCAACCGCTCTAGTGGGCCGTTGGCGAACTTTCTGAAATAACGGACAAGACTACGTCCCTTGTGTTCGATCACGGCATCGGAGGGAATGTCCGATGTCGATCCATAATGCAGCGCGCCCGCATGGGGCTGGTAGACAACACTCCCTCCAGCCTTCAGCACGCGGCGGCAAAGGTCGACATCCTCCACATGCAGGAAATAGCCTTCATCAAATCCGCCCATGCTGCGAAAGGCGTGGCGATCCATCATGAAGAAGGCGCCTGAGACGGCCCCGACCTCTATGGATTCCCGAGGGGATGGCTCATTCTCGAGCGTCCATTTCCCAAATCCCATCGCGCGCATCAGTGTCAGTGTATTGCGCCGGGCGCCGCGTTCTTCGCGGCCGTGTATATCGAATATCTTGCCCCCGACGAGCACCGGCTCGGCGCGCTTGTCCATCGCGGCGACCAGTCTCGCAAGGGAGCCCCGGCGCAGCACAGCGTCCGGATTGATTACGAGGAGCAGCTTCCCCAGCGCCCCTGCGGCTCCCTTGTTGACCCCGGCCCCGAAACCGGGATTTGTCCCGTCACGGACAACATGCACCTTGTCTGACACCGCAGCGAAATTGTCGATCCAGACCTGTTCCGCCGGCGGATTCCCATTGTCGACCACCACAATTTCCGAGACGTCCGGATCGGACTTCAGCGCATAGAGACATTCATGCAGCCGCGGACCGGTATGATAGGTCACCACGACCGCCGTAATGGTGGGAAGAGTCATCCGAGCGATCCTCTTACGCGGCGGGACAGGAGAACAAGCGCAGCAACCGCCAGGGCCAGAGTGGCCAAGAAGGCCTCATTCCAGGCGCTATAGGAGAAACTGAACAGGCAGAAGGTCGCCGCCAGCATGCCCCCAATGGCATAGCGGACATCTGCACGCAGTCTGCCCCCCAGAGGGAGGCGACAGCCGACGAGCAGGACAGCCAGCGCCATCAGCAAGGCACCAACCAAACCTGTTTCGGCCCAGATCTGGAGCGCCATATTGTGCGGATGGCCCGGCACAACCGGATAATGCGCCCAGAAATCCGGCAATTGCGCCATCCATTCCGGATAGGCCGCATATGTCTCCCGCCAGGATTTCGAGGCTTCGATGCCATGTCCCGTCAGCGGCGCCTCCTGTATCTTCCCGATTACGACCTCCCACGACCAGGCGCGCGACTGAAACGACCCCGGCAAGGTCCTGCCGGACCGTTCCAGCAGGTGAAGCAGGCCGCCGATCAGGAATGGCGCGAGCGCGATATAGGCCGCCGCCGCCGTGAACAGGCCGCGCAGCCCGTATTTTGGGAAGAGGCGCACAATGAGGAAGGCGAACAGCATGAGCAGGGCGCCGAACATGGCGGCCGAAGCGCCAAGCAGGGCGAAACTTGCCACACTGGCCAAGACGACCAGAAACGCCACACCTTTCCAGGCGATACCCGACCGCGCACCAAGATAGGCAACAAGGATGGGAAGCACGAGTGCAAACGCATTGGCGCCCCGGTCAAGGTTCTGAAAGCCCGAGGAATATTCGAGCGGGTCATCCCCGTAGAAGAAGGGCATGGCGGCCGCCCCAAGATGCGGGCTGAGCAGCACGAGCAGGCCATGCACGGACATAGCGCCCAACATGAGGCGAGACGAAATCTGGGCCCGCCCGGGCGCGATGCGCAATGTCCCGGCAATGAGGAGAGTTGCAAACATCAGTGTCAGGGCGATGCGCAAGCCAGCAGACCGAATGGCAAAATCCCCTCCCAGCAGGCTTCCAGTAACGATTCCCCGCGAAACAGGCGACCAGTATTCACTCGCAACAGCCCAGACGAGGAAGGCCGCCGCCACCAGCAGGTAGTGTGCAGGCCGGATGCCGGGCCGTGCAACAAACAGTGCAGGAATGGCTGCCAGCGCGAGCAGGAGCACATTGCCCTGTGTCCCGGCTATGCAGGTGAAAGGCCACAACAGGAAGGCCGCCGCGAGAAAAGGTGCGTAGCTCATGCCACGCATCTTTTCCTGTTCCGCGGTGCCTGTCACCTGCTGATCCGGATCAGTCGGATTTCAGATCTGGCGCGAGTGCCTCCTGGGCAAGCTCAATGCAGGCATCGTCCAGAGAGATCATCTGTTGGCCATTGCTGCCGAGACGGCGCAGCGCGAGCGTTCGCTCCTCGGCTTCACGGCCACCGACCACGGCAATGATCGGCACTTTCTGCACCGAATGCTCGCGGACCTTGTAATTGATCTTCTCATTGCGAAGATCGGTCTCGACGCGGAGGCCCGCCTTGCGGAGCGCGGCAGCGGCTTCTTCGGCATAGTCATTTGCCGCATCCGTGATGGCCGCCACCACGACTTGCACCGGCGACAGCCATATCGGGAATGCCCCGGAGAATTCCTCGATCAGGATACCGATGAAGCGTTCCATCGAGCCAAGGATTGCGCGGTGGAGCATGACCGGGCGCTGCTTCGACCCGTCCGAAGCAGTATATTCCGCCCCGAGACGTTCCGGCAGGACATAGTCGAGTTGGAGCGTGCCACATTGCCAGACACGGCCAATGGCGTCCGTCAGCTGGAATTCCAGCTTCGGCCCATAGAAGGCCCCTTCCCCCGGCATGATCTCGCAGGGCAGGCCCGCCGCCTTCACGGCCTCTTCAAGGCCCTTCTCGGCGCGGTCCCACGTGGCGTCATCCCCGGCACGCACGTCCGGCCGCGTGGACAGCTTCACAGCAATATTCTCAAAACCGAAATCCCGGTACACGCTTTCGAGCAGTCGGCAGAAGCGGATAGACTCTTCGACGATCTGGTCTTCACGGCAGAAGATGTGCGCATCATCCTGCGTAAACTGACGGACCCGCATGATGCCATGCAGCGCGCCATGCGGCTCGTTGCGATGGCAACAACCGAATTCCGCAAGGCGCAGCGGCAGGTCGCGATAGGATTTCTGCCCCTGTTTGAAGACTTCGACATGGGCCGGGCAGTTCATCGGCTTGAGCGCCATCAGCTTGGCGTCTTCCGGCACCGAGATCTCCACGCCTTCGTCGCCCTCGGGAATGAAGTCCGGCACGATGAACATGTTCTCGCGATACTTGCCCCAATGGCCGGATTTCTCCCACTGGACGGAATCCATCAGCTGCGGCGTCTTGATCTCCTCATAGCCAGCGGCATCCAGGCGCCGGCGCATATAGGATTCGATCTGCAGCCAGATCTGGTAGCCTTTCGGGTGCCAGAAGATGGACCCGGCAGCCGCAAGGCCGTCGAGATGGAACAGGTCGAGCTGCGTCGCGAGTTTGCGGTGGTCGCGCTTCTCAGCCTCCTCAAGGCGCAGCAGATGCGCCTTGAGATCTTTCTCATTTGCCCAGGCTGTGCCGTACATGCGCTGCAGCATCTCGTTCTTCGAGTCGCCGCGCCAATAGGCGCCCGCCAGCTTCATCAGCTTGAAGGCCTTAGGCAGCTTGCCCGTGCTGGGCAGGTGCGGGCCGCGGCAAAGGTCAAACCAGTCGCCCTGCTTGTAGACCGTGATCGCTTCGCCCGGCGGGATGATGTCGTCGATGATCTGCGCCTTGTAGTCTTCGCCGATCTTCTTGAACGTCTCGATGGCCTGGTCCTTGTCCCAGACTTCGCGGACGATGGGATAGTCGGCATCGACAATCGCCCGCATCTTGGCTTCGATCTTTTCGAAATCCTCCGTCGAGAACGGCTCTTCGCGGGCAAAATCGTAATAGAAGCCATCATCGATGACTGGGCCAATCGTGACCTGCGCGTCGGGATAGAGTTCCTGTACCGCTTGGGCGAGCACGTGGGCCGCATCATGGCGGATCAGTTCGAGGCCTTCGGCATCATTCGCCGTAACGAGTTCGACCTTCGCGTCGCCGTCGAGCGGGCGCATCAAATCTCTCAGCTCGCCGTCAACCCGTGCGGCGAGCGCCTTCTTGGCGAGGGAATTGGAAATCGATTTGGCGACGTCAAAGGGCGACGCGCCCTCTTCATATTCGCGGACGGAGCCGTCTGGCAGGGATACTTTGATCATGGTCTAATCTTTTCGTGCATTCTTGCGCTCTGTACAGCGCGGCAAATTCGGTTCCGGTCAGGCCCTTTATCCGGCGTCTGCTTAACGCGACTTCACCAGATTTCCCACCCCATACGCATTTCTCGCGCAGTGGCGGGGTTTTCGGACCCTATCCGGGCTTCTTTCGGGCTGTTTATGGGTACATGAAGCGGGCGCGCACAAAGGCGCGCCGAGGGGCGCGTCAGGCACCCCGGCGAGTTCGTGTGGTCAGGCCAACAGGGCCAAGAAGGCAACGAATATCACTCATCCTGTTCCATATGGCATGACGACGGGCGGTTTTCAATTCGTTCCATGGCCTTGCGCGCCGACCATTCACCATAGCGCCACGGCTGCCAGACCGGCACATCCGGCAGGGTTTCCGGCACGGGGTCCTTGCCGAGACTGCCGCCGGGTCGACATCTGATGAACCGCGCCAGTCCCATCCATATGCCCGGCCACCAGCCATGGCGGCCCACGCATTCGGCGCCATATTCGCTACAGGTAGGCGTATGCTGGCACCGCGCGCCGAAGGCGTAGAACACCTGGCTCGGCCCATGCTTGTAGACCCAGAGCAGACCATTGGCCGACCGGCGCCGCAAACCGGCCATCTCAGCCTGCCGTCTCGCGTGCGAGACCGCGGCTTGCCAAGGCTTCTTCGATTGCGGCAACCGCCGCCTCAAAAGCCAGCAGCGTGGACGTATGACGCGGCGGATAATCGGCTACGGGTTCCAGATGGCGCAGTTCCCAGAACCGGCCTTTTGGCGGGGGTCCGTTATCCTTCAGCATGCCCTTCAAAGCATCCCGCGCCGCGATCACCTCTTCGATCGTTGCGCCGATGGCGTGCTCAGCAAGAATGGAGGTTGCCGCCTGGCCCAGCGCGCACGCCTTTGGATCGACCGCAATGGCTGTGATGTGCTCGCCAGCCTCGTCCAGGGTGAGATCGACCTTCACGGTTGAACCGCACACACGGGAGACCTTCAGGACAGAGCCGTCCGGATCAGGCAGATCGCCAATATGCGGAATCTCCGCGGCCAGTTCGAGAACACGATTGTGATAAAGTTCGCTCATCGCCTGAAACATGGCCTTCGCAGCCGCGCCGCGCAAGGCTGGGGCGCGGTGACAAAAAAGCCGCCTGACGCGTGCAGAAACACGAGGCAGGCGGCGAAAGTTCGTCGTGCATTGAAAACGGGGCGCTCAGGCCGTGGCCCGACCACACAGGAGGGGCGTGTTAAGGTCAAATAAAGCTTCCGTCATCGGGTCAAATGCAGTCCAAATGTCAATCAGACGCGTCGCCAGGTGGAGCCACCGGCACCGTCCATGATCTCGATGCCTTTGGCGGCGAGTTCGTCGCGAATCCGGTCGGCCTCGGCCCAGTCCTTGGCTGCGCGCGCATCAATGCGGGCCTGCACCAGCGCGTCGATACGGTCATTTCCGTCATCATCCCCGCCCTGCTCCCACGCCTTGGGCGTGAGCGTCAGAAGCCCCAGGAGTTCGCCGGCATCCAGCAGATTTGCACGCGCCGTGGCCATGGCATCCACATCGCCCTTGTCGGCCGCCGTATTGGCTTCCCCGGCAAGCCGAGACAAAGACGCGAGCGCTTCTGGCGTATTCAAATCATCGCAGAGCGCATCGAAGACGCCGCGATCATCAATCCGGCCGCCCTCAGCGTCCCAGACACGGCGCAGCGCGCCATAAATCCGGTCGAGCGTGGTCTTGGCCTGTTTCAGCAGGTCGTCGGTCCAGTCTAGCGGCGCGCGGTAGTGGCCGCTGAGCATGGCAAAGCGCAGCACTTCCCCGTGCCACTGCTCAAGCAGCTCATGGACCAGTACAACATTGCCGAGCGACTTCGACATCTTTTCGCCGCCCATGTCGAGGAAGCCATTGTGCATCCAGTAATTCGCCATGATCTCGCCGTGTGCGCATTCGGACTGGGCGATCTCGTTTTCATGATGGGGGAATTGGAGATCGATGCCGCCGCCATGAATGTCGATTGTCTTGCCGAGATGCTTGGCGGCCATGGCCGAGCATTCGATATGCCAGCCGGGACGTCCCCTGCCCCATGGGCTGTCCCAGATCGCGTCCTCTGGCTCGCCTTCTTTGGCAAACTTCCAGAGGGCAAAGTCTGCCGGGTCGCGCTTGTCGTCGTCCACGGCGACACGGGCCCCCGCCTCATTGTCTTCCAGCTTGCGGCCGGACAGCTTGCCGTAATCCGGCATGGAATTGACTGAGAACCAGACGCCTTCCTTGCCGACATAGGCGTAGCTCTTGCGGACGAGTTTCTCGATCATCTCGATCATTTCGCCGACATGATCGGTCGCCCAGGGCTCGATGCTCGGCGACAGCACGTTCAGCGCGGCTGTATCCGCATTGTAGATGCCTGCGAATTTCTTCGTGATCTCGGCAATCGGCTCACCGCTCTCAAGGCTCGCCTTGATGATCTTGTCTTCAATATCGGTGATGTTGCGTGCGTAGATCACGGCATCGTCCCCATATACCCTCATCAGCAGGCGCCGCAGCACATCGAACACGATAGGCGGGCGGGCATTGCCGATATGGGCGTAATTATAGACCGTGGGGCCGCAGACATACATCGTCACCCGTGCCGAATCCTGCGGCTGGAAAACGCGCTTTTTGCGCGCGGCGGTGTCGTAAAGGCGGATTGTCATGGTCTTTGGGCTCGATTTCGGAAGTCT
>DHZF01000070.1:7314-7529 GCA_002414505.1 Hyphomonas sp. UBA5111 | reverse complement strand
CGCAGCACCATGCTGACCACTTGCGAGGTGACGTCATTCATCGTCTTGCCGAGCACATGGCTGCGCGCAATGTTGATCGCGCGGTCCTTGTAGGCGGCGATCTGGCGGGCGGAGCCGGCCTGTTGCAGTTCGCGCGACAGTTCAGCCTGTCGGCGCGCGGATTCATTCTCCTCACGAATGGCGACCAGTTGTGCCTGCGTCGATTCCCGCTGGCG
>DHZF01000070.1:6624-7167 GCA_002414505.1 Hyphomonas sp. UBA5111 | reverse complement strand
AGATCACGCTGCCGACCGCGATCACCGCCGCCGTCACCAGCAGCACGGCCAGCGCGCGGATCAGGAAACGAAACGCCTTCTGCTCGCCCTGAAGCTCACGCAGCAGGTCAAGCGAGGTAACGGGCGTGTTGCCGGGATCTGCCTGCGGGCTCATGCCGGGGTCCTGTGTGCGAGGATGGGCGTGCTGGCCCCGTCCCAGACGGTTGATCCGAAGACGGGTTCGAGCAACAGGCGCAGACCCGTATCCTCGTCATCTTCCCGGATGAAAGCCTCCGCGATGAGCAACTTGATCCGCAGCTGCCGCTTGCGCCACATGCGCAGCGCTGCGCCAATGGCGGTGGCCACGAAGAAGTTCGACGCGCCGATGATACGTTCCGGATTGTTGGCAAACACATCCTCGCCCAGCGGCAAGGGATAATGTCCAAGCAATGTGGAAAGGAAGACGCTGAACGAGACCAGCGCCATGAAGATTGCCCCGAGCAACAGATAGCGGTTGAGCCGTGCCTCGGACTTCAGTTCGGCCCGGTGGTGGCTGATCAGGGG
>DHZF01000070.1:6136-6540 GCA_002414505.1 Hyphomonas sp. UBA5111 | reverse complement strand
AAGCCGATCCCGTCATCGCGCCCGGTATCCGGGAACCCGTCCCGTATGGCCGAGCGCACATAGGATGGCACCTTCTCCCAGCTGCCACCCCGTACCGCACGGGTCCGGCAATTGCGTTCGTCATAGACCGTCGCCGTGCCGAACCGGCCGAGATAGGAGCGTACACTGCAATCGGCGACCCACTCGGCGACATTACCATGCATCTCGTGCAGGCCGAAGGCGTTTGCCGGGTAATAGCCCGCCGGCATGGGGCGGCGCGGCCAGCTGCCCCTTGGGCTGTCATTATAAGAGCGCGTTGCATTGAAATTGGCCTGCGTGTCGGTCAGCGTCTCGCCAGTATTGAACGGGGTCGTCGTGCCGGCCCGGGCGGCATATTCCCATTCGGCCTCGCTCAACAGGCGATA
>DHZF01000070.1:5297-6036 GCA_002414505.1 Hyphomonas sp. UBA5111 | reverse complement strand
GGCGATAAGGCTCGCCCTCCACGAGAGTGTTCAGCCAGTCAATATACGCCTTGGCTTCAACCCAGGTGATGTTGATGACCGGCAAGGCGGATTGTTGCCATTGGTCGCTGCGGGTCTCTGCGCCCGCTTCATTGCCCGCGCAGCCCCCGGCCGCGATGCAGGTATTGATCTGGCCCCAGGTAATTTCCGTGGCCGAAGCCGCAAACGACTCGATCGTGGCGCGCCATTGCGGGCCTTCATTGTCCTTGCGTTCTTTTTCGGTCTCGGGCGAGCCCATCATGAACTCGCCGCCAGGAAGGGCGACCATATCCGGGCAATTGGTACAGTCCCGGAATTTGCGCTCGGAGACATCCCCGCCCGCTTCGGCCGCCATGAAGGCGGCAGTGCGCAGGAGGCTCGAGACTTCGGTGAAGGCGGGGGCCGTATCCGCGTCCGGGGAGGTTTCGGCGGCATCCCCCGCACTGCGCGAGACAGAATTGCGCGCGCCATGCGGCACCGCTGATGAGCTGACCGGGATTGGCTGGGGCGCCGCGCCCCCATTGCAGCCGGCAAAGCAGAAATCGGCGCCGGTCAGGCCGGAATTGTAGAACGGGGTCTGCAGGCCATTTGTCGACTGGTTCACCCGGTCGGCCACGCGCTTGAACACCTGTTCCGCGATGAGGTTCTGCTGCCCGATGGTCTCGGCCAGCGCTAGGGCAAAGGTCGAATTGCCCCCTTCGCCATCATAGGCGACATAGCC
>DHZF01000070.1:4927-5208 GCA_002414505.1 Hyphomonas sp. UBA5111 | reverse complement strand
TAGCCGGGCGCCGTGGAATAGGAGATGAGCAGGCCGCGTGCGGGTTTCACCTCGGCCAATCCCCCGGCGGCGCTGCGCGTGGCGCTGGGCAGCGGGTTGTCCCGGCAGGCATCGAGAATGACGAAATTCACGGCATTGCCGGCATGTTCCACATAGCGCAACGCATCCCCGAGCCGCGGCGCCTGACGCCAGATATCCTGTTCTGAGCGGGCATTGGCGTCCACCGGCACGAGATAATTCAGCCCCTGCGACTGGACCCCATGCCCGGCATAATAGATCAG
>DHZF01000070.1:4510-4840 GCA_002414505.1 Hyphomonas sp. UBA5111 | reverse complement strand
CCCGGCATAATAGATCAGGCCGATGGCGGCCGGACCGCCCGCCTTCAGCCGCGCGCCGTGGCTGGCAAAGGCCCGCTCCATCTCTTCTTCGGTGCCATCCAGCACGAGATCGACGGAAAAGCCGACCTTGCCAAGCGTATCGGCCATGAGCCGGGCATCGCGGGCCGGGTTGGCGAGTTGCCATCCGGTCTGCTGGTAGCTGGAATTGCCAATGATGAGGGCGTAACGCGGAGGATCGCCGCTGTCAGCCAGGGCCAGAGGCCCCAGCATGAGGCACAGGAATAGTGTCAGTACGGTCCGAAGCATGGCGGGCGTCCCCTTCCGCTGGTC
>DHZF01000070.1:4140-4373 GCA_002414505.1 Hyphomonas sp. UBA5111 | reverse complement strand
GCTACATCGTCCCCCGAGCGCGCCGCGTTAACTAACCCCAATTTCCCTCAGGAGAAAAGGGGGCGGGTGGCCGTATCGCCGGAAAGCCGTGTCAGGCCGTGCCGGGACGCTGGGCCACGTCCGGCTGGGCCGCCAGCAGTTTCGCCTGCCCGACCCAGTCATCACGCTGGATCCGGCCCTTGAAATGTTCGAGCTTGTCATCGACCCATCTGATCTCGTCCGGGCCCCATTCG
>DHZF01000070.1:3536-3943 GCA_002414505.1 Hyphomonas sp. UBA5111 | reverse complement strand
AATTCGGCCAGCATCGGGCCAATGCCATTGACGCGCTCCAGATCATCCTCGCGGCCGAAGGCGGCCTCGACCAGGAGGTTTGCCTTGTCATCCGGGCGACGCGCGCCCGCAATCGGGTCCACGCCGCGGCGGATTTCGACCGTCCGCACGGTTTCTGTCGCCGCGGGCGGCGGAGGGGGTGGTGGCGGAGGCGGAGGGGCCGCCGGCGCGGGTTCCGTTTTCTGCGTGAATTGCGCCGCCGACAGCGGGACGCGCTGGCTGTAGTCAATGTCGGTGCGCGTATAGGCGGTTTCCTGCAGCGTGCGCACCATATGATGCATCGCCGCCATGCCGTATTCGATGGAGGTCAGCCGGTCCTCGACCGCGCCCATGTTCAGGCGCGCTTCCATCTTGCGCAGCGAATTGGT
>DHZF01000070.1:3164-3414 GCA_002414505.1 Hyphomonas sp. UBA5111 | reverse complement strand
GAATTGGTGACGCTGGACAGGTCCGGATCCTGAAGCGTCAGGACCGATTCCTGCAGCGCGGCGAGGCGCCGTTCCAGCGGGGCCACATCCGGCAGGGACTGCATGTCGATGCGTAGCGCCGCCATCGACGATTCAATGTTGGCGAAGCGGGCCTGTAGAGGCGACAGATCCAGAGGCGTCCGGTCCATCGTGGAGACATGAGCCTCCAGCGCGGCGAGCTTGGAATGCAGCGCCGCCGTGCCGCCTTCGA
>DHZF01000070.1:2488-3042 GCA_002414505.1 Hyphomonas sp. UBA5111 | reverse complement strand
AGCGCCGCCGTGCCGCCTTCGAGATCGGCCAGCTTGTTGTGGGTGAGGCGCACATGGTCCGGCGTGTTCTTCAGGTCGCGCTCCATCTGGCGGAGCGTCTCGGTCACCGGGCCAAGATCGATTTCGGTCTGGGACAGATTGCCGATGGCGGTTTCGAGCTTGGCCAGGCGGTCACGGAGACTGTCGACATCCGGCATGCGCAGCGAGGCCAGCGAGGATGACAGGGTCTGCAGGCGGATGGTCATGCTCTCATTGTCGGCCTTGCGCTGGGCGTCTAGCCCTTCAGCAAATTCGGCGAGCCGGGCTTCCATCTGGCCAAAATCGCTGCGGATCGGCTCAAGGTCCGTCATCGGCACGTCGATGTTTTCGAGCGCCAGTTCGAGGCGCGCAAGGCCGCTATGGATCGGGCCGAGATCGACTTCCGGGAAGGCTGGCATCTGGGGCGGCTCGGTGTTGACCAGCACGTTGACGTTATCCTCGATGCGGGACAGGCGCGCTTCGAGACTGTCGAGGTCGGTATTCTTCAACTGGCCCACAGCCATGTCGAGATCCGC
>DHZF01000070.1:2066-2413 GCA_002414505.1 Hyphomonas sp. UBA5111 | reverse complement strand
CCCACAGCCATGTCGAGATCCGCGAGCCGCGAGATCACCGGACCGAAGGTCGAGCCACTGTCGGCCAACCGGGATTCGATGGCTTGCAGACGTGCATTGATCGGGGACACGTCCGGGATGGGCAGGCTGGTCAGCCGCTCTCCCATGCTGCTGAAATTGGCATACAGTTCATCCCGCGTAACGGGCGTCGGCAGGGTGGAGAGGCGCTCTTCAATCGCGGTGAAATGCGCCGCAAGGTCTTCGGGGGTCACGCCGGGCCGGGCATCGGCCAGCGCGCTGCGATCCATCAGGTCTTCATATGTCTCGGTGACATCCTCATACCGGTTGCGCATCCACCAATAGGCCAG
>DHZF01000070.1:1260-1867 GCA_002414505.1 Hyphomonas sp. UBA5111 | reverse complement strand
AGCCGGTCGCGACCAGCCGGTTCGGCGGCACCCCGCGCGCGATCAGCGCATTGCGCACGGCTTCGGCGCGCGCCTGGCTCAACTGCCTGTTGGTTTCCGGCAGGCCCGTGCTGTCAGTATAGCCGGCAATCCGCAGCGCACCCGGACAGGCCCGGACCGCCTCGGCCACATCGTCCAGCAGACTGGCGCTTCCCGCCCCGATCACGGCGCTGGAAGACTGGAACTCGATCCGCGTATCGCCGAGCAAATCCGTCAGCGAGGATTCGCACGAATCCACGGCCTCGCGGGAAATGATGTCGACGGCGCCCACTTCGCCCAACGGGACGGGAGCCAGCGCCAGGTCGCGCACGGTCGCCGCTTCAGCTGCGGGCAATTCACAGCTCAGCGAGAAGCGATTGGTGTTGAACCCCGCCACACCCCGGTCGCAGCGTGAGACGGTGTCCACGCCGCGCAAGGCAACTTCCAGGAAGCCGTCCGGCGACGGGTCGTTCGTGATCGACAGGCTGTCCTGCACTGAAACGATGCGCGGCGGATCAATCTCGGTGCGAGCTGCGGCAACGATTTGCTCACGGACTGTGTTGTTGGGCATGTCGCCGTCCAGCGTCAG
>DHZF01000070.1:753-1147 GCA_002414505.1 Hyphomonas sp. UBA5111 | reverse complement strand
ACGACCAGTTGATGCTGCTGGCGTCAGGCGAATCCCCGAGGGCGCTCCAGTCAAAGCCGTCCCGGACCCGTGTCACGGGCCGCGCCTTGCCGAACAGGGTCGAAGCCCGCGCTTCGCGCACCGCTGACAGCGCGCCTTCGGCGGCCTGACGGCTCGGCGGGCGGCCCTCAAGCGTCACCCATTGACCGGATACGCGGGGCCGGGCCCATGCGGCATCAATGTCGGCCAATGCCTGCGCGGCGGCGCGTTCGGTCGAAAGCTGGATGACGCCGAAGGCAAAAGGCCAGAGCGCGAACAGCAAGAGCAATCCAAGCGCAATGATCGGAGCGCCAGCATAGGGCACGAAAGGCAAGCGGTCGCTTTGAGCGCGCCGCACCTTGCGCGTGCGCAGAAG
>DHZF01000070.1:504-643 GCA_002414505.1 Hyphomonas sp. UBA5111 | reverse complement strand
GAAGCCGGCCTTCGGTGCTGGTGCTGTCACTCAAACTGCCGCCCTCGTTTCATATGTCGTAAACGCCCCACCCGTTGCCGGGCATTGCGTCAAACATTATCTGAAACAAAGGCCTCCAACAACATTCCGATCCCGAAAT
>DHZF01000070.1:0-194 GCA_002414505.1 Hyphomonas sp. UBA5111 | reverse complement strand
CCGGCCGCAACCTTGGCTTCGTCGCCAATATGGATATTGCCCAAGACCTTCGCGCCGACAGACAGGAGAACGCCCCGGCCAATCTTCGGATGACGGTCGCCGACTTCCTTGCCGGTCCCGCCCAGGGTGACGCCGTGCAGCAGCGAGCAATCATCGCCGACAATTGCCGTCTCACCAATCGTGATGCCGGACGC
>DHZF01000143.1:10651-11171 GCA_002414505.1 Hyphomonas sp. UBA5111 | reverse complement strand
ATGGCCATGAGCAATCAGGTATTCCGTCATGCGCTTGGCGGCGGCCTCGTCGTCGATGGCGAGGCTCGTGCCGGATTCCGGCTGGGTGCGCGGCGCGATCAGGACGCAGGGGATGCCCGCCTCTTCCAGCTTGGACAGAAGGAGGTCGTCTTCGCTGAGCGGCGGCACGACGAGAATGCCGTCCAGGCCGGCACCACTGACACGGCCGACAAGCTCGTCCACATCGGAAGGGTCCTGATAGGAGGAGAAGTCCTCGAGCACCAGATGGTGTCCCGCTTCGCGGCAGCGGTTCATCGCGCCGATCAGCAGCTCGCTCAGATAGGAGTTGCTGGGATTGTTGAAGATCATGCCGATGAACAGCGAACTGCCGCCGGCAAGGCTGCGCGCCAGCAGGTTCGGGCGATACTTCAATTCCCGGATGGCGTCCTCGACACGGGCGCGGGTGGTTTCGCGTACCACATCCCGGCGATTGAGCACGCGCGAGACCGTCATCTGAGACACGCCGGCAAGTTCAGCAACT
>DHZF01000143.1:10387-10559 GCA_002414505.1 Hyphomonas sp. UBA5111 | reverse complement strand
CCTTGATCGTCGCGTGTTGGCGCCGTCCTGTTTTTGTAATTTTTTCGGCCATATTCGTGTTTCTTATCCCGTCAGCAGGGGTCCCATCCTGCTATTCCTTCTATGTCTTGCGTCGCCTGAACGTCGGGACATCAAACCGTTTCTGCAAGTTTTTCAAGACGATTCAGCCAGA
>DHZF01000143.1:472-10332 GCA_002414505.1 Hyphomonas sp. UBA5111 | reverse complement strand
TTTTTCAAGACGATTCAGCCAGATGGGGTAATGTGGCGCAGGTCAGGGCACACACAGGGTGCGGAGCTGAGCGCATCTGCCCCTCAGGCGCGCATCTTCTTGCAGCGATATCTGGTTTCAGCGGGTGCCGGGCGTGAACCCCGCCATTTTCCGCCCGCTCCACCCCTTGTCCAAACCGAGGCGAAGGTGTCGCGTCTGGTCAATCCGGTCATGGTTTCCTCCCTGTTGAATGCGGCTCTTGGTGGCCTTGGTATTCCCCTTTGGTAACGCTATCATACCCCGAATAGAAACCGGGTCCATACCGGACAGGCGACAGAGGGAGCGGAGCCATGCAAAGGCGAATACGGAATTGGAGGTCCGCTGCCAGTATCGGCGCGCTTACCCTGGCAGCGGCCTGCGGGCCTGCTGACGCCCCGAGCACCCCAGCGCCTGCAAGCGCGGAAGCGCGTTTCGCTTACCTCACCTATAGTGGCAGCGACCCGATATTTGACCTGCCCCTCTCTGAGGGTCAGGCGCGCAACCCGATCCTGGCGGGCTATTATCCGGACCCCAGCATCGTGAAAGTGGGCGAGGATTATTACCTCGTGAATTCCTCTTTCACTCACTATCCCGGCATTCCGGTGTTCCATAGCCGCGACCTGATCAATTGGACCCAGATCGGCAATGTTATCGACCGGCCGGACATGCTGGACTTTTCCGGGCTCACCGTGTCGCGCGGCGTCTTTGCCCCGACCATCGAGTTCCATGACGGCCTGTTCTATGTGATCAATACCTGCGTCGATTGCGGCGCCAATTTCATCGTGACCGCAACCGACCCGGCCGGCCCCTGGTCCGATCCGGTCTGGCTGCCACATGTCGGCGGGATCGATCCGTCTCTCTTTTTCGATGAGGATGGCAAGGCCTACATCCTGAACAATGACGCCCCTGAGGGCGAACCACTCTATCAGGGCCATCGCGCCGTCTGGATTCGCGAGGTCGATCCGGAAAGTTTCGCGCAAGTCTCCGAGCCGGTCGTTGCCGTGAATGGCGGCGTGGATTTGTCGAAGAAGCCCGTCTGGATCGAAGGCCCACATCTCTACAAGGTGGATGGCAAATATTTGCTGAGCGCAGCCGAAGGGGGCACCGGCCCGCAGCATTCACAAGTTATCCTGACGGCCGAGTCTCCGCTTGGGCCGTTTACGCCGCACCCGGACAACCCGGTCCTGACACAGCGCGACCTTCCCGAAGACCGGCCGGAGCCGATCACGTCGGTCGGGCATGCTGATTTCACACAGGATGGTGACGGCAATTGGTGGGCTGTCTTCCTCGGCACACGGCCCTATCAGGGCAATGAGTACAATACAGGCCGGGAAACCTTCCTGATGCCGGTGACGTGGGAGAATGGAATCCCGCGCATTACGGCACCCGGAGACGTGATCCCGCATGTCATTGACCGGCCTGCCCTTCCCGCCCAACCGGACGCGCCGCTGCCCCTAACGGGAAATTTCACCTATACGGACGCCTTCGATGAGGAGGCATTGCCGCTCCATTGGCTCACCGTGCGCATTCCTTCAGAAGACGGCTACCGGCTTGAGACTGGCGACCTTGTGCTTGAGAAACGCGCCCAAGGAGTCGGCGATCCGGGGCACCCCTCCTTCCTTGGGCGACGCCAGCAGCACACGAATGCCGAGGCCTATACAGAAGTCATGTTTGTGCCGGGCGATTCCGATGACGAAGCGGGCCTCGCCGCGTTCCAGAATGATGCGGCCTATTACACGCTCGGCCTCTCCCTCAATGAGGAGGGCACATCTGTCGTACGGCTGCGCAGGCGCGCGAGCGAAAACGCAGATCCGGACGGCGAGATTGTCACCGAAGTCCCTGCCCTTGCCGCGCCGGGCGAGCCGCTGAAGCTGAAAATCGCCGCGCAGGGTCCCGAGATCGACTTCTATCAGGCCTCTCCTGAGGGCGAATGGCAGCCTGTTGCGCTGGGAGAAGATGGCACAATCCTCAGCACCGAGAAGGCTGGCGGCTTTGTCGGCACGCTTCTGGGGGTCTACGCGCAGTCGGAATAAGGCTGATCCACACACACATGAAAATGGCGGCCTCCAGTTGAGGCCGCCATTGTTGATTTGAGATGAAGCAGGCTGGTTCCTAGTCGGTGCAGGCCGCCTCGCCCGTTGACGGTTCAAACCGGATGTCCGCCATGGCAACGGTGCCGGCTTCTTCCGTCCCGATCACAGCCGGAATTTGAACGCTGGTCATATCCGTCAGGCCGAGACAAGCGGCCGGCGTGCGGTACTCGGCCCATTCCGCGCCTGTGACCGTGAGCGTTTCAATCGCCTCGCAATTTCCATCCTGGTCACACGAGCCGCTGATCGTAACGGCATGTTCGCCGCCGTCCGGCACCTTGGCCGCGAAGACGATGTCGAGCGCAGTGTCTCCGTCTGCATTCAAATTGACCGGATTGGTGAACGACCCGAAGTAGAGCGCACCGGCCGGCTCAGACCAGGTCAGCACCAGACCGTCTTCCTGGATGTCATAATCCGTGCGGCTGATCGAAAGGCCGGCCAGTTCGGTGAGACCGGGCTGAAGCGTCGTGTAGGCGCCTTCGAACGCGAGAAGCGTGGCCCACCGGTCGCCGGGCCGGCCCCGTTTGAACAGGGTGCGCGGGTCAGCATTGCCCATCAGCTCTTCTGACAAGCCCGGATCTTCGCTCAGCTCGCCAAGCTCTGAGGCAGCGGAGGCATAGCTGAGGCCATATCCGTATTCGAACAGCGGTTCGTAAGGCGCATCTTCCGGATTGAGCCGTCCGGGCTGGGCCGTTGCTGGCCAGGAAAAGGACAGGCGGCCGGTGAAATCATACTCCGGCTCCGTCTGGAACAGGACATCGGCCACGCCGCCCCCCTCGGAGCCCGGAAGCCAGGCCGCCACGAAGGCATCGGAATCATTCATCTCCGGATTCACCCAAAGCGGACGGCCGGACAGGAAGATCGACACGACCGGAATGCCCTTGTCCTTGAAGGCCTCAAGCTTCGTGGTGTCGAATCCGTTCGGGACGAAATCCATCGTCCGCACATCGCCAATTCCTTCTGCATACGGATTTTCGCCGTACACCGCGATCACGACATCGGCGTCGACATCGGATTCGCCTGTCGGATCGAAGACCAGCGTACCGCCCCCTGGCAGCAAGGCATCCTCGATACCTTCCAGGATGGATTCGCCATTCTGGAAGTGGCCATTGTCATAGCCGCCCCCCTGCCAGGACAGGGTCCAGCCGCCAGCCGCCTTGGTGATGCTGTCGGCGCCGTCGCCGATGACCAAAACGGTCTGGTCCGTGTTGAGCGGCAGAAGGTTGTCATTGTTCTTGAGCAGGACAAGGGATTCCCGCACGGCCCGGCGGGCCACTTCGCGGGCCGCCGGCGTTGCCAGCAGGCTTTCATCATTTGCGCCGGGGCGCTCGCTCGGGGCAGGCTTGTCGAAAATGCCATAGGCGAGCTTCACACGCAGGATACGGCGCACGGCATCGTCAAGACGCTCCATCGGGATGTTGCCATCCTTCACATGCTGGAGCGTGCTCTCATACAGGCCCTTCCAGCTGTCCGGCGCCATATACATGTCGAGGCCGGCATTCAGCGATTGCGGGCAATCCGTATTCGTACAACCTGGTACCTGTCCGTGGCCATTCCAGTCACCGACGACAAAGCCTGTGAAGCCGAGGCGATCTTTCAGTACTTCAGTCAGCATGGCATGGCTGCCATGCATCTTGACGCCCTGCCAGCTGGAGAAGGACGACATCACGGTCTGCACACCGGCTTCGAGCGCGGTGAAATAACCTTGAGCGTGAATGTCGATCAGTTCCTGCTCGGTCGCCTGGGTCTCGCCCTGGTCGATGCCGTCCAGCGTACCGCCATCGCCGACATAATGCTTGGCGCTGGAAATGACGTGGCCGTCACCGAGGAAGCTCTCGTCTGCTGGCCGCCCCTGCAGTCCGTAGACGATCCGTTCGGCATAGGCGCGAACAATCTCCGGGCGTTCGGAATAGCCTTCATAGGTCCGGCCCCAGCGATCATCACGCGGGGTGGCGATGGTAGGGGCGAACGTCCAGTCATGACCCGATACGATAAGTTCCTCGGCCGTGATCCGGGCGATCTCCTCGATCAGGTCCGGATCATTGGCGGCGCCAAGGCCGATATTGTGCGGGAAAATCGTGGCGCCCGTCAGGTTGGCATGACCGTGAACGGCGTCGATGCCCCAGATGACGGGAATGGCGATCTCAACGCCTTCCGGATCGACCGAGGCCTGCCAGTAGGCGTCCGCATCCGCGAGCCAGGCGTCCATGGGCGCGAAGGGCTCATCGCCCGGCGCGGAACTGCCGCCGCTCAACACGGAACCAAGCCGATATTTCTTCACGTCTTCCGGCGTGAGGCTGTCGCTGTCGCCCTGGATGACCTGGCCGACCTTCTGCTCCAACGTCATCTTGGCCATGATCTCGTCGATGCGCGCCTCGATCACCGGATCCAGATCCGGCACCGTGATCTCTGGCCAGAGGTCTGGCGTGACGGCCAGATCCTGTTCGGTCATCAGGGCCGTCTGCTCCGGCTCTGCCGTCTGGGCCGTCTCCACGGCATCAGACTTGAGGGGCATGTGGCTGCACCCGGCGACCAGCGCCACGCAAGCCACGCCGCCCAGCAGCGAAATGATTGACGATTTCCGGACAGCCTTGGCCATCGCTACCTCCCTTATGTATTTTCTAAAAAAATGCCCCCGCCGACGGATCGGCGAGGGCTGAAAGTTCGAAGGGCCTAGCCCTGCATTTCCTCAAGTTCCAATCCCTTGGTCTCCTTGACCGCCTTGAAGACGAAGAAGACGGAGATAAGCGCGCACACCGCGTAGAAGCCATAGGCCCCGGCGAGGCCGATACCCGCTGTTGCGAGCATGATCGGGAAAGTCATCGTGATCGCAAAGTTTGCGATCCACTGGGCGAAACCCGAAATGGCAAGACCTGCGCCGCGCACCTGGTTGGGGAACATCTCTCCCAGCGCGACCCACATGACGGGGCCCCAGGACGCGTTGAAGAACACGACATAGGCGTTGGCCGCCAACAGCGCGATCAGGCCATAGCTGCCCGGCAGGCTAACAGCCCCCTCGATCGTGACCGCTTTCGAGAAGCAGAACGCTACGATGGCCAGGGTCACGGTCATGCCGAGCGAGCCGACCCAGAGCAGCGGCTTGCGGCCGATCCGGTCGATGAGGAGCAGCGCAATGATCACGGCAATGATCGAGACCGCACCGGAAATGATGTTGATCAGCAAGGCGTCGCTTTCGGAGAAGCCAACCGCCTGCCACAGCACGGCGCCATAATAGAAGACGACATTGATGCCGACGAGTTGCTGGAACACGGCGAGCCCGATGCCGACCCAGACGATGGGCTTGAACCCGAACGGGCCAAGGGCGTCCTTGAGTGACGGCTTGTGGTCATTGGCGAGCGACTGCTCGATCTCATCAACCTTGCGATGCGCTGCCTTTGCGCCGGACAGGCGGGACAGAACCGAGCGGGCCTTGTCCGTCGAGCCTTGGGCCACGAGGAAACGCGGGCTTTCCGGAATGAACAGGAGCGCAACAAGGAAGAACGTGGCGGGCAGGAGTTCCATCCAGAACATCCAGCGCCAGGCTTCAAAGCCGAGCAGCCATTCATTCATCGCCGATCCGCCGGTGGCCTGGGCAATGAGGTAGTTGGACACGAAGGCCAGGAAGAGGCCGCTGATGATCGCGACCTGCTGGATCGAGGAGAGACGACCGCGATACTTCGCAGGCGCAACCTCGGAGATATAGGCGGGCGACATGACGCTGGCCGCGCCGACGGCGAGACCGCCAATGACGCGATAGACAACGAATTCCGCTGACGAACCGGCAACGCCCGAGCCCCAGGCGGAAATGATGAAGCAGGCGGCGGCAACAATCATCATGGTACGGCGGCCGAATGCGTCGGACAGGGTGCCCGCCAGCGCCGCGCCGACGGCGCAACCCAGCAACATGGACGCGACGTTGAAGCCCGTCCCGACATCCTGCGAATTGAAGGCAACCCGCAAGCCGTCAACGGTTCCGTTGATCACGCCCGAGTCGAATCCAAAAAGAAATCCGCCGATCGTGGCGACGGCGGTGATGAGAAGGACCTGGCCGAAACTGCCCTGTCCTGTATCCATACTTACAGTCGTTGATGCGTCGCTCATACCGCGCGCCCTCCCATGTTTCGCGGCAGGCAACCCCCTGCCCGCTTTTCTGCTTATACCGAAGCTATGCCTCGAATGTTATCGCACAACAAGGAGCCTAACAAAATCAAGTTGTCAACGTTGACACATGATAGGGATTTTACAGTTCTCGCGAGTCGGTGCGACGACAATGCGCAAGATGCGCATCATCGCGAGCCGAGGTCCAGAAGGAATTGGGGAATGGCGAGCCGACTATTTGGCGGTAGCACAGCTCTGATTGTAGGAACTGATATCCTGATTGAATTGACGTGCCAGCGCCTGTAGCGCCTGATCGGTGCCCATCAATTCTTTCTTTGCGGCCTGGTAGGCGGCCTTGGTTTCATCCGCCTTCGCGGCATGCGCGGCAGAGACAAGGCGGTGGATTTCAGCGTCTTCCCACGCCTCGCCTTTCAGCTCTACGTCCGCCGCCATGTCATCGCGTTTCATCTGAATCGTTTCAATTTCTGCCTTTTTAGGCGCCATGGTCGCAGCCATGGCATTGCAACGCTTCACATCCGCCGCAGTCATCGCCTCTGCAACAGCCGTCTGCGCGGCAAGGACAAGCAGGAAACTGGTGGCAATGGATTTGATCATGAAACGGGGCCTCTCTCTAAGCTCACGTTTTTATGGCGGAAAGTCACTGAAGCAAAGCTGAACGCGGCTGCCCCGGAAGGGCCGCATTTGAGACGTCTCAATCGCGCTCCAGGCCCTCCTGACGCCGGCCAATGACCACAGCATCCAGAATGCGAAAGATAGCGGCGAAATCGGTCAAAAGCTCCCGCACGCGGTCAACGCTGTCGAGCGGCTTGAACATGCTGCCCGGCTCGAACAGATTGCCGCCTTCCAGCGTGATGAACATCTCGCCGCCGTCAAAACAGGTCTTCAGGCGCCCGCCATGAAAGGCCTTTTCCAGATCGACGAGATTCTGCATCAGATCCGGTGTCAGCAAGTAGCGGCTCTCGACCTGGTCTGTCGTGTAGACCTCGAAAATCTTCTCGAAGACCGGGTCTTCCAGCATGGCGCGCGACATGCCCTTGGCGCCGCCGAACCGATTGAAGAAACCGGCATCCCGCGTGATCAGGGTGCGGCCATAGAAGCGTTTGGGAAATTCAAAGCGCAGGCATTGCCCGTTGAAGACAGTGACCCAGCGCGTCTGGGTCCGTCCTTTGGAATCGCTCGACGTCCGGCGCTCTTCCAAATGCGCCTCGAACAATTCGAATCCCACGCCATTGCGCCTGCCGGTCAGCAGGTCTTCATAATTGGCCCGGTCCCAGCTCGGCACCAGGCCGACATCATGATGCTTGTAGATCGACTCGACAGATCCCGGCTCGGCCGTGAAATCCAGCCCGAGCTTGCGAACCACAGGCAGGACGATCAGATCCTTGGCTTCCTTGCTGAACCGGCGCACATCCCGCCCGCCCCAGAACATGTACCCCAGACCGACAATCACGGCGATGATCGCCGCGAACGGATGACGGATGAGGAACGCGCCGGCCAGCCCGCCCAGGACGGCCACCGCTATGCCGACATAGCGTGCCTGCCGCGCTTTTGCGACGGCGACCTGGCGCTCGGCTTCGCGGGTCAGCAAGGCCGGGCGAATCTCATCCTGGAAGAGGCGCGGGAAATCCCTGAACTCATCGGGGAAATCCCCCAGTGCCTTTTGGATATCCGGGTCAACCGGCTGCTGCGCCGGGGCTGGATCGGTCGGGGACATGTCCTGAGTCATCTGGGGCGGCCTCTCAAAAACAGACCGCCCCAGTTAAGCTTGGATTCCGTGACAGGTAAAACCTGTATCAGATATCCGCGTAGACGTGGCTCTGCTAGTTTTTCAAAAACACACGCAAGCCTGTGCCCAAAACTATAGCTCCATCACGTTTGGTATAAAAAATATCTCGAGAGGTGCGGTGCAAAGACAATTGCACGCCGCACTCAAATTGAACGTCATATTCTCTTCCTCTAGGAACAAAAATGACTTCCTCCAGATGATCGGAGCAGAAGCTTTTAGCTTCCTCAACAGACCTATGCAGGGAAAGAGCGCCAACAAGACGTCGATATATTTGATCAACTCGCTCTGAATTTACACATGCATTGATTACTTTCTGAATGGCAGACTGGTCTTTTGGGCGGAACTCCAACTTCACGGCTAAGGTTACTCCGAGTTTTTTTTAAGGTTAAAAATCTGTTCATCTACTTCTATGAGCTTAGACAGTAAACTTTCAAGATTTTTCTCGGAAGCCTCAAGAGCCTTTCTCCAATTGGTGTCAAACTCAATGAAATCTTTACCCGCCGCGAAAGCTCTTATTCCTACCAATAAAAGCAAAACTAAAAAGCACACCCCGAACAGTACATGCACTTCTGTATTTGGGAATATCGACGCACCCAACAGTAAGACCATTGATAAACCAATCAATGCTAAAAGAAGTCTTGGGCGAGTCTCAATTTCGCCAGAAAACTTCTCTTCGCTCAGCCCCGAGATCTTTCCATAGTCGTCGGTCGCATCTTTGATTATCTGGTCTAGCTCAGTCTTGGCTGTATCGCTTTCAGCCTGCCTAAATAGTTCTCTGCTGCGCATAACAATCGCCGACAACTGCTGTAGCCTTTGACTTCTTTGACCAACTGCTCTGTTCCTCAAACCGAGAGAATAGGCCCCTATGGTCATCAGACCGATATTCAGTGCTATCGCCAACTGAATGAGGCTTTGAAAGCTGCCTAGTGAAACCAAATGCATCATTTGCGTCTCCCATTTTCCTCTTTCTGATGGGATTCGCGTTAACTACAAGTTATTGGTAATACTCGGCAGATCAGATATCCGCGTAGACGTGCCGCTCGCCCGCAAAGCCCGGATGGGTCGTCGCGCCCTTGTGGGCCGGGCCAACGAGCGCGGCATATTTCTGCAACGCGCCGGAGCCATAGGCCGTGATGCGCGGCTTCCACTGCCGTTTGCGGTCTTCCAGTTCAGCGGGTGTCAGGCGGACATCAATCGTGCCTTTCTCCGCATCGATGGTGATGATGTCGCCATCCTTCAGCAGGCCGATGGGCCCGCCTTCCTGCGCTTCCGGTCCGACATGGCCAATGCAGAAGCCGCGGGTTGCGCCGGAGAAGCGGCCATCCGTGATCAGGGCCACCTTGTCACCCATGCCCTGACCGTAGATCGCGGCGGTGGTGGAGAGCATTTCCCGCATACCGGGGCCACCCTTGGGGCCTTCATATCGGATGACGAGAACTTCGCCTTCCTTGTAGTCGCGGTTGGACACGGCTTCGAAACAGGCTTCCTCGCCATCAAAGACGCGCGCCGGCCCGGAGAATTGCAGCGTGTGCAGTCCGGCCACTTTCACGATGGCGCCATCGGGGGCGAGCGATCCCCACAGGCCAACGACACCGCCGGTTGGCGAGATCGGATCGGTTGCCGGATAGATGACCTTCTGGTTCGGGTCCCACTCAATGTCTTCGAGGTATTCCGCCCAGGTCTGTCCGGTGACGGTCAGGCAGTCGCCATTGATCAGGCCGGATTCGTGCAGCGTCTTCATCAGCATGGGCACACCGCCCGCTTCGCCGAAATCCTTGGCAACATAGTCGCCACCGGGCTTGAGGTTCGCGATGTAAGGCGTCTTCTGGAAGATCTTCGCGACGTCT
>DHZF01000143.1:0-155 GCA_002414505.1 Hyphomonas sp. UBA5111 | reverse complement strand
CAGGCGACCTTTTCCAGCGCGTGGAGCTTCTCGTCAGTCATGGAATTCGATCCAGCGGCGTGCGCCCCGACGGCTTCAAACACGTCGAGCACGGTGACGTCCCGGCCCTCATAGGAGCCCGGCAGGATCGAGCCGCCATAGAGGAAGACGCTGGG
>DHZF01000013.1:10178-19142 GCA_002414505.1 Hyphomonas sp. UBA5111 | reverse complement strand
GGATTTTTCGGGGAGCAGGTCACTTCGAAGCTTGGTTCAGCGGCATGAGGGGCTGGTCTACTTATTCTCCCAGAGGTGCAGAATACTCAGGAGTGCGGTCACGAATGCCAATGGCTGATCGAGCATCAAATGGTGGCGCGCCTCAGGTACGGCGATAATTGGGATGTCACCGCCCCCTAGCTCACGGATGTAGTCAGCCGAATCCTTGGTAAAGAGCTGACTCTTGGCACCATGAACGATGGTCTTGCGACCCGGCGCATTCACGAGTCGCTGGCCGATAGTGAGCCATTCCTCTGACTTATTGCTTCGCCGGAATACCTCGGGTGAGAATTTCCATGTCCAGTTGTCTCCGTCGCGCCGCATAGAATGATAGGCCATGTAATCTAGGAGGAAAGGCTCGCCAACCGGCTGGGGCGGGGAAAGGACGTATCTTTTGCGCGCCTCTTCATAGCTCGCGTAGGACCGCTTGGGCTTGTCAGGATCACCTGACCCCGGGCTGGAACGGCGTTGGTTCCAGTATTGCTCCAGGAGCTCGGCGCGCATGACCATGAGATCACAAATTACGAGGCCGGAGAAGTGATCGGGCGATTGCGTCACGGCAGTGAGCGCTGCGCCGGAACCGAAACTGTGCGCGACGATGGTGGGTTTGTGGCCATCTGCAAACAGATTGAGCGCCTCGGCAATCTCAACAAATTCGCGCCCTCTCGCTTCTGGATCGGCCTGCCCACGCATCTCCGAGTCGCCCATGCCGGCGAGATCGAACGCGACAACGTCATAGTCTTCGGCGAGGAATGGGGCGATGAAGGCAAAGCAGCGCGCGTGGGAGAGAAAGCCATGTGTCATAAGCACTTTCGGCTTGCTGCGGTCGCCCCAGCGAAAGTAATGCACTTTAGCATTGTCGATCTCCACATAACCTTCCTCGCGCGGCACTTTCAGGGCCGACACAAACCATTCCGGCAGATGCGAACCATCTCCAGCCCAGACGGGGCTGATATCGTCGGGAAAAACTGTCACTTTGGTTAACATACTCATTCCATCATCTGTTCGTTGCTGGTGGGTTTGTCGATCATGAAGCCGCGATACCCCTCGTTCGCTACTTCTTCGCAGAGTGCGACGTATCCAGACACGCTTGGAAAGTTGATCAGCTGACGCTTCCTGCCAGGGATATTTGCGCCCATGTACCAGGAATTCGCTTCTGGAAACAGTGTCATGGCGCCGGCCTGGGCAACCATTTTGGTCCAGTCAGCTTCTGCGGTCGCACAGGCTTCGAATTGATTACTGTCATTGTCCCGCATCCAGACGAGAAAGTCACAGATCCAGTCACCCTGTATCTCTGCGCTGGTCGGGCCGTTCGAGAAACCTGACGGGCTAAGTGGACCGTATGCAAACAGCATGTTTGGAAAGTCTGCTATCGCCATGCCGAGATAGGCGCGTAACCCGTCTTCCCAAGCTTGTGAAACAGACAGGCCGTTCGTCCCCGTGATGTTCATATCGACCATGCCGCCGCGCCCGGCATCGAAGCCGGTGGCGTAAACGATGAGGTCGCATTCCACCTCGCCGTCAGCGGTCTCTATCGCGTGCGGTTTGATCTGGGTGATGGGGGTTGCCTTCAGATCGACCAGATCGACATTATCCTGCGCGAAAATCTCGTAATAACACTGCTCGAGCGAAGGTCTCTTCGTGCCGAATGGATGGGGTGGTTCGGAAGGCGCGAGCTGTTCAACAAGATTGGGATCGGAGATCCTGTCGCAAACCTTGTTTCGCCAGAAATCATAGGCGTAGCGGTTCGCTTCGCGATTGATCAGCAGGTCGGCGAAATTGTGATACCAGAACCTGAGGCCGCCTTTCTGCCACAGATATTCGAAGTGTGCGGTGCGCTCTTTCTCGTCAACTTCGAGCGCCGAAACGTCCAGCGATTGAGATTCGAACCCTCCGCTGGTCTGCTTGCGCGTTTCGAAGATAGCAGCATAATCCTGCTTGTCGCGTTCTTGATCTTCCTTTGATAGCTTTTGCTGCCGCATGGGCAGCGCCAGGATTGGTGTTCTTTGAAATAGGGTCAGCTTCGATGCGGACTTCGCGGCTTCCTGCGCGACTTGCACACCGCTTGCCCCGGTGCCGATCAAGGCAATCTTGCGTCCGCTGAGATCGCCCCCCTGTTGTGGCCAGCGCGCCGTGTGAAACCATTCGCCTTCGAAATCCTCAATGCCGGGAAAATCAGGGATATGCGGCTTTGATGCGAAACCAATAGCGGGCAAGAGGAACCGTGTCGTAACAGTTTCCTCTCCGTTGAGTTGCAGGCGCCATTGCTGCGCCGCTTGCTCATAGTTCGCGCCTGTGACCCGTGACCCCATGCGCATCATGGGCCACAGCTTGAGTGTATTACAAACATGATGGAAATACGCTCTTAGCTCTTTCCATCCGGGAAATCGTTCGCTCCAGGTCCATGATTTCCACACTTCAGGTATTGAGTACTCGTAGATCGGCACCTGCGAATCCACTCGTGCGCCCGGATAGCAATTCCAATACCAGATACCGCCCGGCTCGGCCGCAGCATCCACCAGCAACACGTTGAACCCGGCGTTACGTAACTTGTGTAACAGGTAGATGCCGCTGAAGCCGGCACCGACGATTAGGGCGTCGTAATCAGGAGAAGCCCGCTTGCTCATCACGCGACCGTCAAACGCTCGGCGATTGCTTTCGCTGTTGCATAGTCGGCCTTGCCGTTGGATGCGCGCAGGGCTGTTTCCGTTGGATGGATGGCCTTTGGCGTTTTGTAGCCGGCCAATTGCTGACGAACATGGTCTTTGACGCCTTGCTCGTCGAATGCAGCGTCGCCACTCAGGTGCACGACGGCGATGACGGCCTGGCCCCATTTTTCACTCGGCACGCCCACGACCAGCGCGTCAGCGATGGCGGGATGGGTCTTGAGGACTTCCTCGACTTCTTCCGGATAGACCTTTTCACCAGCCGTGTTGATGCACACGCTGCCACGGCCCAGCAGGGTCAGGCTGCCATCGGCTTCGACCGTGCACCAGTCGCCTGGAATCGAATAGCGCACCCCGTCGATAGTGCGGAAGGTCTTGGCGGACTTTTCGGGATCCTTGTAATAACCCGCCGGGATTGCGCCCTTGCGAGCGATATATCCCGGTACGCCGCTGCCCGGCGTTACTTTCTGGTCGTATTCATCGAAGACATCGCAGAATTCACCGATCCCGAATTTCGCGGTGTTCGTACCCCCATCTGCGGTTGTGACGGAGAGGCCGAAGCCGAGCCCTTCGGAAGCGCCAAAGCTGTCCATCAGCACCGCTTGGGGGATATGCTTGCACAGGCCAGCCTTGACCTCCTTGCTCCACATCACGCCGGATGAAACAATGGAGACAAGGCTGTTTGTGTCCCAGCGACCGGGATTATCGTCCAGCGCCTGCAACATCGGTTTGGCAAAAGCGTCGCCCACAATTGAAATGCTTTCCACCTTGTGCGTATCAACCGTCTCCCACAATTCAAGCGCATCGAAAGATGGGTCCGACAGAGTCACGATGGCACCGCCCGACATGAGCGTGCCGATCGCAGTGATGAAGCCTGTCCCGTGCATTAACGGGCAGGAGGGAAGTGTACGTCTGCCCGGCCCTTGACTGGTGATTAGGGCGACGTTTTCCTCGACTGTTTGCGGAACGGGGCCGAGCAGCTTCTGGGCGTCCAGTTGCGCCTTGCGCATATCGTCGTGACGCCACATCACGCCCTTGGGCATCCCTGTCGTGCCGCCGGTATAAATGAAGAGCAAATCGTCAGGCGAGCGCGTGATGCCGAGCGCTGATCCATCACCTTCCTGCGCGAGAATTTCATAAGGGATCGCAAAAGGTGCGATTTGCGAAGCATCGCCAATTTCAACGAAGGTGTGAACCTTTCCGAGCCGGTCCTTGAGTTCGACGATACAGTCACGGAACTCCGAACTATAAATAATCACCTCGCTGTCAGAATCATCAAAAATGTAAAAAACTTCTTCGGGGCGATAGCGGTAATTGATGTTCACATGAGTCAACCGCCCCTTAAAGCAGGCCGCCATCAGCTCACCATATTCAGGGCGGTTGCGCATGTAGAAAGCCACCTTGGCGCCGTCGCTAGCTCCGCGTTGTCGCAACGCGCGCGCGACATTGTTCGAGCGCGCGGACATTTCGGGCCAAGTGATGATCCGGTCGCCGTGTATCAAGGCCGGAGCGTCTTGAGGCATGGCGGGCTCGATTGCGTCGAGAATGTCGCCGAGATTCCATTCGATCATGTTGCTTGATTCCTTCAAGACTGGGCCGCAAATCTCGCAGCCGTATACAATGAGTGTATTACGGGGCTTTTATCCAACCCTGTAGGGCTGCCAATTCGGCCCGCACCGTTTCGGGGCCTCCAAGCGCTTGCCGGTCGAAGCCAATACGTTTGAACCAGTAATGAAGACCCATCAGGTCCGTAAATCCCATTCCGCCATGCACTTCGGTGGAGGTGCGGGCGACAAAGCGATGGACTTCGCCTGTGTGTGATTTGGCATGGCAGGCGAAAATGGATGCATCCTCCGGTATCGAATCGAAGGCGTGGGCCGCATACCAGACAAGCGAGCGGCATGGCTCATGACGTGCGGCCATCTCCGCGCACATGTGCTTGACGGCCTGGAAACTGCCGATGAGCCGGCCAAACTGCTCGCGCTGGCCAGAATAATCGACAGCCTTTTCGATCATGGCCTGGCCTGCGCCAAGGCTGTCAGCAGCTAAGATCACACGGCCCGCATCGCGCAACCGGGCCGTTGTCGCGCCGTTATCGTCAATAAGCGGTTCTGCCTCTGTCTGTTCGAAACGCAATTCCCCGACACTGCGGGTGCGATCAATGGTCGTCAGCCGGATCGTCTCCAGTTTGAGGGCATCGGCTGTAACGAGGTGCAGCCGGCCGCCAGCGTCGGCTACGATGTAAGCGTCAGCTCCCTCGAAATCCAGGCAGAACAGGGCGGTTCCGCTGAGCTTCCCATCAGCAGAGGAAACGCCCGCCCCGTCGCGCGCCTCGACCGTCTCGGAAATCGCGACAGCGATACGCGCCTCGCCGTTCGCGATCTTCGGTAGCCATTGTGCTTTTTGTTCTTCGCTACCAGCCTCGCTCAGCGCGATAGGCGCAAGTACATGACTGGCGAGAAAAGGCACTGGCGCGACCATATAGGCGAGCTGTTCGGCAACTATGGCAGCGTCGAGAAGGGTCATACCGAGGCCGCCATGCTCTTCAGGTACCAGCATTCCGGGAATTCCCAAGTCCTGAACGGCGCCGAGCACTTTGTCGCTGAGTGGATTGTCCAGTTCGGCGCATTCGCGGACATGATCGAGCGGGCAGGTGTCCGCAAGACAACGGGCAACCGCATCACGTAACATCTGCTGGTCCTGAGATAATCCGAAATCCATTAGGCTGATCCCTGTTTGTGACGCTCTATGTCTGCGGTTGCTTTCGCCGCATCCGAAACCTTTGCGAGCTTCGGTTCGCGCGGCATTTCGAGGCCACGTTCGGCGATGATGTTTTTCTGAATCTGCGCGGTGCCGCCGCCTATTATGAGACCGAGCTGGAACATGTAGTTCCATTGCCACGCGCCTCCTTCGCGCTCTCGCGGGCTGCCATGGTAAAGCGTGCCTATCTCACCCATGGCGTCGATCGCCAGTGCTGAAATCTGGTGGGCAATCTCACAGCTTTGCAGCTTGACGATTAGCTTCGCCATGCCGCCTGACTCACCCTTGAGGCTGTTCGAAAGGATACGCATCCCATTGCATTTCATCGCTGACACCTCGGCCTGGAGCGCCAACAGCCGATCTCGCAGAACCGGATTGTCGATTGCGCGGGCCTGTCCGATACGCTCTTCCTGCATCAGGGCGATCAGTGCCTGTAGCCGGTTTTCGAGCGCGCCGGGATCACCCAGCATTCCGCGCTCATGGCCGAGGGTTGCATTCGCCACGAGCCAGCCCTGGCCCCGCGCCCCTACAATCTGGTCCACCGGAACGCGGACATTGGTGAAGAATGTCTCATTGAATTCGGCGTGGCCTGTCATCGTCTTCAAAGGACGAACCTCGATACCCGGTGTGTCCATCGAGAAGATCAGGTAGGAAATACCGCGGTGTTTTGGTGCGTCGGGCTCGGTCCTTACGAGGCAGAAGATCATGTCGGCCTGCTTCGCCGTGCTGGTCCAGATTTTCTGGCCATTGATGACGAAATTGCCGTCTTCGACTCGCGCCCTGGTCTTGAGGCTGGCCAGGTCCGATCCGGCACCGGGTTCAGAATAGCCCTGGCACCATACGATCTCGCCTTTCAGCGTGGGTTCGATCCAGCGTTGCTTCTGCTCCTCGGTGCCGAGTTCCAGCAAAGTCGGGACGAGCATCGAGATGCCCTGGTTCGTGAGCCCGCCCGGCACCCCGGCCCGTGAAAACTCCTCGGAGATGATGCGCGATTTGAGGATGTCGGGTTCCGCGCCGTAGCCGCCATACTCCGCCGGGATCGTGCGGGCAGTGTACCCGTTTTCGATCAGCAGCTTCTGCCATTTGACGGCTTCGGGTGAAGGGCGGGCTGCCCGAGTCGCACACGGCGGCGCAAGGTGGCTATGCGCTTCGATGAAATCGCGCACCTGTTGACGGAATGTGTCGTATTCGGGGCCGTAATCGAGATCCATATCGCTTCTATTCCTCGCAGGGACGGAAAACGGGCAGACGGAAGTCGTCCCCGATTGTTTCGAATGTCAATTCTACAGGAAGGTCGAGCCTGAGGCTATCATGGTCACAATCGATCAGACGAGTGGCCATGCGTACACCCTCTTCGAGTTCAACCACCGCAGCCACGAAGGGAATGTCGGCGGCAAATGCCGGGTGCAGGGCCTGGTGGGTGATGGTCCAGGAAAAAAGCGTACCCTTGCCAGTGCTGCGCTCCCACGAAAATTCCGGTGAGCCACACTTCGCGCACATATAACGAGGCAGGTGGCGGAGGGTGCCGCAATCGCTGCAACGCTGGAAATAGAGATGGCCATCCTGGCACCGATTCCAGAATTCCTGTTCGATAGGATCCTGCGGGCGCGGTTTCGGCTTGGGCGGAGCCTTCTGCGCCTTGAAGCGCATTTTAGGCGGCAGTTCGTTCTTGTCGCTCACGTAAACCTCCTGAGGATTGCGATACTCCCGTCGCCAAGGTCGCCCCAGCCGGTCACGAGGCCGGTCTGGGCATCTGCGACCTGACGCTCGCCGCAATCGTGGCGCAGCTGGCGGACCGCCTCAACAACATGGTTGAGGCCCCAGACATGCGCTTCGCTCAGCAAGCCGCCATGGGTGTTGATGGGATAGCGTCCACCCAGCTCGATCTGGCCATCAGCGACGAATTCGCTCTGACCGCCGGGTTCGCAGTAACCGAGCGCTTCAAGCTGCAACAGCACGATATAAGAGAAGCAGTCGTAGATTTGCAGAAAATCCATATCCTCGCGGGTGACGCCTGCCATCTCGAATGCGCGCGGGGCGGCATAGCTGAGGCCGATCTTGAAAGGGTCGGGGCGCGAGGGGATGTCGTCGGCGGGATAGGGGTGGCCCTCAGCCGCGCCTGCGATGCTTACCGGCACGTGCCGCATGTCCTTGGCCCGTTCCATGCGCGAGACAACGACCGCACAGGCACCATCGGTTTCCAGGCAGCAATCGTAGAGCCGGAAAGGCTCGGATATCCAGCGCGCCGAGTGATATGCCTCGAGATCGAATGTACGGCCATAATTGAAGGCTCTCGGATTTAGCTGCGCGTGACGGTTACATGCGAGTGCCACAGCGGCCATCGCGTCCGGCCCGACACTGTGGAGCTTGGAATGTCGCATGGCGAGCCAGGCATACATCTGCACCGGCAGGAACACGCCATAAGGAATGTAATAGCCCTGAATGGTGTTGGTCAGAGTGTTCATGTTCATCGGCCGGGTAGGCGGGGCACCGGCCTTGGGCCTGAGTGCGGAATAGCCATTCCAGCCCAGCGTTACGAGAACGTGGTCACAAAGTCCGCTGGCGATCGCCATCGCCGCGTTCTGGAGCGCTGTCGTCGGGCTGGCTCCGCCCATGTGAACGGTAGCCGCATAGCGCAATACGTCGATACCCAGATTGGCGGCCATTTCTTCCGATGTCGTGTAGATCGGCGGCGGAACCATGCCGTCGATGTCGGATGGCTTCAGCCCGGCATCAGCGATCGCCTTGCGGGAAGCTTCGAGCATCATGTCGACCGCGGTATTTTCGGCGCCCTTGATGAATGCCGTTTCACCGACGCCCGTGATTGCGGACCTGTCACTGAAATTGAAGGTGGATGTGGCGCTCATTTTTGATGCTTGTCCTGTTGGCTGGACTGCATGTCTCCGACAAACGAGCGGGAGAGTGCGACTTCCGCACCTTCGACAAGTTCACGCATCACCTCGGCTGCGGGCCGGATCGAATGGATGAGGCCAATTCCCTGGCCAGCAAAGCCAGGCATGATATCCTTGCGCTCAGCCTTGAGGCCTGAAGCCATAACCGGACCTGAAATTATCGACTGGAAAGGCATGGGCAGTGGTTCCTTGCCCGCAGCAACCCACGCATCGGCCCATTTGTTACGGATCATGCGGGCAGGCTTGCCGGTTAACGAGCGGCTTACGACGGTATCCGCGTCACCGCTTTCGGTGATTGCTTCCTTCTGAAAATGCTCGATGCCTGCTTCGTCCGTTGCGAGGAATGCGGTGCCGATCCACGCGCCTTCTGCCCCCAACATCAGCGACGCCGCGACACCGCGCCCATCTGAAATACCACCTGCACCGATCACGGGCACCCGATCACCGACCGCATCCACGACTTGCGGGATAAGCGACATGGTTCCGATAGGTGAATTGTGGCCGCCGCCGTCGTGACCTTGGGCGACGATCATGTCGATACCGGAATCGACCACCTGCTCGGCATGCTTGACCTTGCCGATCACCGC
>DHZF01000013.1:9778-10091 GCA_002414505.1 Hyphomonas sp. UBA5111 | reverse complement strand
ATCACCGCCATGACCTTGGTGCCGTTGGCGTGAAGACGGTCGATCCAGGGCGCGGGATTGCCGAGGCCCGCGGCATAGACCGGCACCTTTTCCTCAATCACCACCTCCATCTGCGCCTCGAAGAATTCTCTCGAGAATAGCTGGAGCTGGCTCTTGCCCATATCCGGCGAACCTGCGGCGCGCATCGCTGCTGCAGCATCGACTTCGGGAAGGTTCTCCCGCGCCATGAAATCGCGGGTAAACTCCTTGTATTCGTCGATTTTTGCCATCGGGTTGGCGGGCGCGTTACCGGATTGCGGCGCCGACCCCCGCC
>DHZF01000013.1:9136-9639 GCA_002414505.1 Hyphomonas sp. UBA5111 | reverse complement strand
CCCCGAACGGCTTGTCGGTCATCTCGCGGGTCTGACGGATCCAGCTACGTAACTGGTCCGGCGAGCACGCCGCGGCGCCGAGGACGCCTAGCCCCCCTGCATTCGATACCGCGGCCGCGAGCGCGGGGACACTTGCCCCGCCCATTCCGGCCAGAAAGATCGGATATTCGATCTCGAGAATTTCGCATATGCGCGTTTGTAGCGGCATGTTATTTATTCTCCCGTCTTAGACATTGCGGTTCGCAAGTCTTCTAAATTTGTCCCCACCTCACTTTTTGAGAAACCAGATCAGGACTTCGTTCAGCTAAATAATTTGCCGAACCTGACACAAGGCGGGCCATGGCCTGCCGCGCTTCCTGGGCATCACCTGTGCGTACCGCTTCCAGAACGCGGCGCAGGATTCGCAACTGGACTGCGCGCTCCTGGGCGGAATAGCCGAGCGAGCGCGAAAATTCGCGGGTCAGTAAATGCAAGGTGGAGGTCAGAAGGCCGAAAAGCGGATT
>DHZF01000013.1:0-9067 GCA_002414505.1 Hyphomonas sp. UBA5111 | reverse complement strand
GTCAGAAGGCCGAAAAGCGGATTGCCGCTGGCCCAACCGAGCAGGTCGTGAAACCGACGGTTAAGTTCCTCGAACTGGCTTCCCGCCTCATTCCGCTCAAGCTCTTTAAGGCAATCGGCGAGTGCGCTGAGGTCGCCTGTGGTCGCGCGCTGGGCGGCATAGGCTGCAACATCCGGCGCTATGGCTTCACGCAGTTCGAGCAGACCCCTCAGGTCTGCTTCCATGAATTGCAGGATGAGAGAAAGACTATTTGCGAAATCACCGGACTGCGGGCGCGCAACCACCGGGCCCCCGCCACGGCCCAATTGAAGGTGGATTACGCCCTGAAGCTCCAGGAAGCGGAGCGCTTCACGCAAGGTTGCTCTGGCGACTTCGTACCGCGCGAGCATTTCTTCTTCGCGTGGCAACCGGTCTCCCGCAACGCGTGCACCAGCTTCAATGTCGCGAACGATGTCTTGTGCGAGCGAAAGTGCACGCTTTGCCTTCTTTGCGTTATAGGCCCTGGGCTGCATCTTTGAACCTAATATATTATCATAATTAATCTGATGAACGGCCAAATCAAGCGTTTAGCTTCCATGGTTGTAACTAATCGTCAAGTATGTATGATAATATTTAAAAGTGGCATGTTGCGGGGCCGCTAATTTGCCAGAAGGTGGCGCGCTATTTTCGCGTACGGACTGAAGGATAGAACATGAGTATAGAAACAATTGAGCTGAACACGGCCGAAAAAATCGCGACCATTCCGATCGAGCAAATCGATGTTTCACGGCCGAGCCTTTTTCAGAAAGATACAATTGGCCTGTTTTTCGACCGATTGCGCAGAGAGGATCCAGTCCACTACTGTCCTGAGAGCAAAGTCGGGCCATACTGGTCGGTTACCAAGTTCGACGACATCATGGCCGTTGACACCAATCACAAAGTCTTCTCGTCGGAAGCGAAGCTCGGCGGAATTGCCATTCAGGACATGCATGCGGGGGAAGGTGCGCTTGAGCTTGAAATGTTCATCGCCATGGATCCGCCCAAGCACGATCAGCAACGCAAGGCCGTTAACTCCGCAGTCGCGCCGTCAAACTTGCAGTTGCTCGAGCCGACAATCCGTGAGCGTGCGTGCAAGATACTTGATGATCTGCCGGTTGGTGAGGAAATCGACTGGGTTAATAAAGTCTCGGTCGAGTTGACCACAATGACCCTTGCGACCTTGTTCGACTTCCCTTGGGAAGAGCGGCGCAAACTCACTCGCTGGTCCGACATCGCAACGGCCGCGCCTGAAACCGGTATCGTCGAATCTTATGAGGCAAGGCGCAAAGAACTGATTGAATGCGCGATGTATTTCAAAGGGCTCTGGGATCAGCGTATTAACCAAGACCCCAAGAACGACCTCATATCCATGATGGCGCATTCTCCGGCGACGCGGGACATGCCCTTCCTAGAGTTTCTGGGCAACTTGCTGCTGCTTATTGTGGGCGGCAACGACACTACGCGGAACTCGATCAGCGGCGGCGTGCTCGCCCTTAATCAGAACCCTGAAGAATATCGCAAGCTGAATGAGGATCCGTCGCTGATCACCAGCATGGTGCCAGAGATTATCCGCTGGCAGACTCCGCTGACCCATATGCGCCGGACTGCGCTCCAGGATTACGAGATTGGCGGTAAGCTGATCAAAAAAGGTGATAAAGTGGTGATGTGGTATCTGTCGGGCAACCGGGATGAGTCTGTCATCGAGAATGCTGACCAGTTCATAATCGACCGAAAGAACCCACGTCATCACCTGTCCTTTGGCTATGGCATCCATCGCTGCATGGGCAACAGGCTTGCAGAACTGCAACTTAGGATTATCTGGGAAGAGATCCAAAAGCGTTTCGCGAAGGTCGAAGTGACCGGCGAGCCCGAGCGTCTGTTTTCGAACCTTGTGCGAGGCATCACGAAACTGCCTGTGCGGCTCCACGCTCGCTGACTGGGGACACCACTGAGCCTTTCACGCAAGCGCGAAGCGGTCGATCATGTGGTGGAGACATTCGGCGCAACCGAGCGTCGGGCTTGCCGCGTAATCGGCCAGCATCGTTCCACCCAGCGCAAGCCGCGCGTGCCGCGTCAGGATGAGGATGTGCTGACAGCGGCCATCATCACCCTGGCTGAATGGTTCGGCCGGTATGGCTATCGTCGCATTACGGCCCTGCTGAGACGGGGTGGCTGGCATGTGAGCGAGAAGCGCGTCTATCACATCTGGCGGCGTGAAGGGCTGAAGGTCCCGATGAAACAACCGAAACGTGGCCGTCTCTGGTTGAGTGACGGCTCCTGCATTCGGATCAGACCAATGCACAAGGGGCATGTCTGATCCTATGATTTCGTCCAGGATCGCACGCATGATGGGAAGGTCTTCCGCATGCTGTGCGTCATTGATGAGTTCACTCGCGAATGCCTCACCATCCGCGTCGAGCGCAAGCTGAACTCCCGCGATGTCCTCGACACGCTGGGCGATCTGTTCGTCGTGCATGGACCGCCTGGGTACATACGTTCGGACAACGTCCTACATTCTGAACTTTTGGCAGGTTTCGGGCGCAAAGCCTCGTCCCGTAGTTTCCAGATACGGGTCTTGAAGTCAATTACCGGGTGGGCTTCCGCCGCACTGGAAGAGCTCGCAGCCATAGCAAACACAGGATCCATGCGAGTGAGGTTCGCTGGTCCTTACCGTCCTTAACACGGGATGCCGATCCGAGCGGAAGATCCGAACATTATCTACGAGGTCGCCGATAGACTGGCGCCTCAACGGCGCGCATCAGAGAGAGATTCTCCCGCCCGGTACCGCCCCTTCGTAGAAGGGGCGGTAAGCTTTTCCGCTCTTGATGATGGCATGCGCTGTGCGCGCCATCTTGGCGGTAACCGCAGTGAGCGCTTTGCGCCGGAGATCGGGATTGTCCGGATCCCTGGCGATATAGCGCGTATATTTATCCCTGAAATTGTTCTCCTTCTGGCGGATCGCGACCAGGCCGGCCATCCAGAGCGCCCGGCGAAGCCGTGCGTTGCCGTATTTCGACAGTTTCGTCTGTCCCCGGAAAGTGCCGGACTGATGCGTTGAGAGGTCCAGGCCGCAGAATTTCAGGAACTGGCGATGATGACCAAACCGGCGCAGGTCGCCGGCTTCAGCGAGAATGGTCAGGGCGATGATCGGGCCGATGCCGGGGATTTGCTTGAGGGCCTCGAAGTCAGGGGTTCCGCCCAGAAGGGCTTCAGCTTCCGCTTCGATCGTATTGCGCTGGCGGTTCAGGCTGCGCGCCTCCGCCAGAACCATGCGGAACATCGCGATGGCCCTGCTGTCGACCGGAACCGGCAACCCGATTGATTCTTTTGCGGTTTCACAGATGTCCACGATCAACCTGGCCTTTGAAACCTTCTTGCCAACAATGTCCCAGGCGGCGGCTGAGAAGGCTTCTGGAGACAAGGCCGTGATCGATGCCGGGGGCGGGAACGTCTCGAGCAGGGCGAAGAACCAGTCGCGCCTGGAGCTTCCCAGGAACTTCTCGATCTCGGGAAAATAGAGTGGCAGATAGTGCGTCAGGATCCGGTGAATGGTCTGCGTCCTTGCTCTCGACACGGCCTCATGCGTCTTCGAGAGCTCCTGGATATCTGCGAGGCCGGCGACCAAGGGATCCAGATAGACCTGGCTGAGACCTGTCGCCAGCATATGCAGGATAACCTGGGCATCCTTCGGATCATTCTTGTCCCATCCGTTGTGGATGGCTTCGCGCTGGCGAGCGAGTGCCATGGAAGAGATCAGGCGTGTCTTGATGCCGGCATCGACCAGTCTCCAGGCCAGTGCCCGATGATAATTACCGGTTGCCTCAAACCCCGTAACAACCGGACGGTCGAAAGCCTTCAGCCGTTGAATAAAGCGGTCGTGCTCTGCGCGCTGGTTGAGCACAACAAGACGCCGCCGTCGAGGCGACCCAGGCATCTGTATCAGAACATCATTGCGCTTCTTGGAAATGTCGATCGCGACGAGCACAGCATCCTGTGCGATAGAATGAATCCTGGCCATGGCCGGTCTGCTCCTCTTCGGTGGTGGTTGGAATAACCACTGTAAGAGGTCCTGCGGCCCGGTCATGGCCTCCTGCCTGCGTGCGGAATGCGCCGCAGGCGGCCATGACCTGCCTTGGTTCCGAATGTGCTACGTCCTATGAAAAGAACGAAAGCTGGAATGAGCCAACAGGTCGTTGATGCGTGACGGCGAACCTGCGTCCCGCTCGTTCGTAAAATCACCCAGGCGTCTTCTGTCGTCAAGGAATCAGTTCTTCCATAGCAAATACAGGGTACGCTGGATTGCGGCCCTCACCGTCCTTAAGACGAGATCCGAATACCCAGGCAGAAGACCCGAACATTATCTACGAGGTCGTGACGATGCATGCCTCAACGGCACTTGCAGAGCGGGGTCCTTCCGCCTGGGACCGCGTCCTTCGAAGAAGGGGCGGTAATCTGTCTCGGTCTTGATGACCGAATGTGCGGTGCGTGCGATCGTTGCGGCAACGGAAGTGAGTGCCTTGCGCTTCAGGTGCGGATCGCTGTGATCTCTGGCGATGTATCTTTCATACTTGTCGCGGAAGCCGTTCTCGCGCTGCCGAATGGCGACCTGTCCCGCCATCCAGAATGTCCGTCTCAGCCTGGCATTTCCAAACTTGGAGAGTTTGGTCTGTCCTCGGAATATGCCTGACTGCTGAGTCGAAAGGTTGAATCCGCAAAACTTAAGAAACTGCCGGTGATGCCCGAAGCGGCGCAGGTCCCCGGCCTCAGCCAGGATGGTGAGCGCGTTGATCGGCCCGATGCCTGGGATGGTCCTCAAGCGTACGAAGTCCGGATGTGTTCCAAGCAGGTCGCTGGCTTGCTGTTCGATCTGATCACGTTGGGCAATCAGATGCCTTCCCTGACCGAGAACGAGACAAAACATGCGGATCGCTGGCGTCTCCGGATCGACCGGCAGGCCAATGGAATCAGCGGCTGTGGCGTATATATCAGCGAGCAACCGAGCTATTGATGCCTTCTTGCCGACAACACCCCAGGCCGCTTCGATAAAAGCATCTTCGGACATGCACGTGATCGATCCCGGCGTGGGGAACTGTTCGAGGAAGGCGAGAAACCAATCGCTGCGCGAGTTGCCCATGAAGCGCTCAGCCTCGGGAAAGTAGAGTGGCAAGTAGTGTGTTCTCAAACGATGCCAGAACTCCGTCTTGGTTTGCGATATGACGGCATGTGTCTTCGACAACTCCTGAATGTCGTTCACGCCGTGCACGAGCGGGTCATGCCAGATCTGGGTTAGCCCAGTCTGCATCATATGCAGCATCACCTGCGCATCCTTCGGATCGTTCTTGTCCCATGAGTTGTGCATCGCCTCGCGCGTGCGTGCCAGCGACAGCGAAGAAATGAGCTTCAACTCAAACCCCGCCTGATGGAGCCGCCACGCCAGCGGCCGATGGTAGTCGCCCGTCGGCTCAAATCCGACCTGAACCGGCACGCCAAAGGCGGTGAGCGTCTCGACAAATCTGTCGATATCTTCCCGCACGTTACGAACTGTGAGGCGTTTGCGGCGTCGCCTCCCTGGGACAGCGATCAGAACTTCATTGCGATGCTTTGCGATATCAATCGCTACCAGAACGGGTTGCCCTGTCTTATGGTGCGTCTTGGTCATGGCCGGTCTCCTCTTCAGTTGTGGTCGGCAAAACCACTGTAAGAGACCTGAAGGCTCGGTCATGACCGCCCGCCTGCATGTGAGAAACAAGCAGGCGGTCACGACCTCCGGAACATCGGTTCCCAATGTGCTATGGCAGTGAATTTACCGGCCAGATCGTGGACCTCTGGGCATATCATTACAAGGTCAGAATGGACTTCTCGCGCCCCGGCAAGCCGCAGCAGAATGGCTTCGTCGAAAGCTTCAATGGATCGCTCCGGGACGAGTGCCTCAACATTAACTGGTTCGTCTCCCTGGCTGAGGCAAGGCGGCTGATCGAGACGTGGAGGCGCGACTACAATGAGAGCCGGCCTCACATGGCTCACAATGGGCAATCTCCTGGCGAGTTTGCCCGTAACGCCAGCCTATGCCATGGTGGCAAGGTCAAAATCGCCGCTGGATTTTAACACCAAGGCCGGACCACCAGAGCCAAGCACTTCAATCGCTGTCGGCGTTATGTTGCTTAGCGGACCACTTCCTCTGGGGCGCCATTGTTCTCTCAGGACCCATCAATCCGGCTTTTGCGCAAAATATTCGCAATCTGCATCTCGACGAGATCTACGACTTGTCGTTTTTCTGACTCGTATCCATGCCTCGCATAGACGCCGATAACACCGGCCACCTTATGCTGTGTGAGTGCCTTGATCTCGTCGATGCCTGCGCCGCCGCGCTGTGCGAGGGTGACGGCCGTTCGTCGCAAGTCATGAAGTCGCCAGTCACTAGCGATTCCGCTTTCACGCATTCGCATCATACCTTTGGACCGGCCATTGAACGCCTTGGCTCCATCGCTCCCGACACCGAATACGTGCGGTCCAGATAGGCGGGGCCAACTCGAAAGAAGCGACACCGCGCGATCGGATAGAGGCACTGCATGCGATTTGCCTGACTTCATGTCGTGGGCCGGGACGTTCCAGAGCTTGTGCTTTAGGTCCAGGTCTTCCCATCGCATGCGTCCTATGGAGCCAATTCGTTGTGCCGTCATGAGTTGCAGGCGCGCCATGACGGAAAGCACACTGGTGCCTGTCCAGAGTGATCGGATTTCATCATCGGATAGGACGCGCTCACGCGATGGCACAGTCTTAGGCGTCTTGATGACAAGGCAGGGGTTGGTGTTCATGAGCTCTCGCTCGACCGCCCATTGAAAGAAATGCCGCAAATAGCTGTAGGCTGACCTGCGGCGAGCGGGCCGGTCGCTCAAATTATCCAGTATCGCTGAAACACCTCTCCGGCTGATCGAAGCAAGTGGTGCGCGGGCGTGTAGACTGAGAAAGTGCTTTTTGAAGAATGATTTCTTGTCCGTGTTTGTGGCGACGGAATTGTTGGAAGCGCACCATTCCAGATAGGAGGCGACGGCCACTTCGACGGTCAGCGCCCGTTTTCGACCAATCTCTTCTCGCTCGTGCTTTGGATCCTTGCCGTCGGATGCATCTCGCAAGGCCAGCGTCGCGCGTTGGCGCGCGTCAGCCAGACCCACCACGGGATAACGCCCAAGCCCTAGTGAGCGCCTTTTGTGCGCTGGGTCCCCAGCGACTCGATAGAGCAATCTCCACGATTTGGTTCCTTTTGGTGAGACGCAACACTCTAACCCGGGTACCCCGCCAACGCTGGTCGTTTTGACGAGTGCCTGGACTTGCTTGTCGGTGAGTGCGCGAAGGCGAGATTGGGCCATGAGATGCTCATATAGGTCGTCAAATTTGTGCCAGATTTGTGCCAAATATCGCGGAAAGACGCAATTGCCTGCGTACAATCACGAACAAAAAAACTGTAAAGTTCAGCAAAAACAACATAGTTAGAGGTTGCCTCCGACGGCAGGCGAACGGCCATGAAGGTGTGCGCGTCAAATTGTAATCAGAGGGTCGGGGGTTCGAGTCCCTCAGCCGGCACCATAAAAAACAAGGACTTAAGGCGGTTCTTGTTCCCCAGATCATCCGAAAAATTGCTCTGGAGTTCCATTTGGGGTTCCAGCTCAGAAAATTGTGAATTTCTTCAGTCCAAAAGTCGATCAGCGGCATCGCGGATGCCTGCCTGTGCCGCCAAAACGCAAGTACAACAATGAGGGCGGACCAGGCATACGAGAATGTCTCTGTCTCCTGGCCGGCAGTGACTATCCCGAAGAGGACAGGTTGGCCTTCGTGAAGGCTCAGATCACTTTCTGGCTGATCGGTGCAATCGACGGCCACGCCAAGAATTTCAGCCTCTTCCTGACGCCAGATGGACGCTACAGAATGACACCGCTTACGACATCGTGTCATTGCAACCGAACTATTCAGCGAAGCAGCTCAGGCGGAACGAATTCCGGATTGCAATGGCTGTTGGAGACAAGCGAAATTATGCGGTGGAAAGCATTCTGCCCATTCATTTCCTGGAAGATGCCAAGGCAGCCGGAATGGCTCAGGACCAGGTGACGAACCTGTTCGTCAGCCTCGGCGAAACTGCTGAGAGCGCCCTCGAAAGAGCGGTTGAAGCTATGCCGGACGGCTTCCCTCAACAGCTCGCCGAGCACATTGGCGATGCAATGCGTAAACGCTCAGGTAAATTGTTGAAGTGAGCGAGCGCAGTTACGACCGGGTGTATGTCTGACGCGGCGCTTCCTCGATCCAGTTCTGCCTGAGGGAGTAGTCGCCAAGTCATCTCGTTTCGGCGCGGGAGGCAACGATCCTGGTCGGATATGTCGGCAAGCAGCTGACCGGGAGCGTGATGGCGGGGCATGATGGCCACCGGGGCTGGGTGTATTACCTGGCGGTTGATCCGGCCCACAGGGGACGCGGGCTCGGCCGCGAACTGATGGAAGAGGCTGGCCACTGGCTGGCCTCGCGCGGCGCGCCAAAACTCGAACTCATGGTCCGGGACGGCAATGACCCCGCCGCAAAATTCTACGAGGTCCTCGGCTATAAACGCCAGGAAGTATCCGTATACAGCAAATGGCTGAGACATTTGCCCGGGCCCGCAGACAGGACGGCCACAGGTCCTCTGTCGAAGAAGTCCCGCTCGCGAGCCTGATTGCGGGTCTTTGCAATGTGCTGTCTGCGGATCCTGCTGCGACGCCGGACATGAGACGAGCCGGGCCAGTCATTATTCCGTAAGGATGGGTCTCGTCAGCGCAATTAGGGCTGGCCCGACCTTGGGGCGGTACGAGTGAGCATCTTGAGTCTGTCAGCGATCATCTAGAGTAGAATGGCCGGGCATTTGAAAGGGTCTGATGCGCAGTCAGTGTATCATCTTAACCGCGCTGTCCGTTGAAGGCCTCGTCGAGCAAATTACCTTCAAGAGTTTTAGCCATTCAATAGGTTATCGCTTCACTATGTCCAAGCCTGAGGGAAATTGCTGCCTTTACATATAGACTAAATTGAG
>DHZF01000093.1 GCA_002414505.1 Hyphomonas sp. UBA5111 | reverse complement strand
TTGGAAGCCACTTCGCGCAGCATCTGTGCGCCCATGTTTTCCAGCTTGTCTTCAAGCTCGATCTCTTTAGCGACGGTGACACCGTCCTTCGTGGTGCGCGGAGCGCCGAAGGATTTTTCGATGACGACGTTACGGCCTTTTGGGCCGAGCGTGACTTTAACGGCGTTGGCAAGCGTATCGACGCCTTTCAGCATCCGCTCGCGGGCCTCTGCGCCGAAAACTACGTGTTTGGCTGACATTTTGGATTACCTCTGTTGAGAATTCTGTCTGATGGAAAGCGAAAAGGTGGGGGCTTAGCCCTCCAGGACACCCATGATGTCGCTCTCTTTCATGATGAGCAGTTCTTCGCCGTCGACGGTCACTTCCGTGCCGGACCATTTGCCGAAGAGCACGCGATCGCCGACTTTGACGTCGAGCGCGACGCGCTCATTGTCGTCACCAATGGCACCGGCGCCGACAGCGACGATTTCGCCTTCCTGCGGCTTTTCCTTTGCGGTGTCGGGAATGATGATCCCGCCCTTGGTTTTCTCTTCTTCCTTGACGCGGCGCACGACGACACGGTCGTGCAGGGGACGAAGTTTCATTGGATTTAGCCCTCTTGTCTCATTGACGAGTTCAATTGAAAAAATGCTCGCTAGCGGGTCGAATGACAGGGCGCTTTAGCACTCACCCATCCTGACTGCTAACGATGGTGGGGAGTTAAGAGCAGTGACTGACAGCGTCAACCGCGCCGTTGCGAAATATTTGTAACTTCAGAAGCGGCGGATTGGGCGGTCGGCGCCGGAATACACTCTCGAAGAGGCTTAGTGTCCTTCGGACGTCGGGGCATGACTGGCGCGGCATGCCAGGACGTCAAGGTCCTACGCGCGATGTGCTCGTTTCCAAAAGATGAACGCCCAGACGTCAATATACCTCAATCGATTGACGGTAAAATATACTTCCTGTGGAACAACATACGCAGAAATCGGGAGATGCACGTGCAGGGTAAATTCGAAGATGTGGTCGAATCCATGACCTTCTTCGCCTTTGTGGCGATCACAGCGCTTTGCCTGTGCTTTACCTTTTCTGTCATTGTCTACTCCATGGGCTTTCCTACGAACCCGCACAATTTCATTGTTGCGAACCTGTTCATTGCAGCCTGTGTGGCCATTCCGACAGCTGCCATTGCCGCCCAGCATGAATACAAGATGCGCATTTACCAGCGCACGCTGGAGGACATGGCCTCGACCGATGCGCTGACCGGCCTGCTCAATCGCAAATTCTTCAAGCAGTTCGCCTGCGAGGAGCTTGCCCGCATGAGCCGGACTGAAATGACGTCCGCTGTAGCCCTGTTCGATATTGATTACTTCAAGGCGGTGAACGATCAGCATGGTCATGCCGCCGGTGACCGCGTGCTACGTGAGATCGCAGCCGTGGCTTATTCCGAACTTCGCGGGCCGTTTGATCGTCTCGGTCGCTGGGGCGGTGAGGAATTCGTCATCCTGCTCAGCAATGTCGACCTCGAAAAAGCGCAGAGCGTCTGTGATCGTCTACGCTCGTCTATCGAGAACCATGTGGTCATCGTGGATGGCAAGCCGGTGAGCGTTACAGCCAGCTTCGGTCTTGCCATGTTGCCGCCGAATTCAGACTTCGACGGCATGCTCGAACTGGCAGACACGGCGCTATACGAGTCCAAGGCCAAGGGCCGCAATTGCGTGACTGCGGTTCGGGAACTCAATCTTGCTGCCGCTTGATACGAATCTGTCGGGTCCGTAGGCTTCATGCCTGAGGGGGACACGACATGCCGGACTTTAATCCACAAAAATTGACAGACACATTGGCGGGGGCACCCTCCCTCGACACTCTCGCCACGCGCCGGGTAGAATTTGCGCAGGCGCCCCGCGTCTGGTCGGATGTGCTGAGGCCGGAACTGGCCCGGCGCGAGATCGAGCGCAAAGCTGCTATTCGACAGGCCATTACCCGAACCATCATCGGCGCGAGTCTCCCGATCTTCATCGCGATACTGCTGGCCATCTCGACCCTGGTTCGGGTCGGTTTCATGTTTCCGACCATTATCTTCATCGTCTTTGTCTGCGCGGCGATTGTGTCGGCAACGGCCTGGGTCAAGGTTTTCACGATGAAATCCCAGACCAAGCAGCTGGTCCTCACAGCGGCCTGCGAGCCCTTCGGGTTCACTTATGACACGTTGCACCCGGACTTCTCCGGTGTTGAGGACCTGAAGTCACTGGCCGCTCGCGCCGGAGAAATAAGTACTACCTATGCAGGCAAGCCCAACTCCACGCACAAGACGCCGTTCGGGGTAATCAGCGTCGGGTCCATGGAAGGCGCGCCTGCACCAACTCCAGCCTATGACATTCTGAAAACTGCCAAACTTCTTCCGGGGCATTCCCGCCGGAAATTCGAGGACCTGATTGCCGGGGAGCGCGCCGGAACACAATTTGCGCTGGTCGAGGCGAAGCTGGATACTGGTGGCAAGAACAGCACGACTGTGTTCCAGGGCATACTGGTGCATGTTGAGTATCCCGAGCGGTTCTTCGGGCGCACCGTGATGGCGCGTTCGCGCTGGTGGAAACGGGGCAAGCATTCTTCCGACCTCAAGAAAGTGGACCTGATCTCCCGTGAACTTGAGGAGGCGTTCACCGTGTACTCGACAGATCAGGTAGAGGCCCGGGCCTTGTTGTCTCCAGACCGGATGGAGCGTCTGATCGCGCTGGAGCGGCACTTCTCCGGTGGCAAGCTGCGCGGCATCTTTGAAGACGGCCACATGACGCTGGCGCTCGAAGCAGAGAACCAGTTCGAAGCCGGCTCGATTTTCAAGCCTCTGGTGGATCCCCGTCGCTATGCGTCAGCCCTGGTTGAACTCGGTCTGGTTTGCGACCTGATCGATGGTTTCCTGACGCGTGACTGGGTCAAGGGGCGACTCTAGCGGACGTCGAACTTGTCGGTTTTCCGGTCGCCGAGCATCATGCGTTGCTCAAGTCGTCGTCTCAGCGTCGCATAATAAGCTTCAAGGAATGCTGTATCTGTTTCACCGGGTTGCATGTGCCAGCCAATCTTTTGCCGGATGCGAAGGGCGACCTGGGCTTTCACTTCTTGGGTAGACTGGCGAAGCACATCTTCGAGCACGTGTAATTCGTGAATCCCATAGGCCTCGGCCTGCTTGGGGGTGAAGGCATAGCGCCCGTGAGCCACCGAGCCGGTCGAGGACGAGATATCGCCCATAAGCTTGGTCTTCGGATTTTTGATTACCCACGTGCCGGCAATCAGGTCGCCGACGCGCATCTTGTCCCGGTTGAAGATAGGGAAGAGCAGGAAGACGCCTGACCAGACGAGGCCGAGCAGCGCCATCCAGCCGGTTACCTGATCACCCCCCATCATCAGGAACTGAAAGGGCAGGCCGACTTCGATCTCCCGGATGAAATTGCGGGCGAGAACGGAATTTGCGGTGAGGCGTCCGCCATTGCGCGAGGTGACCCGAATGCCCAGCGCGCGCTTGCCGGGGGTGGCGGCCTTGGTGCCCAGTTCGAAGAATATGTAGTAAAAATTCCGGACGAAGAAAAAGAAGACGAGCCACAGCGCCGACGCGATGTTGGCACTGCCAGGGTCCATCGCCCGCATGACAAATCCGAGGCCCAGGCCTGTGGCGATAACAATGGCCCACTGAATGGCGACATCGATCAGGAAGGCGCCCGCGCGCTCTGCGGCGGTTGCGAGTTTCAACCGGATTGCGGCGCCTTCGGGCGTCACCAGTTGGCGGGCCAGTTTCAAGCGACGTTCCTCTTCCTGCATGCGTGCGCGGCGGCGGCGTGCGGCCTCGACAGTCGCAGCATTCACCGCGCTTGGCGCTGGGGGGACGGTCGAACTCATACCGGGCCTGCCCGTCTGGGCAGGTAGAAATAGGCGCACCAGAGACCGAGAATGCTGAGGGCCACGGTGTAACGAATGGCGTCGCTGTTGATTAGTTGGCGGCCGAAGCCTTCGAGCAGGGCGGCAATGATGAGCATGATGACGCATCCCATGGCGATGCTGGCCGCTTTCTGCCCGGCATGACGCGCTGAATTCAGCCTTGTCATCTGGCCGGGAAATGCCACTGCGCCCCCGATGACGAATCCGGCCGCGCCTGCCAGCACAATCGCGAACAGCTCCGTCGTCCCGTGGATCATCAGCCAGCCGGTGAATTCGTAGCCGAGACCCTTGTTCCAGAAGACGGCATGGAGCGAGCCCATCATGACACCATTATAGAGCAGCAACCAGGCTGTCGGGATGCCGAATGCGAATCCCAGCGCGAAGGCAAACAGGGATATCTGGGCGTTATTGTTAAAGAGAAAGCTGGCGAAAGAGGTCAGCTGGCCGTCGCTGATTTCTCCTTCGTCGGTATAAATGGTTGATCGCAGATATTCGACCGAGGCATCCGGATTGCGCCCGTCCCAGAAATTCTGGCCATGAAAGGTCCAGAACCATTCCATGTCCTGCATGCAGAGAAAGAAAGCGAGCGCCCAGCCGCCAAACAGGAACAGGGCCGCCAGTAGGGTCGGGCCGGTTGCTGACGAGACACAGGCTGGCCAGTCGCGGCGCAGAAAGTCCATCATGCGCTCGCCAATTGATGTACGGGCGCCATAGACGAAGAAATATGCCCGTGTGCACAGGCTTTCGAGATAGGCGATGACGTTCTGGTCGAGCGAAATGGAGCGTGCCACGGAGAGAGACGAGACCGCCTGACGGTACAGCCGTGGCAGCGCCGTCATGTCCTCATCGCTGAGTGCCCTCACGCCAGAATTTTCGGCGCGCGTCAGGATCAGGTCCAGCTTGCGCCAGTCGCTCTCGCGTTCTTCGCGGAACCGATAGGATTTGAGAAGGTCGCTCACAGCATGTCCCTCTGCTTGATCTGGAGATAGCGGGAGATCAGTTCTGCGCCAAACTGTTCTGGCCGCGTCTCTACCACCTGAACCCCCATGCGCTGGAGTCGCAGGAGCACGGTGTCGCGTTCCGCCATCAGGGTGTCCGCGATCACTGCGCGAGTCACATCTTCCGTGGTTTCCGGTGGCGCGTCCACCATCTCGGCGAGAGACAGGTCTTCGAAGGTCGCGAAGATGACGAGATGCCGGTCGGTCAGGCGTTTGACGTTCTCCAGCATCAATTCGGCCGAGATGGTGTCTACAAAGTCGGAGAAAATGATGATCAGGCTGCGGCGTTCGAGTTTGCTGGCGAGTGAAGAGAGCGCCAGCGTGAAATTGGCTTCTTCGGACGAATAATCGAGCTGGGCAGCCAGATCCTGCGCTTTGATGAAGCTGCGCTGGCCAGCCATGAAGCCGCTCATCAGGCCGGGCTTGGCATCAAAGCCATAGATCATGGCCCGGTCGCCGCTCCGCAGAGAGACGAAGGACAGGAGGAGGCCGGCATTGATCGCGCGGTCGATCTTGGGCACGCCGCCCAGTGGCTCGCTCATCAGCCGGCCGGTATCGAAGGCAAAGACAATATTGTGGTTGCGCTCAGTCCGGAATTCCTTGGCGAGAAGATTACGATGGCGCGCGGAATGTTTCCAATCGATGGCGCGGCGGTCCATTCCGGTAGTGAATTCGCGCAGGGCATCAAATTCGCTGCCATCGCCGCGGTCGATCTGTGTCTTTATCCCGAAGTCCGCATCGCGGGAGTAGAGACGAATAGCTTCATCCTTCACCCAGCGGATATTGGGCGTGATCGGAATATCGCGATCCAGGGAGTGGACATGCCTCTTCTGGATGAGGCCGAGTGGGCCACGCCACCGGCTCCACAATTTGACCAGCCGGCCAAGCCCGCGGCGCTTTGGAGTCAGGCCTAGGGAGTAAGGACGTGTCCGGTGCTGCCAGCCTCTCAAGCCGATGGCGGGAATGGCTTCGAGGAATGAGTTCACTTCGAGCAGGATTTCGATGCGCCGGGGCAGCGGGCCGTTGTCAAAACGCAATGTCAGGTCGGCTGGGTCAGACCCACCCACATAAAGCAGGGCCGGCGCATCGACAGCCACGTGATACGCACGCAGGGAGGCAGCGAGCACAGCGTCCACGAGGATCAGCCCGGCGATTCCTCCGATCCAGCCAGCGGATATGATCCACAGCTCCGGGCGCAGCAAGGCTATGGCCACCATGAGGGGCACGCCGAGCAGCATCAGGAAGATGGCGCGGGGGGTAGGGGATATCACCGGGGCGCGGCCGTCTGCTCAATAATGGCGGCGAGGGTCTCGTCCGTGGTCTTGCCCTCGATCTCGGCAGCCGGCGAGAGCAGGACACGGTGACGGAGTGCCGGCAGGGCCAACAGCTTTACATCGTCCGGAATGACAAAGTCGCGTCCGTCGAGGGCGGCACGGGCACGGGCGGCGGTGGCCAGTGCGGCGGCCGCGCGCGGCGAGGCGCCGGTTTCCAGCGCAGGGGACGTGCGGGTCGCGCGAATGATATCGACGATGTAGGCGATGATATCATCCTGAAGCCGGGCCTCAGCGACGGAATCGACTGCCTCGCTGAGTTCCTCGGCCGAGACCACCGCTTCGATCCCGAACGCCTCCGCGGTCTTCATGCCAGTGCGTGTGCCGTGCTGGGAGACGATTGCGAGCTCTTCTTCCCGGCTCGGATAGTCGAGCGTATGCTTGAAGAGGAAGCGATCGAGCTGGGCCTCTGGTAGGGGATACGTCCCTTGTTGTTCGATCGGGTTTTGGGTGGCGATCACGGTGAACCGGTCATTCAACCTGTAAGTCTCGCCATCGATGGTGACCTTTCGCTCCTGCATGGCTTCGAGCAGGGCGGCCTGGGTCTTGGGCGGGGTCCGGTTGATCTCATCCGCGAGCAGAAGGTCTGTAAAGATGGGGCCCTTGGTCAGCGCGAACTGATTGGTCTGGAAGTTGAACAAATTCGTGCCCAGAACATCTCCCGGCATCAGGTCCGGCGTGAACTGGATGCGTCCAAAGTCCAGTGAGATGGAGCGTGCAAAGCATTGCGCCAACAGGGTCTTCGCTGTTCCCGGAGGGCCTTCCAAAAGGACATGGCCAGAGGAGAAGATCGCAGTTAGCAGGATATCCACCGTTGTGTCCTGTCCGACGACCGCCTTGCGCACTTCATTGCGAATCCGGTCCGCCAGCGCCTTGATGTCATTTACGTTCATTCATGGATCTCCCGATAATTCCCTTGCGCCAGCGAAACAGTTCGCGCGCCTTGTTCATGAGGTCTTCGCGGTTTGCCGCAGGACCGCGCAGACCAGATGCCATATCCGTGAAGCGCTTGCCCGACTCTTCGTCTGGTCCCAGCCTGTCGAATAGCGCGACAAGTTGTGCTTCGCTCAATGTCTTTGGGGCGCCAATCTCGCGGGAAACGCGGCGGCGGATCATGTGGAGGTAACCGGGCGCCATGCGGGTCTCGCGGCGCGCCATGGTGATGAGACCTGCAGAATTGTCGGCAAGGGCCTGTTTTCCGAATGCAATGGCGCGGCCTTCCTGCAGGGGCGGGCCAAACCGGATCAAGGCTGCCCAGCCCAGCAAGACGGCGGCGGCGAGCGCCGTCAGCGTAGCGCCGAGGAAGGGGATGTCGAATACCATCTGCAAGAGGTTTTCCGAGCGGACAAAGCCGTGCAGCGTGGCATCAAAGATGATGGGTTCATCTTCATTGTGTCTCAGGTAATCCATCATCAGGACTGCAAATCGCGCATTCTCTATCCGGGACAGGCCGAACGTATTGATCATGTCGGGGTCGGAGAGGATGTACATGCCGGCGTCCGGCGCCCAGGCCAGCAAGGCGTCGTTTCCGACACTGACAATCGGCTCCAGACCGCTCCCGCGCAAAACCTGCATCTTCACGTCTGGCCGGAGGGCCATCGACCCGAACGGCGTATCAATGGCTTCCGGCACATCAATGCGTCCGATCTCTGCATTGAGCTCCATCGCTCCGAGCAGGTCATTGAGGGAGCGTGCATTCGTGAAGCGTGTGTCTTTCTGGCGTGTCTTGTTGAGGGGGTCGGGCATGCCGGTCCATTTGGGCAGGATCAGCAGGGTTGTGCGGCCGGATTCAAAGTCTTCGAGCGCCTTGGCAGCCCCCCAAGGGGGCAGCGTGACGACCAACACGCCCCAATCGGCCTCTTCAAGCGTGCGCTCGAGCCGGGATATCTCAACGGGATAGCCCTGGTCTTCAAGGAATTGGACGAAACCATTGTAGCCCAATGCCGAGGTCGAGAAGGGATGCGCGCCAGCCACATTCCGGTCCCGCAATTCCGGCGCCCAGCCTGCAAGCACCATGATGGCGCCAAATGAGAACAGGGCGACCGCCAGCAGGATGCCGACAATCTTTCCGCTGAAGGGAGAGTCGGTGTGCGACCGTTCGCTCATGACCATTCTTCCCCAAAGGCGAAATCCTCATAAGACGCCCGGGCAGTTTGCCATCCGGCCTGGTCCACATCCCGCCCGCCAAAGAAACTGCGTTCGACGATCGCGATGATCGGGCCGAGAGCGGTTCGCGCGCGTTCAGGCAAGAAACCAAGCATGCCGATCTCGCGCGCGGTCAGGGAGCGCGGGACGCCGGTCTCGATACGGGTCTGAATGTCCTCGATGGACCGGAACAGCAGCAGATGGACGGCCTCCGCGAACTTGCCGGCGCGGGCGAGCGCGTCGGCTTCTTCCAACAGCGAGCGTGCGACGGATGCTTCGGGCCGAAAATCCGGGATGATGTCGTCACCAGTCTTGTCAGATTTGCTGTCTTTGTCGCCAAACCGGATACGAAGAGCTTCACCGAACAGGAAATACAGAAAGCCCACGATAACAGCGACTATCGCAGCGTAGAAAATGAGTTTGAGCAGCGGGCCCAAATGCGCCAGGAGTTCCAGCAGGCTCCGCAGCCAGTTCGGGGGTGGTGATGGCGGGTCGAATTCGATGGGATCGGCTTCCGGCCGCTCGAGTTGGAGGTTCGATTTCCTCAAATAGTCCCGGTGGGCCTGTTCGAGAGCGTCCAGATCCGTTTCGAAGTAGGCCTCGCGGTCCCAGTCATTCGTGTCGGGGATATCTATCGGCGGTTCGATCGAGATGTCGCCATACTCGCCATCGGACTGCGCCCCTGCCGAAACCGTGAGACAGGCTGCGATCAGCAAGGCGGCGCTCAGGCGTCCCGTCAGGCTCAATGAGTGTCTCCTTCATGGCAGCGGCCCCGTCCACCGCCTTGACACCTGTGACTATTTCAGAGGTTGCAGCCAGCTTCAACGGCCTATTGCGAAGTGCCTGCATCCAGCCGATATAGCCCGCTCAAGGCGCAGATGAGGCAGAATATGGACAAGGCGGCACGCTACAAGGAACTGAAAGCGGAGATAGAAAGCGTGGTCGCGGGTGAGACGTCGGTCACAGCGCGTTATGCGACGGCCTCCTGCATCCTGTCACAGGCCTTTGCGCCACGGTTTTTCTGGACAGGATTCTATGTTGTCGATCCGCTGAAGGATCAGGAATTGGTGGTGGGGCCGTACCAGGGCACGCTCGGGTGCCTGCGCATACCGTTCGGCAAGGGTGTCTGTGGGCATGTCGCGGCGACGCGTGAGCCGATCATCGTCCCTGACGTGCATGAATTCCCCGGCCATATCGCCTGTGACTCGGCCAGTAATTCGGAAGTGGTCGTGCCGGTGTTTGATGGTGACGGAAATCTGGCCGCTGTGCTGGATGTCGATTCAACCGAATTGGACGCCTTTGATGCTGTTGACCAAGCAGGCCTACTGGCTATTTGCGAAACGCTCCTCACCGCTTAGGCCTGCAGCCGTCGACAGAAGGGCGGTGTTTTCGATCAATTCAAACGGCGTCTTCGAGTGCTTGATCGCGTCGATACGCAGATTGAGATTGTCTTCGAGGATGTCGAGCTTGCGAGCCCGTAGGCCGCTGATGCGTTTGATCTCATGGTCAAGCTCGAGCCAGATGTCGGCGTCCGGGTCGTAGGCCGGCCAATCTGGCAAGCCCTTGCCATTCGGATCACCTGTTTTGGCGAAATTGGTCCAGTAAGACACCATGCGCTCAGTCAGGGTATCGTCATCACTCGTGGTCGGCAGGAAGCCATTATGGCTGGCAAAGACAAACGGGATTTCGGCCCCGTGGTGCGCGCCGAGCGTTTGGGACTTGCCGGGGGGCGTGCGGCTGAACTGGTAGAGCCAGGTCGGTTCGCCGGCGGCAACATTGGCCTTGGCAAGGAAGCGTGTATGAACGCCGAACCAGTCATCCCCCAGCATTTTCTCTGCGCCGCGGTCCCAGGTATCGAGTGAGGTCATCCCATAGAGTGCCTGCAGGGCTTTTGAGGAATTTACGCCAAATACGCCTTCCAGCATGGCTTCGCGTTGGTCGAGTGAGCCGGAAATGTTCGGTAACAGGGCTGTAGGTGACTTTCTGTCAGGATAAAAAAGCGTGCCCTCGTCTGCATTGTATCCGGCGAGGACCGGCACGCGATTGGCGCCGCCATCGCGGATGGCCTCGCCGATGGGCAAGGGCAGTACATCGCCGTCCACGGTCGGCAGGAAGTATTTTACCAGATCCTGACGAACGAGAACCCGGTCGATGATGGCGCCGGAAGGGATAGCGCGCAGCCGGTCGGCCGTGGCGGTCCCACCGGCAAGTGTCGACAGAAATTCAACGCCGACTTCCTCGGAACTCTGGACGTTCGGAAGGGCGGAGTGCGAGAGGTGTAGCGCGTTGTAGCTACTGACGCCGCTCTGCAAGATAGCTTTGTCGTAAAGGCCGTCTGCCTGGGGTGTTGCCATCAGCTCACTGACGGATTGCGCACCGGCGCTTTCGCCGAAGATCGTGACATTATTCGGATCACCGCCAAAGAGGGCGATATTCATCTGTACCCAGCGCAGTGCAGCGACCTGGTCCAGCAGGCCGTAATTGCCGGATGTCCCGGCTTCTTCGGTCAGGGCGGGATGCGCGAGGTAGCCGAACGGTCCAAGCCGGTAATTGATGGTAACCAGCACGACGCCGTTCTCGACAAGCCCATTCGCCTGGTAGAAGGCCTGCGAGCCCGCGCCGGTCTGGTGCGAACCGCCATGGATCCAGACCATTACGGGCTTGAGGCGCGGCTTGCCGCGATTGGCTGTGCGGACGTTCAGGAACAGGCAGTCCTCAGCTTCCAGCGGGGCGGGTTGGGCGGCGAGATATTGTTTGGCGGCGAACCGTTTCCACCATGGCAGGCCATTCCCGTCGATGATGCGATCAACCACCTGGTCCATATGCCCGCGAGGTTGCAGGCATTGCGCGCCGAACTCTCGCGCATCGCGCGTGATCGCGCCCCATTGTGGCGGCGCGGTCGGCGCAGCCCAGCGACGCGCACTGGCATAGGGAATGCCGTTGAAAACCTGGATTTCAGGATTGTCCGGATCGATGCCGCCCTGGATCTCGCCCTGATCGATCCGCAGGGGTTCGGTCAATACCATAGGCGGCTCGGGCTGGTTCAGACGGAACCACCCCCAAGCGCCAAGGCCCAGCAGGGCGAAGAAAAGAACGATGCTCAATCGCTTCATGAAACGAGACCCCTGCTCGTTGAGAGCAAACGCTATACCACTTGTCCGCGAAAGTCACTTCTGCAAGGTCAAACCGGACCTATCTCTCGTAGTGCATTTTCCGCAGACATTACAAGGTCTTCACTGGGCTCGATTCCACATGCCAACCGAATGAATCCATCTGTGACCTGATCGCCCCACCTTACTCGGCATTCCGCAGACGTATGCACCCCACCAAAGCTGGTCGCCGGGACAATTAGGGCATTGTTACTTATGAACTTTTCCGCGGTTTCCCGGTCTTTTAGTGTAAAGCTTACGATAGGGCCGAAATCCCGCATCTGGCGAGCAGCCACGGCATGGCTCGCGTCGCGCGGGAGGCCAGGGTACCGAACCGATTGAACGGAGGGGTGGGATGACAGGAAATTTGCCAGAGTCAGCGCATTCTGGTTTGCCCGCGAAACGCGCAATTCCAGCGTTTCGAGCCCGCGATGGAGCAGGTAGGCGTCGAATGGACTGACAATCGCTCCACCCAGCCGACGGTAGCCGCGCACCTGGTTCATCAGCGAAGTGTCCCGACTTGCGACATGTCCGCATAGGACGTCCGAATGGCCCGCCATTGCCTTGGTGTCGGCCATAAGGACAATATCGGCTCCCAGATCCAGGGGCTGTTGGCAGAGCGGGGTAGCCGTCGTGTTGTCGGCGACAAGCAAGGCGCCCGCAGATTTGGCCCGGTCGGCTACGGCGGCAATGTCACACACATCCAGACCTGGATTGGATGGCGTCTCGATCATCACGAGCCGGCAACCCGACATGTCAGCCTCAGCCATGTCGGCGGTAGGGCATGTTTCGACTGCGACTCCCCGGGGCACGAAATATTCGTTCAGCAGAGCCCGCACATTGTAGTACCCGTCAGCATGGACGAGCACCTTGTCGCCCGGACGCAGGACGGTGTGGAAGACAGCCGCGATTGCTGCCATGCCGGAGGGGAAAAGAACGGTCTCGGCGTTTTCCAGCAGCCCGATTTCGGCTTCGACAGTCTCCACGGTGGGGTTGCCATTGCGGCCATAGAAATGGCTGCCATCGGGATCACCCGGCAGCAGGAAGGTCGTGCTCGCCATGATGGGAAGCGAGATCGGGTCGCCTTTGGACAGGCTCCTGGCGCGATGGTGCAGCAGTTCTGAAACGGCAGACGGTTTCTTCGTCACTCTGGGATTCCTCATAATGGGATTCGCGCAGACTTTGCGTCGAACCGGTCTTCAAGGAAACCGCAAACCTGTCCCGGTCCGGGATATGTAGCAGCTCAGACTTTTTCGCCGTTCAGCCAGAGGGGCCGGGTCACGATCAATTCCTGACAGAGCAGGCCAGCCTCGCGGTGGCGGGACATGGATTTGTAGTCCGGATGGTTCAGCGTGGCGATGAACGCCTTCCGGCTGGGAAAGTGATTGACGAGTACGCCGTCCCAATCGCCCTGGCCAATGAAGTAGCGCTCTGTGGTCGCGAGCAAGGTCGTGGTTCCGCCGACTTCGGCGGCCGCCTTGGTGAAGGCTTCCGAATAGCGGATGTAGGCGTCTGTCCCGCTGATCTTCTCGCCATATTCGGGATCATCCGGCTGGTACTCAGCCTTTACGCGGAATTTCAGCAAATTCACCTGCGCGACGGGCCCATCATAAGGATCGTCGCGAAACGCTCTGAACTGGTCGGCAGTAGGCTGGAAGGCTGGCATGGGCGGCTCCTCAGGGTCGTTTCTCAGGATGTTTCCCGAAATACCGCTCCGTGTAAAACAATGCCGCCGCGTGAAGCCCATGTTGCGCGTCGAGGGATTCATAAGCGAGGAACTCTTCGTAGCGCATTTCCACCACTTCGATTTCTTCATTCGGGTCGAGCGACTGGATATGCGTCTTCTGGCAACCTGTCGCGAGAAAATAGTGGATCTGGTTGTCCTGGATCGCCGGGTTGGGATAGCAGCTGCCCACCGGGATCATTTCCCCGGCCGAATAGCCGGTCTCTTCCCGCAATTCGCGGCGGGCCGCCATCTCCGCATCAGTCTCGCCGGGGTCAAGCACGCCGCCGGGTACACCCAACAACACGATTTCGCCGGCATGCCGGTACTCCCGGATCAGAACGATGTTCCCCTCATCCGTGATAGGGATGATCGTCGCCCAATCGGTGAATTCCAGCACATGATAGGCCGGGACCACATGCCCATCCTCTCGCTGGCACCGGTCGGTTCTGAGGGAGAGGAACTTGTCCTTGAAGGTCTGGCGGCTCTCGAGGATTTTCCAGGGTTTGATCATGGCGTCTGTCTCTTCAATATCCGGTTTAGAAAAGACATACGCGTCTGCATGAGGTGGCGTTGCAACGCCTCTCCGCGAATGCCGTGGCGCTGGCCGGGATAAGTCATCAGGTCGAACGGCTTGCCCAGTTCCTGCAGTTTTGCCATCACCTGTGTCGCATTGTCGAAAGTGACATTGTCATCGGCCATGCCGTGGAGGAGGAGGAGTGGGACCGAGAGGTTTTCCAGATAGGGGAACACGCTGGAAGCCTCATAGCCGCCTGCATTGGTCTGCGGCGTGCCCATATAACGCTCCGTATAGAATGTATCATAGAGGCTCCAGTCCGCAACGGCCGCTCCTGCCACGGCAGCTGCGAATGTGCCGGCAGGTGCCTGCAGGAGGGTCATGAGGGTCATGTAACCGCCATAGGACCAGCCCTGAATGCCAATTCTTTCTGCGTCCACGAAGGATTGAGCCTTAAGCCAGTCAACGCCTTTCATCTGATCGCTTACTTCGTGCAGGCCGGTCCGATGATGGATCACATCCTCGAATTGCTTGCCGCGGTTCCATGTACCGCGATTATCGAGCCGGAATACGAGATAACCCTGCCGCGCAAGATACTGGTCAGACAGGCTTCCCCAGCTGTTCGTCACGGTCTGGACGTGTGGCCCGCCATAGACTTCGATGATGGCAGGGTAACGGGTCGCGGGATCGAAGCCGGGAGGTTTCAAGAGCGAGTAGTGGAGTGCCTGGCCGTCATCCGCTGTAAGGGTGCCGAAATCTGGTGTGACATGGTCGGCCAGGAACGGGTGATAGGGATGGTCTTCATTGAGGGCGTTCTCCTCAATCCATGCGATCAGATTCCCGTCTATTGAATAAAGGCCTGTTTGTGGGGGTTGGTCCGGAGAGGATGATGTTCCAACAAAGGATTGCCCATCCGGCGCCATGCTGATGGACCAAGTCTTACCAAGGATCGTAATGCGGTCGATCCTGACATCGTCCGGAGCCGTCAGAGAGGCTATCTGGGCGCGGTAGAGATGGCGTTCCAAGGGAGTGTCACGAAAGCCGGTAAACAGGATCGCGGGCGCATCTGCATCCACATGCTGAATGGCATCAACGACCCAGTCGCCGCCTATCAAGGGTTTGGGATGACTAGTCGATGGCGGCAGGCGGCTGATCTGGCGATACCCTTTCGACTCCTCCGTGACGATGACGCCCAAGGGACCTATGCTTTCGAAGTCCGAAGACAGGTTTATCCAGTGAGGCTGTTCATCCAGCTTGGAGACTGTTGCCTCATACAGGCGCAAGCCCTTGTCGGAGGGGTTGAACACCATGAACTGGACCATCTCCAGCTGTGTCTGGGCGCGGTTGACCCGTTGCACGAACAGGCTGTCTTCGGTCCAGTTCACGCGCGCCAGATATTGGTCGGTCGCGTGGCCCCAATCATTGCGCCGCCACTGGATCTCGGACACGATACCGGTCTCCACCTCCAGGACGAACAGATCGATGATGGCATTCGGCCGGCCCGCGCGCGGATAGCGTTGCTCAATGACCGTCACGTCGTCGGCGGAAATGTCGAAGCGCGGTACGACATCTACAGGGCTCTCATCCACGCGCGTATAGGCGATATATCTGTCGTCGGGGCTCCACCAATAGCCCGTATATCGGCTCATCTCTTCCTGAGCGACGAATTCGGCCACCCCATATGAGAGGGCATTGGCAGGATCGGCTTGGGGCGACAGGCGTTTATCCGCGCCGTTCGCCAGATCAATCATCCAGAGCGCACCATCCCTGATGAAGCTTGCATAGGCGCCTTTCGGAGAGATGCGGGCATCATAGTCAAAAGCATCACTATCGGTGAGCTGCCGAGTCTGAGGGCCGTCCTCCGTGAGTATGACTAGATGCAGGTTCCCGCCGAGCGGTACCAGGATTGTGTCCGCCGTTCCCCAGGAATAATCGAGAATGCCGGTCTTGCCGGCGGTGCGCTTACGTTCGCGCAGCGCTTTTTCCTCTTCTGACAGGGCGATATCGTTCGGCTCGAGCAATCGGGAGTCCACCAGCAAGGAGGGGAGGCCGGTCTCAACCTCGAATTGCCAGAGATCATAGCGTTGCTGATCTTCCGGTTTGGCCTTCAAAAACGTCACGCGCCTGCCATCGGGCGCGTATTTGATGCCCAGTGGCGCGGCTCCTGCCAGGGATGGCGACGCAAACAGGCGTTCCAGGGTCAGTTCTGTCATGGAGGGAAGAGATTCCTCGGCAAAGAAGTGCAATCGTTTGAAGTTTTTCGCTTCGGCGTGTATTTGCCTGTCAGGAATGCAGATTCAACGAATACTGCAAGGTCGAGCTGTCACCCCAAGTAAACAGTCGTTTCAACTTTTGTGCGGCAAAAACTGCCAAAACACGCTATGCAGGCAGCGGTTTATGCATATCGTACGGGCATGGCGGAAGGGGATGTTCTGTTCGAACAAGCGGTCGCCTTGCTACTGGATAGCGAGGGCGGAGAGAGCTTGATGAAATCCGCGGCGTTGATGCGTCGGGCTGCGGATTCCGGACACGCCGCAGCTGCAAACAATTTCGGTGCGATGCTTCATCATGGTCGCGGGGTCCATCAGGATTTCGCAGCCGCCAGAGCCTATTACGCACAAGCGGCCGAGGCGGGTCTTGCTCCGGCCATGTTCAATCTGGGGTTCATGAAACTGCGCGCACTGGGCGGTGAAAAGAACGAAATCGATGCCCGGCGGCTCTTTGAACAGGCTGCACATCTCGGCGAGGTCAATGCGATGACCTACCTTGGCGTCATGATGATGACCGGGGCAGGGGGACCGAGGGAATTCGAGACCGCGCAATCCTGGTGGGACAAGGGCGCTGAGTTGGGCGACAATCGTTGCGCGTTCAATCTCGGAATCGCCCATGCCGGGGGGCACGGTCAGGACCAGCCTGATTTCGTGGAAGCCTGGCGCTGGTTCAGCCGTGCTCAGGACATGGGCAATCGCAGTGCCGAGACGGAACTCGAGCGTCTTGCCAGCGTGCTGACGGAAGATGAGCGCAAGCGGATCGAAGGCTGATCACCGGCCACCTGACCGATCTTCAGTCGGTTGATTGCGCTTGCCCGCTTGATTTTCCCCGGCGCGCGCGCAAGTACAACGCGTCTCATACCCGTTTATACAGGAATACCCGTCATGGCCGGTCCCCAAATCGTTTTCCAAATGCAAGGCCTGACCAAGGCGTATCCTGGTGGAAAGAAGGTGTTCGAGAATATCCACCTGAATTTCCTGCCGGATGCCAAGATCGGTGTCGTCGGCGTCAACGGCTCAGGTAAGTCGACCCTGCTGCGGATCATGGCTGGCGAAGACAAGGATTTTCAGGGCGAGGCCTGGGCCGCAGACGGTGTGAAAGTGGGCTACCTTCCTCAGGAGCCGAAACTCGATCCAGAGCTGACTGTTTTTGAGAATGTGGCCACCAAATGCCCTGAGAAGCAGATGTTGGACCAGTTCAACGCCATCTCTGAAAAGCTGGGCGAGGACTATTCCGACGAACTGATGGAGCAGATGACTGCGCTGCAGGAGCAGATTGATGCGGCCGACGCCTGGGACATTGATTCCAAGATCGATATGGCCCTGACCGCGCTCGGCTGTCCGGACAATGATGCCGATGTCTCCGCGCTGTCAGGCGGTGAAGTTCGCCGCGTCGCAATCTGCCAGCTGCTTCTGTCGAAGCCTGACATGATCCTCATGGATGAACCGACCAACCACCTCGACGCCGAGACCGTCGCGTGGCTGCAAAACTATCTTATCCACTTTCCCGGGTGCGTCATTCTCGTTACCCACGACCGCTACTTCCTGGACGACATCACCAGTTGGATTCTCGAACTCGACCGGGGCCGCGGCGTGCCTTTCCAGGGCAACTATTCCGGCTGGGTCGAACAGAAGGCCAAACGGATGGAGCAGGAGGCGCGCGAAGAAACCGGGCGCAAACGCACGCTTGCGAAGGAATTGGAATGGGTCCGGTCCGGCCAGAAGGCGCGTCAGGCGAAATCCAAGGCACGTATCAATGCCTATGAGGAAATGGCCTCGCAGGCAGAGCGGGAAAAGGTCATGACCGCTCAGATACGCATCCCCCCTGGGCCCCGCCTCGGCGGCGTGGTCCTGGAGGCAGAGCATTTGCGCAAGGCTTTCGGTGACAACCTCCTGATCGAAGATCTCGACTTCAAACTGCCGCCCGGCGGCATCGTCGGCGTTATCGGTCCGAACGGGGCAGGTAAGTCGACCCTGTTCAAGATGATCCTGGGGCAGGAAAAACCGGATGAAGGTAGTCTGCGCGTCGGCGATACGGTCAAGATCGGCTATGTCGACCAGAGCCGCGACAAGCTGGACTCGGACAAGAATGTCTGGGAAGAAATCTCGGGCGGGACGGATGTTATCGACCTTGGTGGTGTGGAAGTCATGTCGCGGGCCTATGTCGGCGCCTTCAACTTCAAAGGCACCGATCAGCAGAAAAAAGTTGGTCTATTGTCAGGCGGTGAGCGCAATCGCGTCCATCTCGCCAAGATGTTGAAGGGCAGCCATAACCTGTTGCTGCTCGATGAACCGACCAACGACCTCGATGTCGAAACGCTTCAGGCGCTGGAAGAAGGCCTCGACAATTTCCCGGGCTGCGCGGTGATCATCTCGCACGACCGCTGGTTCCTTGACCGCATGGCGACCCATATTCTCGCCTTCGAAGGGAATTCCCACGTCGAATGGTTCGAGGGGGATTTCTCGTCCTACCTCGAAGACAAGAAGCGCCGTCTCGGCGAAGATGCCGTCAATCCGAAACGACTGAAATTCAAGAAGTTCGCTCGCTAGCGAATTTTGAGAGACGGCTCGTTATTCGACGGGCCGTTTTTCGTCGAGCAGGTCTTCTTCACCGGTCGCTGCGCGTTCCTCGGCGACGATCTGGTTGAGATGGCTGTCCGGCTTCACATCTGCTGCATCCCGCGGTTCTGCGGTTTCCTTTCGACGGGATGGGGCCGCTTGAGCATTGCCGGTACCAGTCGCGGCTGGCTGTGCGGTTCCGGTATCGAACCGCAGGCGGTAGATCGGCTCCGGCAAGGTAAAGCCCTCCTGCTCCAGCACGTCCTTGGTGGCACTGATTGCAAGTCCGCGAGCCTTGCCGAAATTGGAGTCTCGCTGGTCCACCCATCCCATGAAGCGCAGGACAATATTCGAATCCCCAACGGTCTGAATGTAGGATTCCGGATCGGGCTGTTCGAGTACGTAGGGCAAGGATTTCAACGTATCCAGGCCGAGCTGCATGGCAGCGACGGGATCGTCATTTGCGTCAACGCCCAGGTCAAACTCAAAACGGCGTTCCGGATTGCGCGTATAATTCAGAATGACGGCCTTGAAGACCGTCGAATTTGGAATGCGCAAATGATTGCCATTGAGCGTCATCAGGACAGTGGACCGTGACGTCAATCGTACCACAATGCCTTCATGCTCATCGATCACGACATGTTCGTTTGCCCGGAAAGGCTGACGAATGCTCAGCATGATCGAGGAAATGTAGTTTTCCAGCGTGTCCCGAACGGCAAAGCCGAGGGCCAGACCGATCACGCCCGCGCCTCCCAGCACAGTGCCCAGCAACGTAGTTGCCCCCATCACATTCATGGCCACGATCAGGCCGATCACCACCGCGATGATACGGCTGGCCCCGGCGACAAGGTCCGACAGGAAGGAGTTAGGCATGATCCGCCGCCAGAAACCTTTCCACGAAGCCAGAAGGTGCCCCAGGAATGAAATGATCAGAAAGGCCGTCAAGGCAACAGCCAGCAAAGGTATTGACCGAACGATCTGATTTACCCGCGTGGAAGTGGTCTCCAGTATGGGGCTGACATTGTCTCCTACGCCGACTGCCTGCTCGATCCGGTTCTGGATGGTGACCACTCCCTCAATACGCAGCGTGATCTGCTCGGCACGATCAGCTGTTGCGGCATTTGTGGTTGATCCCTCCAGCGTGACCACGCCGTTCCGGACACTTGCGCTGATGTTCTTCAGCTCATCCACTTCTGCAAAAATATTCTGGATCCGATCCTCGATCCGTTCGTCGCCGGACGTCGTAGGAGGAGTGACTGCGATCAGGTCTGACGGTGCGGAGGGTGATGCTTCACGGCTTTGGGACATGGCAGAGGCCGCATATGTGCTCGCAACGAGCGCCAGGATCGCCGCCCGGAATGTCACGGCGGCCAAAGTAAACGGGGAATGCGGAAAGACGGGCATCTGGATATTTAACCCACGACCCGGAAGGCAGTTCCCAAAGCGCGCTATTTGCAGCGGCGATGACCGTTTCGTCCGATGGTCGCTCAATTATTAAGCACATTGCTGAACGAAATCTGGAACAATCCCGAATATTCTTAATGTTCGTAAACAACTTACCTGAATCTGCTTGCGGCGGCATCGATAAACTTCCTAACTTTTGAAGGAGGCTAAGACGCCTGCTTGGCTTTTATAAAAGACGAGTACGTATCGTTTTTGGGGACGATCGATTATGACGCGTTCGGATATATCTCAGGAGAAATCCTCGCCTGATGCAATCGTCATCGGTGCGATGCGGTCAGGGACGACAGCGCTATATCGCGCTTTCCTGAAGAGCGTGATGGTTGCTGTTCCCGAATGCAAGGAAACCGATTTCTATCTGAGCCAATCAAACTATTCACGCGGGACGAACTGGTATCGCAGACAGTTTCGCAATTCGACGTTGCCCTGGATCGACTTCTGCCCGAATTACACCAAGCGGGACGTGTTTCCGTGTGCGGCGGCGCGAATCTTCGAAAATGCCCCCAATGCCAAGCTGATATTCATCGCCAGGGACCCCGTCGCACGCGCAGAATCTCAGTACAAGCACACTTATATGCATTCCGGGTCAATGCCCGCGCCATCGGAAGTATTTGATACGAGTGAAGGCGAGCACATCCTTATGGTCAGCAAATATGCCTACCAACTCGAACCGTATTATGAATATTGGTCCAAGGACGATATTCTGGTTGTCGATTTCGATAATCTGCTCAATCAACCCTCCGCGGTAATGGAGAGGATTGGTCAGCATATTGGGCTTTCCCCCTCGGCCATCGACAGCCTTGGCAGTTTACCGATCGCGAATACCGGGGAAGACCTGCGCAAAATGCCCAGATGGTGGGGGCAGATGCGAGATACTTCTATCGGCCGGTATGTCCGTGCCCATAGCCCTCGGGTTCTGATCGATTCCATGCGATCTGCCGTGAAGGCCGACAAGGCAATCCCCGTTCCGGAGTTCGATGACAGGCTCCGCTCGGTCCTTGCGAAGAAGCTGAAATCGGATGCCGTCAGGTTCCGCGAACTTACCGGTAAGACGTTTCGCGGCTGGAGTGTGTGAGGGTCATTCAAGAAAAAGCCCTCGGCCATTCCATGGGCGAGGGCTTGGTTTCATATAGAGGGGCGGCTTAGGTGCGCTTTTCCGCTTCCAGATTCCGCTTCATGCTTTCGATCTTGTCGATCAGCGCTTCGGCTGACCCGTTCGAGCGGTCGAGCAGAGCCAGAAATTGTGCGCGTTGCTCAATTGCGAGCCAGATCAGATTTCCATCCAAATTGAGCGCGACGTCCACAACCTGGTATTTGCCGTCGCGGGTCAGGACGCGCCAGCGAACATCCATGTCCTTGCCATCCTGGCGCTTGATGACCGTATTCACGATGGAATCCGTGGCCGACCGGTCGACCGAATCCTTCACGATGACTGCTTCGCCGCGATACGCGTCGAGTTCGTTTTCATAAACGGCAAGGGCATATTCCCGGAACACCTTCCGGTACCGGGTAAGCTCATCTTCCGTAAACCGGCGGGCATATTTGCCGATGGCAAAGTTCGACACCGCCGTCATGTCGGTGAACTCGTCCATATAAGTATTGAATTTTTCGGTACGCTCTTCTGCATCCAGGGAAGGATCATTCAGGGATGCCAGAACTTCACTGGCATTTTCCTGAACATAGGCTTCCGTCTTCACGTCTGCGAAGGTGCTTGGGGCAATCATCAGCATTGCGGCACCGGCAATTGCTAAATGTCGGTATTGGCGTTTCACATTTTCGCTCCTGTTGGTGGTCACGCCCCCGGACCTATTCTTCAAATTCGTCAAAATCAGGGAGATCGTCGTACGCTTCTTCCTCATTTATGCGACCATTACGGATTTCGGCCTGACGCTGGGATGAATAAATCCGGCGCAAGGCAATATATGGTTCGGGCTGCGCGTTCAGCTGTTTGATTTCATCATCCAGCGCGACCCGGGCATTCAGGCCCCCAAGAACACTGCGGCCGATCGTAATATGATCGTCGAGGTCCGGATTGTTGTCGAATTCGGTCCATGTGAGCGGATCCAGCGCGCGGTCGATGCCTGCTCCGAACAGGTCACGCGGTGTGGTAGGGCCCACAAGGGGCAGAACGAGAAACGGGCCACTGTCCACGCCCCAAACGGCGAGGGTCTGGCCGAAATCTTCAGCGTGTTTCTCAAGGCCATTGTATCCGGCCACATCCCACAGGCCGGCGACGCCGACTGTCGTGTTAACAAGGAAGCGGGCAAATGTGTCGCCCGCACGGTCACCCTCGCCTTGCAACACGTCGTTCACGAAAATGACTGGAGACTTCAGATTATGAAGAAAATCTCCCACGCGATCACGTCCGAATTCGGGAGTGACTGTCTCATAGACGTTCGCAGCAGGCCCTAAGGCATATTTGTCTACACCCGTATTGAACGCGAACATCTGTCGGTTGAAGCCTTCATAGGGGTCGTGAATCGTGCCCGGTTCGGCGTTCTGTGTGGATGCACAGGCTCCTAGCCCCATGGCGAGAACCGCAGCAAAGATTCGCTGTGTCATGTGTTGATAACCCCGTTGTGGAGACCGGTAGATGGTGGTTAAGCGAAAGTGCTTCAACTCTCAATCTTACCCCAAACATACATAGGTGATATTTCTGTAAAGCTGTATTGCAAAAACATATAAATTGATGTTTATATGATTAAGTGACCTTGCAGCTTTCATCCATGATCGAATGCCTCCGCGCGGCGGGAGAGCCCACGCGCCTGAGAGTGCTGGCTCTGTTGCGGCAACGGGATTTGTCGGTGGGAGAGCTGGTACAGGTTCTGGAACAATCCCAGCCCCGTCTGTCACACCATCTCAAGGCCCTGACGGCAGCAGGCTTGGTGGAGCGCCTGCCGGAGGGGTCGTTTGTTTTCTATCGCGCATCGACGGCGACGCCCGGCAAGGCTTTCCTCGACTCGCTGTTCGCGCAACTGGACAGCACTGAGCCGGATTTTGCCCGCGATGCTGAGCGGCTGGATGAAGTAAGCGCCGCGCGGGCCGAATCCGCTGAGGCCTATTTTTCAAATATTGCCGGCACCTGGGATCGGCTGCGCTCTCTACATTATCCCAATGATTTGATCGAAAGCGCGCTTCTGGAGTTGGCAGGAATAGGCCCGTTTGACCGTGTGCTCGATTTCGGCACCGGGACGGGTCGCATGTTGAGCCTCTTTGCGCCCATGGCGGCAGAGGCCGAGGGAATCGATCTCAGCCACCACATGCTGACGGTTGCGCGGTCGAACCTTGAACAGCAAGGCGTGCACAGCGCGCGCGTCCGGCAGGGCAATGTGACGGCGGTGCCGTTCGACAATGATTGCGCTGATGTCGTGATCATCCATCAGGTCCTTCATTACATGGATGCCCCCAACCGGGCGATCGCTGAGGCGAGCCGTGTCCTGAAGCCGGGCGGCCAGCTGCTGATAGTGGATTTCGCGCCGCACAATTTGGAATTTCTTCGCGCTGAGCATGGCCATCACCGATTGGGCATGTCGCACGACGCCATGAAAGCCTGGGCGTCCGACGTTGGACTGGACCTTCTGGAGCCACGATCCTTCGCGCCGCCCGAAGGCGCTCAGGACGGCCTCACCGTAAATATCTGGAAGGCAGTCAAGCCTGCCAAATCCCTGGAGAATGTCGTATGAGCCCGCTCTCATCCCCCCGTCAGGCCGGTGTGCCGTCTGTTTCGTTTGAATTTTTCCCGCCGAAATCCGAGGCGATGGCCACCCGGCTCTGGGAAACCGTCGAGCGTCTTGAACCGATGGCGCCGAACTTCGTGTCTGTTACCTATGGCGCCGGGGGCTCCACCCGGGAAAGAACCCATGACACGGTCAGGCGTATCGCCCAGCAGACACATTTGCGGCCCGCAGGGCATTTGACTTGTGTTGGTGCGACCAAGGACGAGGTGTTGTCGGTTGCCGAGGATTACTTGCAGGCGGGCGTGAAGCACATCGTGGCGCTGCGAGGCGATCCTCCGACCGGCATGGGGGAAGTGTTTGAGCAGCATCCTGGCGGTTTCCGCGATTCCATCGATCTGATCGAAGGCATTCGCGAGCATCGCCCGGAGCTTGGCCGGTGTTTCGAGATTTCCGTTTCCTGCTATCCGGAGCTCCATCCGGAAAGTCGGGGCTGGGACGCCGAGATCGCATTTCTCAAAGCCAAGCAGGATGCCGGCGCCGACCGGGCGATCACGCAATTCTTTTTCGAGCCGGAAATCTATTTAAACTTTCTCGAAAAGGCGCGGGCAGGAGGCGTGACCATGCCCATCGTGCCAGGCATCATGTTGCAACCCAATTTCAACGGGCTGAAGCGTATCTCGACACTCTGTGGAGCCTCGCTGCCCAATTGGTTGCACGAGCTCTATGAAGGGCTTGATGAGGATAATGAGACGCGCGAACTGGTGACGGCCAATGTTGCCGCAGACCTGTGTCGGAAACTGTCCGATGAGGGCGTGTCTGACTTCCATTTCTACACGCTGAACCGGGCAGGGCTGGCATTGTCGACATGTCGCCTGCTCGGCCTGAAACCCAATCCGGCAGAGGCAGCCTGAGCCATGACCCGACAAGATCGCATCAATGCCCTGAAAGCGGCAGCGAAAGAGCGTATCCTCATTCTCGACGGCTCGTGGGGCGTGATGATCCAGCGCCGGGGGCTGGAAGAGGCTGACTATCGCGGAGATCGCTTCAGCGAGTCTGCCTATCCCGGCCAGATGAAGGGCAATAACGACATTCTCTGCCTGACGCGGCCGGATATCGTGACCGACCTTCACAATGCCTATTACGGCGCCGGCGCGGACATTTCCGAGACGAACACCTTCAGCGCGACGATCATCGCGCAGGATGACTACAAGCTGGACCCGCAATCGGTCTGGGACATCAATTTTGAGGGCGCGAAACTTGGGCGGGCCGCAGCAGACGCGTGGACGGCAAAGACGCCGGACAAGCCGCGGTTTCTTGCCGGCTCCATCGGCCCCCTCAACAAGATGTTGTCCATGTCGTCGGATGTGAACGATCCGGGCGCGCGGTCTGTGACCTTTGATGAGGTCTATGAAGCCTATCGCCAGCAAATCCGTGCGCTGAATGAGGGCGGGGTCGATCTCTACCTGATCGAGACAATCACGGACACGCTGAACTGCAAGGCCGCCATCAAGGCGATCATGGATCTCGAAGAAGAGGGCATGTACAAGCTGCCAATCTGGATTTCCGGTACAATTACCGATCGGTCGGGACGCACATTGTCCGGCCAGACGGTCGAGGCGTTCTGGAATTCTGTCCGGCACGCGAAGCCATTTGCGATCGGGTTCAATTGCGCGCTTGGCGCAGACCTGATGCGCCCGCATATCGCGGCCCTGTCGCGCGTAGCCGATACGCTGGTTGCCGCATACCCGAATGCCGGCCTGCCGAATGAGATGGGCCAATATGACGAGCAACCGGAAGAGACGTCCAACTCGGTCGGTGGCTGGGCAAAGGATGGTCTCGTCAATATCCTTGGCGGTTGCTGTGGCACGACGCCCGAGCATATCGCAGCCATCGCAAAAGCCGTTGAAGGCGTGAAGCCCCGCAATCCTGCGCCAAGCAAGCATACGATGCGTCTGTCCGGGCTCGAGCCGTTCGAGGTGACTTCGTGACAGGCAAGTCCGTCGAGGTCGGTGATCTCTTCGTCTTTTATGGTCTGCTGAAACAGGGCGCTGCCGGGCAACCGGCAGATCTGCCACTGGACAGCGCGGGTACTTTCGGCGCGCCTTGCCGGTTCCGCGCGCACATGGTCGACCTTGGGGGCTTCCCCGGGGTCGTAGAGGGTAACCAGCTTTGCCATGGTATCCGCTGGAAACTCAGCGACACGACCATCCTGCCGACAATGGATACCTTCGAGGACGTCACGGAGGACCCGGCAACCAGCCTATACCTCCGCAAGCAAATTCCCCTGATGGATGACACCGGGGCCGAGTCGGGCGAAACCGCCTGGATATATTGGTACAACCGGCCTGCAGACGGATATCCGCCTGTGGCCGATGGCAACTGGCCGCTTGAGGCCGGGAAAACGAGAAAATGACAGTTTCAGCTTCCCAATCTTTTGTAAACGTTGGTGAACGTACCAATGTGACCGGATCCGCGCGTTTCCGGAAAATGATCACCGAAGGCCGCTATGCGGACGCGGTTGAGGTTGCGCGCCAGCAGGTCGAGAGCGGTGCGCAGGTGATCGACGTCAACATGGATGAAGGCATGCTGGATGGCGCGGAAGCCATGCGGACATTTCTGAACCTGATTGCTGCCGAGCCGGACATTGCCCGTGTTCCGGTCATGATCGACTCCTCCAAATGGGAGGTGATCGAGGCTGGCCTGAAATGCGTTCAGGGCAAGGCCATCGTAAATTCCATATCCATGAAGGAAGGCGAAGAGACATTCCGCAAGCAAGCGCGAGCCTGTCTCGCTTATGGCGCGGCCGTCGTGGTCATGGCGTTTGATGAGGTTGGCCAAGCCGACACCAAAGACCGAAAGGTCGAGATATGTCAGCGCGCTTTCCGTATCCTGACGGAAGATGTGGGCTTCCCGGCAGAAGATATCATCTTTGATCCGAACGTGTTCGCTGTCGCCACCGGCATTGAAGAACACAATAACTACGCTGTGGACTTTATTGAGGCAACGCGGGTAATTCGCGAGACCTGTCCGGGCTGCCACATCTCGGGTGGCCTTTCGAATGTGTCGTTCAGCTTCCGGGGCAATGAGCCCGTCCGCCGGGCCATGCATTCGGTCTTTCTCTATCATGCCATTCCAGCCGGAATGGATATGGGAATCGTGAATGCCGGACAGCTCGACATCTATGACGATATCAAGCCGGACCTGCGCGAGCGAGTTGAAGACGTCATCCTGAATCGACGCGCAGATGCCACCGAGCGACTGATCGAGATTGCAGAAGGCTTCAAGGGTCAGAAGGGCAAAATGACCGAGAAGGATCTGTCCTGGCGCGAAGCGCCCGTCGCAAAGCGCCTTGAATACGCGCTCGTGCACGGCATCACTGAATACATTGATGCAGACACCGAGGAAGCGCGCCAGTCGGTCGAGCGCCCGCTACACGTCATCGAAGGCCCGTTGATGGACGGCATGAATGTCGTCGGCGACCTGTTCGGCTCAGGCAAGATGTTCTTGCCGCAAGTGGTGAAATCCGCGCGTGTCATGAAGCAGGCGGTCGCTTGGCTTGAGCCCTACATGGAAGAGGAAAAACAGCGCCTCGGCACGGTGGACGTCTCGAACGGTAAAGTTTTGATGGCGACTGTGAAGGGCGATGTTCATGACATCGGCAAGAATATTGTGGGCGTGGTGCTGGCCTGCAATGGTTATGAGATCCTCGATCTTGGTGTCATGGTGGCGGCAGAAACCATTCTTGATACGGCCGAAAAGGAAGGCGTTGATATTATTGGTCTCTCGGGATTGATCACGCCTAGTCTGGACGAGATGGTCTATGTGGCATCGGAAATGGAACGGCGCGGCATGAAACAGCCACTGCTGATTGGCGGCGCCACGACCAGCCCGGCCCACACGGCTGTAAAGATCGACCCGGTAATTCGGACTGCGCCAGTCGTACATGTGTCGGATGCCAGCCGCGCAGTCGGCGTTGTCAGCACATTGCTCAGTGAAGATGATAAACCCGGTTTCGTAACCCAGACCAAGGCGCGCTATGAGCGGATGCGCGAAGCCCGCGCCGGCGGTCCGCCCAAGCCGCGTCTGCCCATCGCTCAGGCGCGTGACGCGCGTCTTAAACTGGATTGGGCAAACTACACGCCGCCACAGCCAACATTTGAAGGTGTGCGGACATTCGAGGATTTCGACCTTGCTACGCTCGCGCGCTACATAGACTGGACTCCCTATTTTTCGGCCTGGGACCTTGCGGGACAGTATCCCAAAATCCTTGAGGACAAGATTGTCGGTGAAGCGGCCACCGGCCTGTGGAATGATACGCAAGGCATGCTGCAACAACTGATTGGCGAAGAGTGGCTGAAACCGAAGGCGGTGGTGGGCTTCTGGCGGGCTAATTCTGATGGCGATGATATTCGACTCGTCAATGGTGACGTATTCCACACGCTGCGCCAGCAAATGGTGAAAGACAATTCCCGCGCCAACTTCGCGATGTCTGACTTTGTCGCTCCGAAAGGCGACGACTGGGTCGGCGGCTTCTGCGTGACGTCAGGTCCGCAGGCTGAGGAGATCGCCCAAACGTTCGCCAAGAAGGGTGACGATTATTCTTCTATTATGGTGAAGGCGCTGGCCGACCGGTTTGCCGAGGCCATGGCTGAATACATGCATGAGCGTGTTCGCAAGGAGCTCTGGGCCTATGCGCCAGACGAGGATCTCTCCACTGCTGAACTGATCAAGGAAAAGTATCAGGGGATCCGCCCCGCACCAGGCTATCCAAGCCAGCCGGAACATACGGAAAAGGAAACCCTGTTTCGACTGCTCGAACCGGAGGAGCGGATCGGTGTGTCACTCACCAGCAGCTTCGCGATGACCCCGGCGGCCAGTGTCTCCGGTCTCTACTTCGCCCATCCTGACAGCGTTTATTTCGCCGTCGGACGGATTGAGAAGGATCAGGTCGAGGACTATGCCCGGCGCAAGGGATGGGATACCCGCAAGGCCGAACGCTGGCTCGCGCCAATCCTCAACTATGACCCGTTTGCGGTCAGCTAGTCCGTTAGATACGGAACGGGTTCGACGAGTTTGAAGCCGGGTGTTTCCGACGCGAAGTGGCGTAGCCAGTAATTGTGGCCTGATCCATAGACAACGATGATCCGGTCGCCTGGCTCCGCAACCTCAATGATGTTGGAGAAGATTTCGGCATTGCGCGCGAACCAGCCATAGTTGAGGGCTGCGCCCGCATGGTCGTCCGCATCCGACAGGCTGAGCAGTCCATAATAGAAATCTGAATGCATCTGCTGGATAGTCCCGGGATAATTCTGACGGGCGAGCATATCTGGAATGGACGTCGTGGCTTGGTCGCGCATCATGTCTGCCGCCTCAGCCTGTATGTCCTCAATCATGCTGGTCAGCACTTCTTCTTGTCCGGTCCGCGCGGCAAAGGCCTGGACGCGCTCGAAGGGAAAGTATTCAATCTCGCCCTCATGCTCGTCCACCGCATAGACTCGGTCGGTTCCCGCTAGGTGCGCGATGCGGTAGCCGATCTGGACAATCTCGTTGCGATCCCTGGACAAGTCGTCAGGCGTGAAGTCGGCAAACGCGGAATCGCGTCCGCTCTCGGTATGACGCAGCTTCTCGATTGCGATCGCGGTCGGGTGAAATTCCAGGAGCCGCCTGGCCAAATCCTCCAATTCGCGCTGACGCGTCGTCGCCAACACGTCATCTGCCTCCATGTTCACCACGTCGAGGCCGGGATTGTCGAAATGGTGGGTGCCGAGCACCATGATTTGAATCGGGTCTTCCGACTTTTCGGCTTGAACCGTTTGGGCACTTGCATAGGCCGCCACCAGAAACAGGGCCAGGAAGGGAAATTTCATGTCGGAACACTCCTCTTTCATGAAAGGATGCGCCGACTCGGCCGATTGGATGCACGCGCGTGAAATTTCCGTGTATCGGGTAGGTGCGGGCATTCCTCGGCTGGAATAGTCCGCAGGACTCGTATAGGGGTATGTCAACCTTGTCATCGGGAGGGCGGAATGACTGGAAATCGACTGATTGGTGAGAACGCGAAAATTGTCGCAACACTCGGCCCGGGCAGCCGCTCGCCGAAAGAAGTGCTCGCGCTGGCGTATGCGGGCGTAGACGTTTTCCGCCTAAACTTCAGCCATGGAGAGCACAGCGCACACAAGGATGCGCTGGACGCTGTGCGCGCAGCCGAAAAAGAAACGGGCCGCCCGCTGGCCACGCTGGGAGACTTGCAAGGCCCCAAGGTTCGTGTGGGCTCACTGCCTGGCGGCGAATTGCGGCTGCGCTACCAGAAGGAATATGCCGTCGTTGCGGCGGAGACGACTGAAGCGGAAGACACGATTCCCGTCCCCCACGCAGAGATTGTCGAAATCCTGGAAGAAGGGGATGTCATCCTCGTTGATGACGGCAAGCTGATGTTCACAGTGACGCGGGCGGGTGATAGTCCGAGCGTGCGCGCCGACGTGCCCGGCAAGCTGACAGACAAGAAGGGCTTCACGGTTCGCGGCAAGGCGCTGCCAGTGCGGGCCCTTACTGAAAAGGATCGCGCCGATCTGGATTATGCGCTTGAGATCGGGGTTGATCTGGTCGCGCTCTCTTTCGTGCAGACGGTCGAGGATATCGAAGAAGTGAAGGCGATCATTGCCGGGCGCGCACCGCTGATTGCCAAACTCGAAAAGCCAGCGGCGATTGCGAATCTGGAACCTATCGTCGCCGCAGCCGATGCTGTGATGGTGGCGCGGGGGGATCTCGGCGTCGAATACGCACCGGAAGATGTTCCCGTGATCCAGCGCCGGATTGTCCGGTGTGCCCGCGCGCTCGGACGGCCGGTCATTGTGGCCACCCAGATGCTGGAATCCATGATCGAGAATGCAGCCCCGACGCGCGCCGAAGCCTCCGACGTGGCCACTGCCATCTATCAGGGAGCGGATGCGGTGATGTTGTCAGGCGAAACCGCTGTGGGCCGCCACCCGGCCACAACCGTATCGATCATGTCTCGCATCATCCGGGCGACCGAAGGCGCTGAAGACTATCGCCGGTCGCTGGAGCAATTCTCCGGGGATACGCCTGCGCAAACGGCCATCGATGTTGTGGCCGAGACCGCCCAAGGCATGGCCGAAGCCGAAGGCGCCACAGCGCTGGCCTTGCGCACGGGCGCGTTCGACCGTCTCGCCCGCTTTGCCCGGGTGCGTGGCATCGCCCCGATCCTGTACGGATCACTCGATGACCAGCGCCTTCGCACGGCCTGCCTGCTCTGGGGTGTTCACCCGCAGAGACTGAATGCCGGGGCAGATTACTGGTACCGTGACCTGATGGATGCTGCCGGACTAGACGGGCGCGTGGCCTATGCCCGGTGGGCCGGGGACACTGAGCGGTTCGCGTGGGAAGTGGGCGTCGGCAAGGGGTTGAACGGCGAAAAGATTACCGGCGTATGATCAGCTGGCTCTGCTTGAATTCATAGGAGTAGAGTTCGCCCAGATAGGTCATACCAAGCAGGGATTGCTCCAGCCCATCCTTCAGGATCATGGCGCTGACCTGCTCGACTTCGACCTGGCCGATCCGAATATTGTCCAGCGTCACGGCGGCGCCATAGGTGATGCCCCCCGCGGTGCGGATTTCCCAGCGATAGTCCAGCGACTCTGGCTTGAGTCCAATCCGCTGTGCGTCGCGATAGGTCAGGGCAACCGTGCTGGCGCCGGTATCGACCATGAATTTCACGGCCGTGCCCTGGACTTCGGCGCGCGTCCAGTAATGGCCATCGGCCTCGCGGTCGATGATGGCCGCGTCGGCATAATTTACGGATGTACGCTTTTTGACGGGCGCGGGTGCGGGCTCTGGCTGCATAGCGGCCAGTTCTGCCTGGTGTTGCTCCAGACGGGGCACAAGAAACATGACAACGGTGGCCGAAATCAGGATGGCTGCAGCAAGTCCGGATACAAGGGTTCGTTCAACGGACATGGCGATTTCCTAGCGTTTGCCGAGCAATTCAAGCCGGGCAATACGTTCCGGCAGTTCGGCAATGACCTTGTCCCGACCATCTGGCCCAAGCTTCATCCACCCACCGATTTCCTTCAGCGAGCGTGCGCATCCAAGGCACAGGCCTGTAGAGGCGTCTACAGCGCACACTTTGATACAAGGGGATTTTATGGCTTGAGTGGTCATCAATATAGGTTAGTCAGCACTAAAGTGTTCGCATATATATCTCACGAACAGGGTAACAAAACCTTGTCGCAGGGAACACGCGTTCTCTGCTATAAGATGAAATCGATTTCAAATGGATAGGAGCAATCTGCCTTGAGTGAGCCGGCCCAAGAAATGTCTCCACTGGAAGACGCACGTTCCCTGATTCGGGGTTCCGTCGATCTGGACCCGACGCCCGGCCAGAAAGTGCGGGCGGCATTGCTCGAAATGGGCCGTGAGGGCGATTTTGGGCGTCTGGGTGAGGCGGCAGAATGGCTGGCCAACTGGCAACATCGCTTTCCGCCGCGCATCGAGAACCCCGTCCTGGCGGTATTTGCGAGTTCCCACGGACTCCAGTCGGAAGGGGTTTCGCTCTCCAGTCCGCAGGATACGCGCGCACATGTGGATGCGCTGCGTGAAGGCAAAGCCCCGCTATCGGCCATCGCCACACAGGCTGGCGCGGCAATCCGGGTGTTTGATCTTGCCATCGACCAGCCGACGCCCAGCATTGCGGAAGGTCCCGCAATGACTGAGCGCGAATGTGCGGCGACAATCGCCTACGGATTCGAAGCCACGGAAGAAAAGCCGGACTTGCTTGCGCTGGCGGTGTCCGGGGCAGGGGTCGGCACGGCGGCCGCCGCGATTGCTTGCGCCTTGTATGGCGGCGCGCCGGATTATTGGGTCCGGCCCGACAATCAGTCTACGGCTGACCTCGTTGAGCGGCGGGTGGATGTCGTCTCACGTGCCTTGACGCTGCATCGCGGACATTTGTCCGATCCGCTGCAAGTCCTCAGGTTTCTCGGCGGGCGCGAACTTGCTGCATGCGTGGGTGCGATCATCGCAGCGCGCCATCAGGGCATTCCGGTTGTTCTGGACGGATTTGCCACGACAATTGCCGCTGCGGTCGTGCACTCGGTCGACCCGAAAGCCATCAGCCATTGCATAGCCTCGCATGTGACGCGGCGGCCGGCGCATGAAGCTGCCGTCGAACGCTTGGGTCTTCAGCCGCTTCTCCAATTGGAGTTCCAGACGGGTGGAGGACTGGGTTCCGCTACGGCAATTGGCTTACTCAAGACCGCGTGCGCCCCTTTCATTGCTGAGCCTGCAGAGGGAAGGGCGACCTGACGCGACGAGAACCTGACGTTTACGCGCACGTCACCTTGCCTTTAGCCAAAAATGGCGGAATTAGAGGGGATAAGTACGATGCGCATCAAGCGCACAGTGAGGAGCCGTCATGAATCTCGATTTTTCGCCGGAAGAAATTGCCTTCCGCAATGAGGTTCGCGAATTCATTCGCGAAAACTATCCCAAGGAACTGGAAGGTATTGGAACGCGTGAGGATCTCACGCGCGAACAATTCCTCGCCTGGCACAAAGTGCTCGGTAAAAAGGGATGGTCCACACCGGCATGGCCCGAGAAGTATGGTGGTACTGGCTGGACCTCCACCCAGCGCTACATCTGGTCCGAAGAGAATGCGCGCGTTGATGCGCTGATGCCGCTGCCGTTCGGCGTGGCGATGGTTGCTCCGGTTATCTACACGTTCGGCAGTGAAGAGCAGAAACAACGGCATCTGCCCGGCATTCGGTCCGGCGAAGTCTGGTGGTGCCAGGGCTATTCCGAACCAGGCGCCGGTTCCGACCTGGCAAGCGTGAAGACGACGGCTGTACGCGACGGCGATCATTATGTGATCAATGGCCAGAAGACTTGGACCACGCTGGCGCAGCATGCCGATTGGGGCTTCTTCCTCTGCCGTACGGATCCGAACGCGAAGAAACCACAGGAAGGTATCAGCTTCATCCTGGTCGACATGAAGACGCCAGGTATCGAAGTGAAGCCGATCAAGTTGATCGACGGCACGCATGAAGTGAACGAGACATGGCTGACGGACGTACGCGTTCCGGTCGAAAACCTCGTCGGCAAGGAAAACGAGGGCTGGACCTACGCGAAGTTCCTGCTTGCGCACGAACGCTCCGGCATTGCTGGCGTGGCCCGCTCCAAGCGGGGCGTTGAGCGCCTGCGCACGATTGCGTCCGAAGAACTTGTGGACGGCAAGCCGCTCATCGAGAGCCAAGACTTTGCGCGCAAGATCAGCCAGTTGGAAATCGACCTGACGGCGCTCGAGTTCACGGAACTCCGCACATTGGCGTCCGAAGCGGCTGGCAAGGGACCGGGGCCCGAAAGCTCGATCCTCAAGGTGAAGGGCACCGAAATCCAGCAGCGCCTGACCGAGCTCACACTTGAAGCCGTCGGAAACTATGGTGCGCCTTATGGCTACGGCATGGAGAATGCCGGCAATGAAGGCTTTGGCGTTGGTCCTGACCATGCGAACTTCGCAGCTGAAACGTATTTCAACATGCGCAAGACATCGATTTACGGTGGGTCCAACGAGATCCAGCGCAACATTATTTCAAAGATGATCCTCGGCCTTTAAGGCGCACGAGGCAGGGAGGATAGAAGATGGACTTCAATTTCACCGAAGAGCAGAACATGATCCGCGACAGCCTCTCCAGGCTGATCCGGGAACAGTATGATTTCGACACGCGCCGCAAGGTGATCGAGTCCGAATCCGGCTGGCGTCCTGAAATGTGGGCCCAATTTGCAGAACTGGGCCTGCTGATGGCGCCCTTCAGCGAAGAGGATGGGGGTCTCGGCGGCGGTCCGATCGACGCAATGGTCGTGATGGAAGAGTTCGGAAAAGGGCTCGTTGTTGAGCCTTACGTGCCGAGCGTGGTGTGCGGTGGCGGTTTCCTGAAGCGCGGCAACGACGCGCAGAAGGAAGAGTATCTCAGCGGCATCATGTCGGGTGAGACGATCTTCGCCTTTGCGTATGCAGAGCCGCGCGGCCGGTACAATCTGGCTGACCTGGAGACCACAGCCAAGAAAGACGGCGCCGGTTTTGTCCTGAACGGACACAAGGCTGTTGTCATCGGCGCGCCATGGGCGACCCACTTTATCGTGACGGCTCGCACATCGGGTGACCGTCGTGACAGCAAGGGCGTCTCGGTCTTCGTTGTCGCCAAGGATGCACAGGGTGTCAGCACCCGCGATTACCCAACAGTCGACGGCCGTCGTGCATCGGAAGTGTACTTCGAAAACGTCTCGGTGGGCGCGGAATCCGTCATTGGCGAAGTCGACAATGGTCTGCCGCTGATCGAAATGGTGACCGACGAAGCCATTGCCGCCATCTGTGCAGAAGCCTGCGGTGCCATGAAGGTGGCGCATGCGATGACGGTGGAATATTCGCGCCAGCGCAAGCAGTTCGGTGTGCCGATCGGCAAGTTCCAGGTGTTGCAGCACCGTATGGTCGACATGTTCATGGAACATGAGCAGTCGATCTCCATGACCTACATGGCTACTCTGAAAATCGACGAAGACGAGATCACGCGCAAGAAGGCCGCCTCGGCTGCCAAGGTGCGCATCGGCCAGGCAGGCCGCTTCGTTGGCCAGGAAGCTATCCAGATCCATGGCGGCATGGGCATGACGGACGAGCTGGCTGTCGGACACTATTTCAAGCGCCTGACCATGATCGATTCCGAGTTCGGCAATGTCGACCATCACCTCAAGCGCTACACCGCCTTGACGGAGATGGATCTTCCGGCAGCAGCGGAATAGGCGGCAGAGTCCAGTAACTGGGCAGTCCGAATACAGACGCCCGGGGCTATTTAATAATTAATTTTTCCCGGTTTTATCCCGGCGCGGAGGCCCGAAACGCACTTTGAGCGTTTCGGGCCTCTTCTTGTGTGTTGATATATTGGGATAATATTTCGGGTATCCGCGCTTCAGAACGGGTCTGCGGTCAAAATTCCTCGTTAATTCGCTCCAATTTGCCCGACTTTGATTACTTGACTGACATCGTATTCCCCTATGAAGCCCTCACTCTTTGTTAGAAAAGTGGTATGGGTCTTGCTTTGGGACCTTTGGTAAACATGCCGGTTCGAGCAGCCGGATTACATAATCCAGGGAAGAGGTGGAAATGTTGTATACTAAGCGGGTGAGCCTTGCTGGAGTCGCGACGGGCGCTCTGATCACGGCGATGTCTGGAGCTGCCTACGCTCAGTCGAGTGATTACTACAGCCGGGACAAGTACGAAGCGGTCACCGACCGCCAGCAGCCGGAATATGATCCCGAGCCCATCCGGCTTGGCGCATTTACGGTAAATTCCAGTCTGTTTGCCGGTCTTGGCTATACCAGCAACGCGCTGGGCACGGCCGACGATGAGGAATCCGACGTCATTGCCCGCATCGGCGCAGACGTTGCGGCGCGCACCAATTGGAGCGTCCATGAAGTTTCCGCCTATGTCTCGGTCAGCCGTGACGAGTATCAGGACTTCAGCGACCAGTCGGCCAATGACGTCAACACACAGCTGCGCGGCCGTCTGGACGTGACACGCGACGTCGCCCTTGGCGGAGCGGTGTTCTACCAGCAATCCACCGATCAGCGGTCTGACCCGTCCAACACGTCTGGATTGGGCGAGCCGATTGAGTTCACCCGCACTGGTGTCGAACTGAGCGCGAATTATACCAATGACCGTATTCGCTGGACGAACTCTGCGACCTTTGCGGAAGTCGATTATGATGACACGGTGACGCTTGGTGGCGTTCCGATCGACCAGGATTTCCGCGACCGGTCTGATACCTCGTTCAATTCTCGTCTCAGCTATGCCATCTCGCCCAACGTGGCCGTCTTCGGCCAAGGTGTGATCGAACAGCGCGAATACGATAACACGCTCCTCGTTGACGGAGCGGAGCGGTCCCGGGATTCAGATTCCTACACCGTCTATGGTGGTGTCGACTTCGAGCTAAACTCGCTAATCCGCGGTGATGTGGCTGTTGGTTTTCTTTCCGAAGAGAAGGATGACGACTTCTACGAGGACACCGATGGCTTGGCTGTAGACGCGAATGTCGAATGGTTCCCGACCCGCCTGACCACGGTCAGCTTTAAGGGGGCGCGTCGGACAGTTGACAGCGGCATCAGCGCCAGCGCCAGCTCCATCCAGACAACTCTGGGAGCCCGCGTTGATCACGAACTGTATCGGAACATTATCCTGTCAGGTTACGGCGAACTCACCAGCTATGAGTATGACGAGATCGACCGGGATGACGATGTTACCGAATTAGGCGTGATCGGGACCTACAAGATGAACAAACGGGTTCATCTGAACGCATTTGCGCGTCGCGTGGATCGTGACCGGAGCGGCGAGGCGGTTTTCGGGGACGAGAGCTTCTCTGCCAATCTGGTTGGCCTCTCCATCCGCATCTATCCGTAACCTGAACATGGGCGACCGGTCTCTTGCCCGGTCGCCTTCCACCTGCCAACCTCAATCAGCGGTATAGTATCTTGACCAAGACATTCAGTTTTGAACTTCCGTCCCAGGTTCCTGCAGAAGCGGAGACTGAAGACAATAATATGCCGACAGATTTGAAGTCTCTGCTGGGGGCAGTGTATCGGCGTTTCTGGCTGATCGCGCTGAGCTTTCTGGCGGTCTTCACGCTGGTAGCCTATTCGACGTTCAATCAGACGCCGCTCTACCAATCGAGTTCTGTTGTTCAGCTTGATACTGAACAGCAAAACGTGATCGATCTTGGCAGCGTTCTCAGCGGCCTCGCGGTCAGCACGGCGGTGATCGACACCGAAGTGATGATCATGAAGTCGAAATCGCTCCTGACGAAAGTTGCGGTCAAGCAGAAGCTCACCGAGGATCCGGAATTCAACTGGACCCTTCGGGAGCGCAAACCCAGCGCGCTGGGCAAGGTGAAGAACCAGGTCAAATCTCTCATCGGAATGGACACGCGTCAGGTCGATCCGTTTGAAGGCATGAGCGTGGACGAGCGTGAAAGCGCAATCCTCGATAGTGTGGTGGATACCCTGATGGGGCGCGTGGGCGTCTCACGGGTCGGCACGACCTATTTGATCAATGTCCAGGTCACGAGCACGTCTCCCGAAACTTCGGCCCGTCTCGCCAATGCCATTGCCGACCAATACCGCGTGCAACAGCTTGAGACCAAGCTGGACGCCACCCGGCGGGCCACGGAATGGTTGTCGGATCGCGTGTTCGCCTTGCGTGAGGAAGTCGAAGAAAAAGAAAATCGCGTTGCCAAGTTCATTGCCGACAATGACATGGAAACGGCCATGGGCAACACGCTCACCGAGCAGAACATTGCCTATCTGACCACGCAGAAAACGCAGGCTGAAGTCGAACTCAACCGGGTGCGGTCGCGCTATGACAGCATGCAGCGTCAGATCAACAGCGGCGCCGGTGTCGACGGGATTTCGGAAGTTCTGGAATCTCCGCTGATCACCAGCCTGAAGCAGCAGCTCTCAACCATTCGCGGTCGCGTAGGCGATCTTGAGACCCGCTTGGGTCCACAGCACCCGGAACTTATCGGTGCGCGGGCGGAGCAGGCAGACATTGAGCGCCAGATCGAAAACGAGATGAACCGCATCGCCACCAACCTCGAGAATGAGGTACGGGTTCGTCAGGACCAGGTGGGGCGGCTCCAGTCCCAGATCAACAATTCGAATTCGAAGCTGCGGGGCAACAGTCTTGCCATGGTCCGCCTTCGCGAACTTGAGCGTGACGCTGAGACCAGCCGCGTCTTGTATGAGGAATTCATCTCCCGGTCGAAGGAAACCCGCGAGCAGGATGGCCTGGTCCAGCCCGACGCTGTTATTCTCTCGAAGGCCTCTGTTCCGAAGTTTCCAAGTTCGCCCCGCACAATGCTGAACCTGCTTATCGGGGCAGTACTGGGCGGACTCTTGGGTGGTGGGCTCGCCATCATGGCCGAAATGTTCGACATGAAGATTTCGTCTTCGGAAGACATCGAAAAGAAGCTTGCCCAGAACGCTCTCGGAACGGTCCCGCTGATCCGTACCACCAATGCGCTTGGTTTCTCGCAGACCAATCCTGCAGATTACCTGATCGAGAATCCCTTGTCGGCATTTGCCGAGAGTATCCGCTACCTTCGCGCAGCGATTGCCTTCTCTGATCTCGACAGCGAAACCAAGACGGTGGCGATCACCTCGTCCTTGCCCGATGAAGGCAAGACGAGCCTGACGCTGGCCCTCGGCCGCATGTCGGCCATGTCGGGCGCACGCACGCTGGTCATTGATGGTGACTTCCGCCGCCGTCAGCTTACCGATGCGGCCGGGCTAAAACCGGAAATCGGATTTATCGAATACTTGTTTGGCGCAGGCCAGCTTTCTGATGCGATCTCCAAGGATCCGAAGAGCATGCTGGACATCCTGCCGCTGTCGCTGACCGGCCATACGCCACATGACGTGTTCGGAACCCGCGCCTTTGATGATCTTCTTGTCCGCCTGCGGTCCATGTATGACCTGATCCTGATTGATACCGGCCCACTGCTGCTGATGGCAGAGGCGCGCGTGGTGGCGGGCAAGACCGACAAGGCAATCCTGGTCGTACGCTGGCGTCACACGAACCGCTCGGCTGCCCGCCAGTCGCTGGCGCTCCTGAGATCCTTCAAGGCTGATCTGCTCGGCGTGACGCTCAATATGGTGAACCTCAACCGCCGGCGTCATTACAGTGACCCAGGCGCCGGGTATGATGCCTACCGCAAATATTACCAGATGGAGACGAAGCCCTCTCTGTTCGGCTTCATGCGCCGGGATCCGAACAAGCCGAAGAAGGGCGAAATTCGTCCGACGGCGATCCAGACGCCGCCGAGCCTCGCCGAGCACAGCACCGAGTCTCCTGAGAAGATTGACGCTAACTGAGGCGTGATCCGGAGAGGCCATGGGAATGGTCGTTCCGCCCACCCCGAATTGGATTGAGCGATGACGACGATTGCTTTCTTCGGACACGACGCGGCAGATGCCGCCGTGCGCCGGCGGGTGAAATCGTTCACCGGCGATGGCATGCGTGTGATCGGTTTCATGATGCGTCGCCGCGATGTTTCTCCCGAATGGCAGAATGTCGATCTTGGTATGACGCGGGATGGCGCGTTCGGTCAGCGGATCAAGCGGATTTTCGCGGGCGCGCGGAAGGCAGCCGCGCAGAGAGACTTGCTGGAGCAGGCTGACGTCATCTATGCGCGAAATCTCGATATGCTTGCCTGTGCCTTTCTGGCCAAACGCCACACCGGCCTGAAAACACCGGTCATATATGAGAGCCTTGATGTGCATCGCCTTCTGACGCGCGGCGATGTAGTGGGCCGGATTTTCCGCGGCCTTGAGCGCGCCTTGCTGAAACGGACCCGGGCCCTTGTCGTGAGTTCACCGGGTTTTCTGAAAAATCATTTCGAGCGTCACTATTCAGGCGATTTTACAGCCTATGTTGTGGAAAATCGTCTGAGTGCAGACAGTGATTTTGGTCCTCGGCCAAATGCTGTCGAGCCGCTGGCTAGCGCAGTAGAGCGGAAGCTCGTTTTGGGCTGGGTTGGCATGCTGCGCTGCCAGCGGTCGCTGGATCTGTTATGTGCGCTCGCCGACGCGTTTCCTGACTCGTTGGAAATCCGCCTGCATGGCATTCCCGCACGCACCGAAATCCCCGTTTTCGAACCGGAGATCGACCGTCGTCCCAACATGACCTTCTTCGGAAAATTCCGGTCCCCGGAAGACCTTGCCGACATTTATGCGTCGCTTGATGTGGTCTGGGCAGGCGACTTCATGGAAGCAGGATATAATTCGCTCTGGCTGTTGCCGAACCGAATTTATGAGGGCGGCTATTATGCGACCCCATCGATTGCGCCTGCGGGTACCGAAACCGCCGCATGGATCGAGCGGAATGATTGCGGTTTCATAATTGCTGAACCTCTGGAGCAATCGCTTCCAGATCTGATAGGGCGCCTGTTAAGGGATCGGCAGGAGATTGCTGCGTTTTCCGCACGCCTCGCCAGTTTGCCGGAAGAGTTCTTTGTACAGCCGGCGGGGTTCATGCGGGATGTGATCTTCAACAGCCTTCGTAATGAGATCGCGGCATGAACATAGTGAGCCGCATTCCGACGGATCGCGATTCCTCTCTCGTCATGGCGAAGGTCTATGAAGAGCCGAGGAAGATTCCCTATTGGGAGCAGGGGCTGATCTCACTCTGGTTCCTGAATTCCTTTGTGCCATTGCCGCTCGAAACACCGCTGCGTTACCTGATGGTCCTGTGGTTCCTTTGGCTGTTTGCCCTGCACAAGGAGCAGGTCATTCCGATCATGCTCAAGGCGTGGCCGCTGTTCCTGCTACCCATCTTCGGACTCATATCGGTACTATGGTCACCCTATATGGGGGCCGCGCTAAGGAGTGGGGCGCTGTACTTGCTGACCCCGTTCGTCGCGGTCATCATCATTACGAGATTTGATATCTCGACCATACTCAGGTGCATGTTCTTCGCCGGTGTTATGGCCATCATCGTGTGTGTGCCATTCTACGATACCATGCCGTATGGCGGGCCATACCCGCAGAAGAACTACTTCGCCCAGCAGATGCTGTTCGTGGCCCTGCTCAGCTTGATGACCCTCCTGAACGAGAAATCCTGGCCATGGACACGCATGTTGGCCGCATTGATCTTCCCGATTGCCCTGATCTTCATGTTGCGTGCGCCGTCTGCCACCGCGCTGGTGTTTGCGGCCGTGGGTATTGTGGGGCTGTTCGCGGTCAAGTTCGTTTGGGTAGCTATCAGCAAGGTGCGCCATCTCCGGACGATCATCTTCATTCTGGGTGCGAGTGTCATTTTGTCTGGCGCCATGATCGTACTCAATCAGACCAACCAGACATATCTGACGGATTTCCTCGGGGCGCTTGGCAAGGACACCACCTTTACTGGCCGAACGCATATCTGGGCAGCTGGGAACCTGGCGGCTCAGGAGCACCCCATTTTCGGGTTGGGCCTGGAAGGGTTTTGGAACCCAGCTAACGGTGCTGCACAGTCCATCAACGAAATGGATTTCAAACCCTACGGAACGAAGCTGACCTTCCACAATGCCTATCTCGAAGTGCGCGTGCATCTCGGCTATATCGGGCTGGGTCTGTACCTGCTTCTATGGGCGTGGTGCGGGTATCGCTTGTTCCGACAGTTCTTCAAGGAATCTTCCCTGGAAATGTCAGCCTTGCTGGTGTTTGGCGCGATCGTGTTCATTTCCACGCTCACCGAATCATTTGCTTGGGCGAGCTTCAACACACCCTTGAACCTGCTTTATCTGGGGGCTCTTGCAACCTTGTCACCGATACGGCGGGTCTTTGTGAGCAGGGTGCCAGTGTATCTGAACTCGCCGGCCGGATACGCCAAGACGTGATCGAACGTGCTGCCGGTCTGGCGGTGGTGATTAAAGAAAGGCGGCGATCAGGAAAATGATGCCTGCCCAGAGTGAAGCGCTCAGCCCGACAATCAGCATGATGCGCAGCCAGACAGGCCACTTGGCAAAATCCTCGATATCGGCATTTGTGGTCTGCCGGTACTCGCGGATAACACCGGTTTCGGTGGCCAGTTTCATCATGGACTGAGTCCTTACAAGAGACGGATTCACCTCGTTCATAGAACGCATATAAAGGGCCCAAACCTTAAGACGGATTTAAAAGGTGTGGACCATTCAACGAGCGTTCATCCACCATATGCAGGGAGGAATCGGGCGAGAGTGTGCGAATTTCGTGGTATTCTAGTTCAAGCCCAGCTTACGCCGCACCGATTGCATCAATTGTGCGATGACGTGGAGGGAGGCGGGGGTTGAATAGCCGAATGCGGAAAGCGCCAGACGCGGATCCCTTGCTCGTACGCCATCAATCATCGACCACATGGCGGCCTCTTTTTCGGAGTATGCGCAATGTTGCTCAAGCGCTCTTCGGGCCTTCGGATCAATACCATCACGTTTGGTCATTTCACGGGAAATTTTTGCCAACCGGCGGTGATCTCTGCCGCTTTGGGAATGTGAAGCAGATCCTGCCCGTTGCACGAGGTAGTACCCGCAAGGGTCGACAAGCCACGCTTTTGTTCCATTGAGGAGAAGCCTTGTGTACAATTCGAAATCTTCTCCAAACCGGAGATCATTTCGGTAGGGCTCCAACCCGGTCGATGCTCTCTCCCTGTTGATGAGAGGCTTCAGGAAGCCAAGCTCGGAGCGAGGCGTTTCCACATCGTAGGAGCGCTCCACGAAAAGGGCTGCCGAGAGCTCGACTGGCCCCTCCGGCTTCTCAGGCCACAGGTTTCGTTCCACCTGTTGCGGCGAACTTTCCATTGATATGAAGAGATTGTCCGCAATCCAGTCCAGACCATTGCATTCCGCTGTTGCCAGAAGTTTCGAAATCCGGTCAGGCAGAATTAAATCGTCGCTGTCTAGCGGCGAGAACCATGCAGCATCGCTGAATGCCAAGGCGCGGTTGCGCGCAGCTGATGGCCCCTGATTGACATCTTGTCTGAGGACAGTGAGGCGATCATCGGTCCTAGCCATTCGAGAGGCTCTTTCGAAGCCATCATCGGTCGAGCAGTCATCAACCACAATCACTTCGAGCGTATGGTCTTGTGGCAGGACTTGGTTAAGGGCGCTGCTGATTGCGCGCTCGATGTTCACCGCATCATTGTAGAGCGGTATGACGATGGCGATTTTGCGGTCATCCAGTTTACGTAACACAGATCACACCCCGCCTTCGGGCTGTGCTGAGCGAGGAGTGCTGCCTACGTATTCGGAATCCGGCGATTGCGCATTCATGACGGTCCTGATCGCCAAGTCTTTCTTTCCAGACACCAAGTATACCAACGCCTTTATCCGCTTGAATGTCGTTCGAGGGGAGATGATGAGCAGGACTGTAGGATAGGTGACCATCCCCAGAGTGATTGCGATCAGAAGCTTGGCAATATCGCTATAGGTTGCGGGCAGGTAAATCGATGCGAAATAGACCGCTGTCGCCATCAGGATTGAGGCAAGAAATGCAGATGACCCCGCAAAGACCTGCTGCCGTATAGAGAAGCCGACCACCGTCTGAACGGCAATGGCGCCGAGTGCCCAGCCGAGCATTTTCTGTCCCCAGACCAACCACATAACCGCTTCCAGACCATACTGCGCTGCGAGGGGGAGCAAGACCATTGGCAAGAGACAGGTCAGAGCAATCTTGAGTACAAGGTCCGGCCGTCCAACACCCTTCAGGACACCAGCGTCGAATGTTGCTGTTGGGCTTCGAACGCCAATCAGCAAGGCAATCTGAATTGCCCCGGTTGCCGCAATCCATTTTTCGCCAAAAACGATTGGGACCATAAGTGGTGCGATGGCGATGGCCCCCAGGAATGCAGGATAGGCAACAAAGGTCGCGACAGTGATCGCGCCCCGCTGCATCCTGTGCAGGAGTTCGCGATTGTTCTGGGAAATCGAGGCGAACGGCAGGGCGATCGCGCCAAACGGCGAGATCAGGGCGGTGCCAGCTTGATCCTGCACTCTCAGGGCGAGGTTGAACATCCCCAGGGCTGCAGGCCCCAGAAAGATGCCGACCACAGCGCGCGGGATGTTTATTTCCAGTACGGTCGTGATGCGAATACCGAGCGTTGCCAGATTGTAGGCAGCCAGATCCCTGATGTCCTGAGACGAAAACTTCAGGGAGGGAAGCCATCTGTCGAACCAGCAGAAAGCAAGCATCCGCACCATCCGCCTGGCCAGTTCCATGATGATGAGCGCCCAAGCGTTCTGGAGAAGTATGGCCATGACGATTCCGACGACGGCACCGGTAACAGTGCCAATCACATCAATCCAGGCGATCTGCTTGAAGGCGAGCCGACGTTGCAGATGTGCGGCTGGTACCGCGACCAGGGAGCTGAGAAACAGCCCGAGGCCCATGACCCAGAGATAGGGCGCAAGGTCTTCCTGCCCAAAGAAGGCCTCAAGGAATGGCGAACCGCATACAACGGCGATGTAGAAGACGAGCGCAAAAAATAGTGAAAGTGCGAAAACCGAGTTGGAGTGGCCGGGGGTCATTTCCTTGCGCTGGATCAGGGAGTCGCCAAGACTGTGGCAGGCAATTGCCTCGGGAATAGCCAGCGTAACTATCACGAAGCCATAAATCCCGAAATCTGTGGGGTCGAGCAATCGGGCGAGGATGACGAGCGATACCATACTGCCCGCGAGACCGGCCCAACTGCCCACGGCGCTCCAGGCGGCTGCTTTCCCCGCAGATTTCATCAATCCTTGTGTCATTTAACGGTCTCTTTCCGGACGACCGTTCCATGCCGACCTGGTTTTCGAGGGCAAGTCCAGCAGTAGCGGGTCCGGGTGTGTTCTCGTTCCTCCATTGATAACGAGTGAGCATGCCGTTTGGCGAGACCCTCGTAACAGGACCGTTTGGTAAATACCAACATCGCCGGAGCCCAAACTTGCCGTAAAACCAGAGCGCAAATTTGTGGATTTCATGAAAAAATATTCAATGAAATCATATGCATATTTCAGGCGCGCGGCAAAGCCCTTCAGGCTGTGCGCTATATATTGGCGCGCGCCCTGATGGATCGGATTGTCCCTAATCTCGACCATCAGTTTTGGGCTAGTACGCGCGACTTTGATCATGCGTGTGCCAAAATCGCCTGCCAGCGATACAACCTTCATCGACAACGTCCCCATGATTGGATGTCAAATTATGCCAATCTCTTAGCAAGAAGTACGCCAGCAAACCTCCTTGCCTGCGGCTGGGTTTCCATACAGGTGCTGCCGCAGGCCACGCGGGAAGGCTTGGCCCGTGATATTCAGCTGGGACTGCACGAAACATTCTAATCCGGTGTCGCTGACACAGCTCTCCTGAGAATCCGCTCTTGAAGATAGTCGCTCGCTTCAATGCCCTGGCGAACGGCATAATTCGTTCCGCGGTCTTCGGGATATATTTGTGCCATCGTGAACAGGAAGAGATTGTCGAGCGGCGTTTCATGAGCAGGCAAAATATCTGAATAGTGCAGGCTAATAATGGGTTGGGAATAATTGGCCCTGTAGCAAGCATACTCAATGACGTCATCCTGCCCAATGTCAGGAAAGATCTTTTGAAGATAAGGAAAGGCAAACTCATAGAATTCCTGGTCCGTCATCAGGAAGAGCGCGTCATCAGTCGGCAAGTACTTCGAAAGATACACGATGTGTCGGCCGCCATAGAGTTCGGTCGTTTCGAAGTTGGTGTGCTCAATCACGCCAACAAAGGGAAAGTCGGGGTCCGTGACATTTAGCCAATAGGTATCCGACAAGGATCGTTTCAGCTGAAGCACCAGGCAAACATTCCCCAGATACTTCACACGTGCCAGCTTCTGGAGGTATTCGTCTGGTACGTGACGGGAGATGATGTCGCTAAAGATGGGTAGGGCTGTTGTGTTGATGACCAGGTCTGCTGGATGAGTTCTCTCGCCCGATCTCACGGCGACCACCTTGTTTTCTTCAACGATTACGTCATCGACCTTTTCGGACAGGATAATCTCACCGCCCGCCTGTTCGATTTCGTTGACCATTGCCTGTGTGAGGGCGGCGAACCCTCCTTTGAAATAGGAAAGCGTTTCGCTGCCATCCTTGGCGCGACTGCCACCTCGCAGGGCCAGTTTGTTCCAGAACCAGACAGCTGAAACCTTGTTTGCCATCTCTCCGAACTTGCCCTTCAGCAGGGGGCCCCAAACTTTTCCGTAGACCTCATTACCGACCTGCTTGCGAAGCCAGTTCTCCGCCGTGATAGATTCAAGCGACTTCCAGTCCCGCACTAGACGTACCTGAAGCACAAGCAGGCCCAGCCTGATACGTCCGAAGAGTGACAATGGTTTGTAGCGCAACAGATCCAGGGGGCTGGAAAGGCGGAAAATGGTATTCGCGTAATAAGACCCGGTGCGGCTGGATCGATCGACCACATGACCATTCAGGCCGAGTGAGGAGACAAGTTCATTCACATATGTGTCGCTCTTGAACCAATGGTGATAGAATTTCTCCAGCCTTTGGCCATTTGTTTCGAAAGTTCCGGCCAGTCCGCCGACTTCAGAGTCCGCTTCGAGAATGCTGACCTTGTGTCCGGCCTTCGCGAGACGTAGCGCACTGACCAGGCCGACAAAGCCTCCTCCAATAATTACAATGCGTGGCATTGCGCACCCCTGTGTTAGAAAATACCGTAAGGAGACAAAATATTACTAGGCATCCGCGGGAATCTTCATCGCGCTCTTCTTGAGCCACAGCTGCAGCAGATAAAAGCCACCAACCATCGTAATCGGCAGCCAAAGAAGAATATGAACAATGATGGTGGCGGACATGGCCTGGCTCATTGTGGCCCCGCCAGCGAGGAAGCCGGCGCGAGCCCCGAAATCGAAGGTGCCGATATGGCCGGGTGTGCCCGGTATGAGTGTCATCAGTGTGGCTAAACCCGTTGCCAGAAGCATGTTGCCGAGCGTCATGTCGATGCCTACAGCATTGGCAATGACAAGAAAGATCGCGGCCTCGGAAAGCCAGGCTAGAAGGGACAGGATGGCCAATGGGGCCAGGTTCTTTCGGGATAGCTTTCCCACAATTATCAGATTTCGCAGAGAGAAATTGATGATCTTAACGAGCAAATTGGAGCGCGACACGAAAGCTAAATTCCTGATGCGAAGCAATATGTGAGCGACCCACCGATACAGGAGTACCGTGAAGATGAAGCCGAAGATGATTGCCAGGCACCACAGGAACACAACAAAGGGGAAAACGGGCTGGCGCTGAAATCCACCCGTGAGCAATACACCGAAAAGGCACAGCAGCAGGAGCGTGGCCAGATCATGGAACCGTTCGGCTATCACTGTCGCCATAAGGACGCTGGACCTTACACCGATCTCGCGAACGAAGCCGAAGACACGCAGGGCATCGCCAGCGCGGGCAGGCACCAGATTGTTGAGGGCGAAGGAGGCGAGAAAGGGACCGGCGAGTCGAGTTGCGTCAACGGAGACGTTTGCGCTTTTCAGTAACAGCTTCCAGCGTAGAACCCTGATTAGATAGCCTGTAGACAGAGCACATAAGGCGAGGAGGATGTTTTTGGGTCCGACTGATGCAATATTGTTTTGGACACTGTGCCAGTCGACATTTGAGAAGGTGAAAAAGGCGAAACTGGCCGCGAGGACCAGTCCAACTATATATCGCAGCCTCTTCATAGGGAGGCCGATGGAGAGGAGCGTTTTGGCATATTCGTGATCGCGGATGCCACCGGCTTTTCGGCGCTTTCAAAGCCTTGCGTCGCGCGCACGATATATAGAGGGCGCTGTTTGGACTGTTCGTAGGTGCGACCGATATATTCGCCCAACACGCCGAGAACCAGTAATTGAACTCCGCCCATAAAAAGCACGGCGATGAACAAAAGCGTCCAGCCGGAAACCCACGAATTCGTCATAAGGCGCATGATCAGGGCATAGGCTATTCCGCCGAGGGCCAAGGCTGAAGCCAGGGAACCGATCCAGTTTGCTATTCTCAGGGGCTGGATCGAAAAGGAGAGGATGCCGTTACTTGCGAACCGGATCATCTTTAACAGGGGATATTTGCTCTCTCCGGCCGCGCGTTCTTCGCGTTCATAATAGATCGGGGTCTGATTAAAGCCAACCCAACTGACGAGCCCGCGCACAAACCGCTCACGTTCCTTCATGCCAGCCAACTCGTCGACAATAACTCGGTCAACAAGTCTGAAGTCTCCCGTGTCCAGGGGGATTTCGGTGTCAGAAAGGGCGTTCAGAAATCGGTAGTAGAGATGCGCCGTCAGCTTCTTGAATGCCGTTTCCCCGGCGCGCTTTTTCCGTACGCCATAGACAACGTCATAGCCATCTTCCCATTTCTCCAGCATCTTTTCGATCATTTCCGGAGGATCTTGCAGGTCCGCATCTATGATGACGGCTGCATCGCCGGATGCATAATCGAGACCTGCGGTCACAGCGAGCTGGTGCCCGAAATTCCGAGAAAAGGAGACAAGCTTGGTACGCGGGTCTTCGGTCTGGAACCCTGCAAGGATGTCTTCAGTACGATCCCGGCTCCCATCATTCACATAAATGACCTCGAAGTCGGCCAGGCCCAGCATTCCAAGAGAATGGAACAGGCGTTCATGAGTCAGTGTAATGACTTCTTCTTCATTATAGCATGGCACGATAATCGAGAGTATGGATGTGCCTCTTGACCGCCTGGATTGAAGTGAAGCGGAAAACCCCATCTCTCAGAAACACCCATCACACGCAGTTTTTGGATAAACTGCTCAACATCATCAGTCCCACAAACTTGCCGTTTATTTTTACACCTTGGCGCGCGATCAGCAAAAGCCAATTTTCGAATTTCATAAAAAAAGACGCGAGTTTCCTTTTCTTCCATATTGTGGCGAAGAGATGAGCAAAGATTGTGCGGCCTCAAAGTATCGCGCTCGTTCGGCGTGCCCTGCAAATGACGTCTGGTCATTGCCGGCCCGGTCTCAAAATTAGTTCTTCCAGATGCCGCTGTTTTTGTTCATTGTTGATTTTATGGATCCTATCGGGGGGGGGCTCCTCCCAAGGGCATCAGGGGGGCGAGGGGAGTGTCTGACGTGAAATCAGAAGCTGAAGGCCGGTTGAGTATCTGGGAACTGGATACTGTGTCGTATCGGCGTGCGGTCATCATTGCGGCAGTTTTGTTCGTGTCCGCATTTGCCTTTCAGTTTGTCGTGCCAACATTAAATCATGATGATATCGTACAGCTGCAGGACAACGACTACGCATTGATGATTGGTCATGGCCGCTGGGGATATGCGACTGTGCATTACTTCCTTTTGGGGGGGAACCAGACGCCTATAGTTTCCGCCATGATCGGTGTGGTGTGTTTGCTCGCAGCAACACATTACCAGATCAGGCTGATTGGGCTGGAACACAATCTATCAAAGCTAATATTCCTGACGCTTGCGATTGTAACGGTCTATTATCAGTACCTCTTCAGTTTCGACAGTGTGCGGATCGCGTACATGCTTTCAAATCTGTTCATGGCGTGGGGGCTTTATGCCAGCGTTGAGGCCCAGCGGCCAGGGACACGGATGCTGGGTGTATTGGCGATCTCACTCGCCCCCACATTTTATACCGCAGCTATTATGTTCGGGTCGACGACGATTGCAGCCGCCGCGTTGCTGACACTTCTTCGTTCCGACGTCCGTGTCACGGTAGTTCGCGCAATCCGTCTAGGTGTCGCTCTGGCGCTCGGATTGTTGCTTTATGTGGTGATTATCAAGATTCTTTATGCTGCCACGGGGTGGACGCTCGAGGGCCGGACGGATGTTGATGTCACGGACTTGAAAACCAATTTGTGGTATACAAGAGAACTGGTGAGCGCACATCTGTTTCCTTTTCTGTCTGGAAACTTTGGCTTCTATCTGGATCTCAAGTTCCATCTCATTGGCAAGTGCCTGTTGCTCTTGTTTCTGAGTGTCGTCGTCGTTCGGGGTATCCGGCACAAACTCTATTTCCGGACCTTTATGGCCTTGGTGGGCTTCGGCGTGCTCCTGATTGGGCCGTATTGGCCAATGTTGATTTCCTCAACATCCTTCTACCCCGAACGAGCGCTGTATTCATTTGCCATCGTCTACGCATTCTGTGCGGCGGCCTCCATAGAAGTCCTGAAGAATGATGATGAGGCAGGTGCGGCCCTGGCGCTGAAGACATTGGCTGCAAAATCCGTAGTGATTTTCGCCTTTGCGTTCGCGGCCCTGAATGTCCTCATAATATCCCAGCGAAGCTATGATGAATATCTTGCTTATGAGTCCGACAAGGCGCTGCTTGTACGTATGTTGACGCGGATCGACGATCAGATAGGCGGACAATTTCGTCCCGCGATAGTCACTGACGGCATAGAATTGGTTCCTCCGCAGCCCGTACCCATTGCTGTTTTCGGCGCAACCAATTGGAGTCGCTCCGGGCCTCGCGGTGAGGTTGAGAGCGCGACCTCACCTTATTGGGCAACTGCCTATGCCTTCCGGTTTCTCGACAACCGCTTCGTGCCGGCGACGGAGGCGCAGCGCCAGTCTGTTGCGGAATCCACTCGCGGGCGGGGCGCCTGGCCAGCCGCAGATTCCGTCTATCTGATAGATGGAGTGGTCGTGATAAATCGCGCGATCAATGTGGAATCCGGCCTCGGTATTTCACGTGAGGATTACGAAGAATATATCGGTTCGAGTGAGTCGGTTCTGCCGCAGAAGAACTAGTCAGGAGATGCTGGCTGCTGTGTCTCTCTCCAATACTTTTTTTGAGACGAGCTTGGGTTTTTCATTGGATATGGAGAAGCCTGAGCCGTAAATTGATTGTCTCCGTTAGTTGCAGAAACGGAGACGTGTGTTTTGGCATGACATATGCGGTATCGTGGTGCACGTGTCCCAGATGAGCAAAGTTACTATGTCCGAATTTCCCTTGGTTGCGATCTTTACGCCGGTCTATAATGGCGATGAATTTCTGGAAGAGACAATGGAGTCGGTTCAGGCCCAGACCTATCCGAACCTGCTTCATATCATCGTCAATAACGCGAGCACTGACCAGACACCGGAAATCATATCCAGATATCTCAACCGGAAAATTCCGGTGCTGGTGCATCGAAACGAAGAAACCCTGCCTCAGAGAGACAATTGGAACACTGCGGTGGGGCTGGTTCCCGAAGAGGCTCGCTACATCCGTTTGCTATGTGGTGATGATACGATCACTCCTGACTCGATTGCCGAAATGGTTGCTGTCGCCGAGACCGATCCCGACATCGGCGTTGTTGGGTGCCTGCATGACTGCGCCGGCGCCGTGCAGGATTTCGGCTGGCCCCAAGACGAGACGATCATTGATGGCATTGAGGCCATACGGCGGATTCTGCTGGGTGAGGGGACACTGATGCCCATTCAGCTATTGGTTCGAAAATCAGTTGCCGATACGCGGCAGCCCTTGTTTCAACCGCCTTTGGGCGGCGGCCACGACATGGACGCCATGTTGGATCTGTTGACCCGTTCGAAGTTTGGCTTCGTTCATAAGTGCCTTGCTTTCACCCGCATTCATGAGAATTCCGTGACTTCACTCACTTATAATGCGGCGTCACGCTCCTGGACGAGCGATGCCATGCATTTCATGACGGCCTACGGCCCGAAGGCTTTTGGCAAAGCCTATGAGGAGCAATTGCTACGGTTTCGCAGATATTATGTGCGCCGTATTCTGCGCTGGCGCCGAGAAGGTGGAGATGAGAAAATGTTGTCCCGCCATTTTGAAGCGCTTGAGACGGCGGGATGGACATTCGGACCCGTCTTGATCGCTGACGCCACCGCCGATTGGGTCTTTCAGCGGTTCGGACTTCGGTCGAACTGGACCGGCTATCCGGGATGGCAGTAATCCCGGTCATGATATCCCAAGATGCACAGCATCAGGGATTTCGGTACCGAACATTCCCTTATTGTCTTCACATCCGAATAAAATTCGGCGGCTGGGGGTGATCGTTCCGAACTGGCCAGGTACTTAGCAGGTGTTGCGATCGCGTGCTTCTTGCACATAGCGGGAGGGCTCTGATGACGAGCGCAACAGAAGCGTCTCAGTGTGGAACATCTTCCGGATTTTGGGTTGCTGCGCGTCAATTCGAAATGGTATGGAAAATGCATTCTCAGGATAACTGAAACATTCCGAACGTCACGCCGCGTTGGGACATCTATGGGTAGGAGAAGTTACAGGTGGAGTTTTTCACAAAAACCGCGATGGATGCAGCGCTTCTCGCCGGCAAACATCTTCTGAGCGAATACAAACGCCACCATATTGAAGTGTACGGAAGCGACACGCTGTCCATCTCAAACCGGGGCCTGACAAAGGAAATCACTTCAATCCGCGATCATGAGGCCGACAAGATTATTATTGATCTTATCACGGATCGTCATCCCGGCCATAATCTCCTGACTGAAGAGACCGGAGAAATCAATAATGGAAGCCCGTACACTTGGATCATCGATCCTCTCGATGGCAGTTCGAACTACGTAAACCACAATCCGTTCTTTGCCGTATCGGTGTGCCTTGCGTATGAAAATACGCCAATTACCGGCGTCATCTTTGCTCCTTTCATTGAAGAGATTGCGGTGGCACGCAAAGGGCATGGATGCACGCTGAATGGGCGGCGCGTCTCCGTGTCGTCCACGGCAGAGCTGTCAAAGATTTACGCCGTCGGCTGTCCGGGCGGAGACAAGAACAACCTGCGCTTCTCCAAGATGAGCTATGCGCTGAACGAGGCTATCAAGGATTTCAGAAAAATGGGATCTGCCGCGATCGAAGCCTATACCGTGGCTTCCGGTCGGGTTGATAGCTTTGTGACACTCAACATTCCCGCATGGGACATCGCGGCTGGCGCCCTCTGCGTGGAGGAAGCCGGCGGGAAAGTCACCGATTTCGATGGAAATCCGTGGAATTTGAATAAGACGGATGTCTGCATGAGTAATGGCATCGTGCATGACGAGGTCCTGAAGCGGGTCCAGATCGTCAATCCGAATTCGGACGTGTTTTCCGATAAAAGCTTTTTAGCCTAGCAGAGTAGCGAGCTGACCGTGTCATACGTAATCCTGGATCGTGACACCCTTCCTGAGTACATTTCCAAACTGGTGCGTCCAATGGAAGTGTTGGGAACAGGTGACGAACTCGACATCACCGAAATTGGCGATGGCAATCTGAATTTCGTGTTCAGGGTCAGTCGACCTGGCCAGCCCGGACGCTCGATTATCGTCAAGCAGGCCGTGCCGTATCTCAGAATGGCTGGCGAAAGCTGGCCACTGAACAAGAACCGGATGATTACAGAAATCCGGGCTCTTCAAACCTATAACGAGATCGTTCCGGATTTCGTGCCGGACATTTATCACGTCGACGAGAACATGTGCGTCATCATGATGGAGGATCTCGGCGCGGCTAAAGTGTTGCGGTACTCAATGATGGAGGGCGAGGTCTTCCCTGGTGTCGGTGAGGAAATCGGCAAGTTTTTGGCGGAATCCCTGTTCCGAACCAGTTATGTAGGTATGCAGAGCGTTGAGCGACGCGAATTGATGCAGAAATTCGTGCTCAACGACGATCTGTGCAAGCTTACCGAGGAATTCATCTTCACATTCCCGTTCGTCAATCACGAGTCCAATTACCAGAACTCGCCGGTAAACAAATACGCTCTGGAAGTCTTGAGTGGGGACTCTGAGTATTTGCGGCGTGTCCTGAGGTTCAAGGAACTGTTCCTCAGCAAGTCAGATGCGCTCATTCATGGGGACCTGCACACCGGTTCACTGATGGCCGGGCTAGATGGGACATATGTCATCGACTCGGAATTTGCGTTTTTTGGCCCGTTCGGATTTGACGTCGGCAAGATCATTGCAAACTTCCTGATGTCGTACACATCGCATTTCCATCGGAACGGGGGCGAGGAATACCAGAACTGGCTGCTCGGTGAGTGTGCTGCGATTTGGAACACGTTTGAGCGAGATTTCTTGAGGCTTTGGGAGTCTGCACCGAACTCAGCCTTGATCTTCGATGGCATGCTGAGGCCAGAAGATCTTGCGAAATACAAACAGAATTTCATGACGCACATTTTCCAGGATGCGGTCGGTTTCTGTGCCTGCTCGCTCGCGCGCAGAACTGTAGGAATCGCCGGCGTTGCGGACATACGGGATATCGAAGATATCGACGTGCGCACGCGCCTGGAGAAAACCAATATCGATCTTTCACATTTCCTGATGATGAACTACGAAAATATTCCAGATATCGCGTCCTTCATCGCCGAAGTTAAGAGCTTTTACGCTCAACTAACAATCAGATCTTAGAGGCCTTCTTATGACAAACTCTCTGCTTGGGATTATTCCGGCCGCCGGCAGCGGTATCAGGGCCAGGCCCTATAGCTACGAGATTCACAAGGGGCTGTTCGAGATTGACGGGCGGTCCAATATCGCGCGGACGATCGACATCATGCGTGATGATTTGGGAATATCCGAAATTGTCATTGTCGTGGGGTACATGGGCGGCGCTGTTCGGGAAACGTTTGGAGACGGAAAAGATTTCGGCGTCCGGATTTCCTACATTGAGAACCAGCATCTTGACCGGGGTTGGGCGTGGTCCGTCGTGCTGGCGAAGCCTTATTTGGCGAGCCGCCATGCCTGTATCATGCTCAGTGATGAATTCTATCTCGGTTCGAACCTGAAGGACATGATCTCCAGCGGATATCAGGACCAGTTGGTGACTGTGGCGGTGAAGCAGGAGAGCGATCCCGAAATCATCAAAAGGAATTTCTCTGTCGAACGTAATGGGTCCCGGATTATCCGGTTGGTAGAGAACCCCGTGAACGTGCAGAATGATATTCTGGGCATGGCGACATTCCTTGTGGACCCGAAGGTCTTTGCCTTGCTTGAGCAGGAATACGACAAAGGTCGGCCTTCCATTGACTTTGTGAGCTTCGTCGATGGGCTCATTAGGGATGGGCACGATGTTGCCGCGTTCGACCTAACCGGTGAGTATATCAACCTCAACGACGTCTCCAGCCTCGAAGCGGCAAATGACATGGCAATTCGCAGACGGCTGACAAGTGGTGAGAGCTGAGGTCATCTGACCTGGAGGGAATTGGACGCAGACGAAAATTCCTGTCGCGATCCGATGTCTTTTTGAGGCTTGTGAGTGCTGCCGCCCGCTTTCCGCATGCGATTGCTTGCGCGCGCATGGCGTTCGGCGAACTCGCAAAATCTTCTTCCATGGACTGCGCAAAATATTGTCAGTTGCGTATTTGCGCTATCCCGGTTTCGTCTTCAGTAGACGAGCGATCTCTAAGCATTTACGAATGAATATGCAGGGAAGGAGGCTATTAGTATCAGCCAACTTCAACATTCCTGTATTTTGTGGCGGGTGTACTGGCAGACTTTGTTTGCTTTACAGGGATATGCCTAGTCAGGACGGGGGAAGCGGTGGTTGATCAGACGACAGTCGATACTGCTTCGGGCTGGTTTCGCTACGTTGCGCTGACCTTTATTCTTTTGTTTGCCGTCGCCATTGCCGGCTTCAAGATCCTTGGCGCTAATTCTCTGCTGCCTCCACCGCCATTGGTTGGGACTCCCTGCATTGACGTAAAGCTGGAATTTCTCCGCTATTCCGACCTGAGCGAAGTGACTCTGGCCGGTGTAGGATCGTCCGCGACTTGGAGAAATCTCGAAATGGCGCCGTTCCTTGGCGATGATCGGAAGGTCATAAACGCGGCGCCATGTCATTTGCGGATACATGAAACCAGCTACTACACGAATTTGCTGCTCGAACTGGCGCCGCGGATCGATACGATCATCATTGTGCTCGCGCCGCGAGATTTTGAGCATTGCGAGGCAAACACAGCAGAATTCATGAATACTTGGCTGGCGAAAAGATACATTCGCCGGCAGGTGCCGGCCTGGGTGCCATTTTTGCTGAATCCGCGGCTTGGATACATTCTCTCGCAGGCCCAGCGGCGCACTTCCGGAGATCCGAGTGCAGAAGAGGCTCAAAGCCTAGGCGTCCTTGATGAGTATGGCACCAGCGTTATGAAGGAGCCGGTAGACTGGAGGCCACCGATAGCGATTAACGAGGCGTGTTACGCCGCTCTGGGGCAGTTCTCGTCAGACCTGGCGGCGCGCGATGTCCAGTTGGTCGTCGCCACCATTCCGATTATGCCCGAATGGGCGGATATGTTTGACCCGGACAGAGAAAAGATTGCCGCCTGGACCGAACGCGTTGAGGCAGAATTATCGGGAACGGCTATCTTCCTGGATGGGCAGAAATATCAGTGGGAAGATGAAGCGTTTGTCGATCCTGTGCACTTGATGCCGCCTTATGCTCAGGAACTTAGTCAGCTAATCGCGCACAAGATGCAGCAAGAGAAGCCGGACTGAGCAATGCTGTTTAACTCCTTCGGTTTCATAACGCTCTTTTTACCGGTCACGCTGATCGGGTTCTTTCTTCTGGGAAGGCAATCGAAGGAGGCCGCGCGGCTCTGGCTGACGGCATGTTCGCTGTTGTTTTACGGGTTGTGGAGTGTCGCATACCTGTTGCTCCTCATCGGGTGGATTGCTGCGAACTATCTCTTTAGCAGGTGGATATTGTCTGTCAGGGAGACCTCCCGCAAGCAGACACAATATGTTTTGACGCTCAGCGTTACCCTGAACGTACTGGCGTTGGCCTATTTCAAATATAGGCTGTTCGTTGTCGAGGGCGTTTCGGCCCTGTCGGGAATAGACTTTACCGTGCAGGCGCTCGTTCTGCCACTCGCTATTTCCTTTCATACTTTCCAGCAAATTGCCTATCTTGTTGATTCATCGAAACCCGGTGCTCCCCGATACTCCTTTCCTCAGTACCTGTTGTTCGTGAGCTTCTTCCCGCAATTGATTGCCGGCCCGATTGTTCATCACAACGAGCTGTTGCCGCAATTCGGCAAGAAGGAGATCTTCCGGTTCGATTGGGTATCCTTCTCGGCGGGCGTCTTGTATTTTATTATCGGCTTGGCCAAGAAAGTGTTGATTGCAGATCCGCTTGAAGCACTGCATCAACCGGTCTTCGCTCCGGGGGGGGCGCCTTCGCAACTGATAGATGCCTGGATCGGCTCGCTTGCTTTCGGGTTTGGGCTTTACTTCGATTTCTCAGGCTATTCGGACATGGCTGTTGGCCTGGCCCGGATGTTCGGAGTGCGTCTCCCATTCAATTTCGCATCCCCGTACAAATCGGTTTCGATCATTGAATTCTGGAGGACATGGCACATAACACTTTCGCGCTGGCTGCGAGACCATCTGTACATTCCCCTTGGCGGAAATCGACTGGGGCGGACCCGTCGATATGTGAACCTGATGGTGACCATGCTTGTGGGTGGTTTGTGGCACGGAGCCGCCTGGACATTCGTGATATGGGGCGGGTTGCACGGCCTCTTTCTTGTGGTGAACCACGTCTGGCTGAAGCTGAAGTCAGCCTTGCCAGGATACGAGCGCTACTTCGTCATTCCCAAGTGGATGGGCATAGTACTCACATTCCTTTCCGTGACGGTTGCTTGGGTATTTTTTGCGTCTCCTGATTTTGAGACGGCCATGCGTGTATTGTCCGGCATGTGCGGTGCAAACGGGTTTAGCGGAGACGCTGTATGGAACCTGAAACAGGTGTTGCTCGGAGGTCCGCTAGCTGTCGAGGTTCCCGGCGCCTTCGGTACCCGTACGCAGATATTGGCCCAATACGGTCTTCCGGCGTTCGCCGCACTGATCGTCTTTTTCGCGCCTAACAGTCAGCAGATTGTTGAAGGCTTGATCGGGCATGAGCAATCGCTTCGGGTTCAGTCACGTCTTCGAGCGCACTGGCGCAAGACGGCTATCCTCGCCGGATTTGCCTTCACGCTGTCGTTCTTGTCAGTCGGAGACCTCAAGGAATTTGTATACTTCCAGTTCTGATCCCTGCGTCGGATCCGGATAGGCAAATAACGCATCGGCGCGACCTGCTGCCCTTTTCACCTCTGGTCAGGCCCGGCCTCTGATAAGGGAAACGCGCTCCATCAACCAATTTCGATGGAAAATATAAAGCCACCCGGCATATACAAGTGCACCTGCGCTGGCGCTGGATGTTAATCTGACAATTGCGGGCCAGTCTGAGCCAAGCATATAAAGCATGGAAACAACGCCAACCATGGCAAGCGTGGCCAGAATGGCCGGCGCCATGCCAAAATAATGATGTGCGTGGTCAAGGCCGATCCGGCGATGAATCAGAATATTCCCATATATCGCGATAAACCAGCTTGGTACGGACATAACGATAATGGCGGTGGCCGGAGTGACGTCTGGAATGGCAAGAAGCACGCCGACAGTGATGGTAACTGTTACAATTGTATATGTAAGAGACGTCTTGTTCATATCCAACGCAGTCATCGCAATTGCGTTGAACCAGGCGAGTGGGATCGGGAGGCTGATGATGGCGATGGCCCTGAGAATAGGACCAACCCCACTATAGGATTCTGGCAGCAGCACTGTCGCAACATCCTGCGAGATAAGCGCCAGACCGGCAAAGGCTGGCAGTGACAGGAGGGAAGCTGTCCAGATAATGTTTGTATATATATTGGCTTCTCCGGCTCTGTCGCCACGCACCTTGGTCATCAGGGGAAACCAGAGCCCCATCATCGGGCTAACGAGAGGTCCCTGAAGCGTATCGCCGATGCGATTTGCGGCGCGTAGCAAGCCGACGGTCGCTGTGTCGTACCTTGCGCCGAACACAACCATGGTGATCCGGGGGGCGGCTTGGTTCAGGCTGGAAATTGCGAGCAAGGGAAAGAAGCGTTTCAGAAAGGGAATTGTGGCGCTCCAGTCCACGTCTCGTCCGGGAAACCAGCGTGTATACCTGAATTCGAACAGTATGACGACGGCGAGCGTGACCAGTCTCTGCGCGACAAGCGCCCATATCATGTATGGAGAAAAGACGACGGCAATGCCCACAATCCCTCCTGCGATCGTGCCGAGGATGGAACGCTGGGTCATCTGCTTGAAACCCAGATTTCGCATGATGATGGCGTCCATGATCGCCAGCCACGGAACCGCGAGGACCATCAGTCCGAATATTGGCAGGAACTCTCCAACGAGTTCATATCCTTCGATCTTCCCGACAAATATTCCCAGAAGCACCATTCCTATGCTGAAGGGCAGGGCGACAAGAAAGAACGCAAGGAAAGATGTGTTCAGAGTCTTCTTACTGAAATCGTCGGCCTGCATCACCGCGTCCATACAGGCAAATCTTCCATCCATACTGATGATGTCTGCTGCGACGGCTGCAAGAGCTACAACGCCAAATATTTCCGGCGGTAGCTTCATGGCTAGCAGAATGAAGATCACAAAGCCGGATGCCTGCGAGCCGATGAAGCCGATGAAGTTCCAGACCATACCGAGATGAATCGCCTTGCCTAAGGATGGCGCGGTGGAATCTTGTTGTTCATTTGTGGGGGTGTCGGAAGGGGAGGGTGTCACTGCGTTCTGACCGATTCTGTTCGTCTCTCACCCTGATCGGTGGAGAGAGTCAGAATGATGCGCCCAAAATGGAGGGCGCGACCTATCTTCCCTCGAGTGACTGCATCACGCACGAACCAGAGGAGAGCTTTGGCAAGGGTCGCCGTGATTTGTACTCCGACAGGCTTGCAAACGCGCAGAGACCTGATCTGTTCTGCGACATGGGGATCATCAATGATTTCGTCACATCCATATTTGGAAAAGACGGCCATACGAAGCGCTTCCACTTCCGGGGGGGTCAATGCCTGATCTGGCAAAAGCTGGCTGGCTTGGAAATAATCCTCACAGGCGAGGGACCAGAGCTTTTTCCGCGCCATAATCGAGCCTCGACTGATAAGTGCCTGCCTTTGCTCGGATTGGGACAAAATTTTAGAGCGGGTTGTGTTTCGAGGAAGAAAATCAGCGAGGGAGCTATCCTTGTGAATCCGTCGGAATAGGAGCTTCTGTTCTTGCTGCCAGTTCTCGGTCCGTTGGTCAGCGCGCAAGCCGCCGGTTCGAAGGCCGTCATGCTGGCGCTGCCGGAACACAATCTCTTGGGTGCCAACCCCGGGGAACTGACGCGCCAACCTCACGAGCATTTCGTAATCTTCTGAGCGTGGCAGATCCATCTGGAACGGCCCAACTGATTTATAGGCTGTCTTGCGAACGAGCAGTCCAGGGTGATGCACAAACATGTCCCGCATGGTTGCGATGAAGAACATGTCCGCCGGCAAGTCCTGCCAATGACCGCAATCCATGATCTTGGTTTGGCCGGTCTTCTCGTTCGTGGAAAACCTTTCATAACAGCCGTACGAAAACCCTGCTTCCGGATTCCGGGCGATGAGGTCTGTCATGGTTTCAAGGGCATGAGGCAGAACAATGTCGTCGTCATCCACGATCCAGATAAGGGGATGCTGAGCGAGTTCGATACACTGGTTTAATGTGTCGGCTTTGCCGGAATTCTCTTTTCGCAAGTATCGCACGCGGTCGCTATAGGCTGACATGCGCTCTGGAGTGTTGTCTGTAGAGCCATCATCCGCGACGATGATCTCACCTGGAGCCAGCGATTGTGAAAGGACACTTTCCAGTGTTTCCACAAGATACTCCGCCCGGTTGTAGGTTGGAATAATAACGGTGGTGGTCAAGGTATCCGTCATCAGTCGCTGCGTAGAGCCATGAAGTTGAGCTGCGTTTTGATGTATCGGCGAAGCAGTTTGAAAAAGTTTGTTTGCGCCTTGCGATTTATCTCTTTCCAATAAGGGGTATGCCGCAAATATTTGTAGTAGCTCCACGGGTACGGGTGGTAGGCATCGACCGACCATGGTTTGTTATGTTCTGTGTAGTGTATAATTTTCGGGCGCCGGCCGGTCGGGAAGGCGCTCGCGTCGGCATAAGCGGTGTGATTGGGCTCCTGCAAGACCATACAGCGTTGGACATTCCAGGTGGGATCCAGTTTCATCCAGTTATCCCAGAACAGGATATTGAGAATGCATTGATCTCCAAAATCCAGATCGTCCCAACGATTGAGCATGAGATCGAAGGCCGGTTCAAATACGTTTTGTGACCGGATGTAATCCAGGTCGAACAAGAGCACGCCCGCATTGAAGTACCCTCTCTCGGACGCAGGTAAATCCCAACGCTTGGCAAACCCCTTGTAGTCGACCATCGGATCCTGCACGGCTGCAATTGGATGCCCCTGCATATCGGTATTCCAGAGCTCTCGAATGTCGCGAAGGACGACGAGGTCGGAGTCGAGATAAAGCACTTTGGAGGTGGTGGCGGGCAACAGCTCAGGTATGGCGAAGCGGTAATAGGTCGAGCGGTTTATATGATGCCGAGTGCCCAGATTCAGCATGCGGCTGTCAGTGATGACAGGCCATTCAAACTGGTGTCCGGGGGCGACCGCCTCAACTTGCTTCCTGTCCTCATCGGAGATGCCATCATGGATGACAAAGAAGCGAAACTGGCAGTCTTTGCTGTTTGAAATGATCGATGCGATCGTCGCCGCCATGTGGGGGACGTATGCCGTATCTACTCCGAATGCGATTGTGATTTCCAACGCCGGTTCACCCATCTCGATTCATGTTGCTCCCTGACGCAAGAAGCAATTTTTGTACCGTTCCGGCGTGGCTCCGTAAAGCTTGATGACGGTCCCCGAACGAAGGTCTCACAATCAATTCCTGTTCTCGGATCGGTCAGAGGCGATTCGGCTAGAAGTTGATATGATTTTGGGCTGTTTAACCCCTTGGTTTCTGCCTGCGACGCAGAGTTTGACGGCAACGCGTTCGAGAAAGTCAGGGTGGTTTTTAGTTTGTGGTCTAGTGTCTCGGAAAGAGCTGAAATACACCCCGGGCTTCGGCGCAGAGCATATTTCGGCACATCGCTTCGACTTTGGCTTCTATGCGATTTTCATCCGTAGTCTCTAGAGAGACGCGCGCTTCCAACCAGCGTTGCTTTGGGACAACATGCTTGTAGGAGACCGAAAGGTCGAGCGTTACGAGCCGGCATTTGTGCCGATCATAAATTGATTGCGCCATCGCATTGTCGAGAAACGCCGCCATCATGCCGCCATGCAGGACACCAAGACCGTTCGTGTGGCGATCCTCGGCGACAAATCCGAAAATAGGAGGCTCACCGTGTTGCCCTGGCTTTCGCCAAATGGGGCCGTTCATTTCGAGGAAGGGTCCACGAGCTGGTGCTGGCTCAAAGCCTACAGGAATTTTGGATCGCTGTTGCGTAGTCATGAACTTGTCCGGCGGATTACCTTGAAGCGTTCCGTCGTCAGGGCTTCTTCGGTGAAGACAAATTTCTGCGGAATTTTGTAGCCTTCCAGCTTGCCGGACAGAGCGGCGCGAATGCGTTTGCGAAGCTCTGCTTTGGGTTCATTCGATGTGGGGTGGATCTTGGCGATGACAGCTGAACCCAGAATGGCATGGGGTTCGCCATACACGGCGGCTTCTTTCACCCCTGGGACTTGCTGCAGCAGGTTTTCCACCTCCGCCGGGAAGACTTTTTGACCCCCGACATTGATGATGTCACAGTCCCGTCCAAGAAAGCGAACATACTCCCCATCTATCTCGACCCGGTCGCCTGTCATGAAGAAGCCGTCGTCCGTGAACGGGCTTGGGGCATTCAGATAGCCCAGCATAGCGGTTTTGGCCCGAATTTCGAACAAGCCATCCCGCACGCGCCATTCGAACCCCTCACCCCCGAGCTTTAGCCAGGTAGAAGTGTTTGACCGGGACTGGGTTGGCAAAGCGCCTGTTTCGGAAGCGCCATATTTCTGAATGAGCCGGACGTCGGGGAACGCTGCCGAGCAACGCTCCAACGTCGCTTCAGACATCATCTCTGATCCATAGGTGATGATTTTCAGGGAGTTGAGATCATGGCGTTTATGCGCGCCCGACAGCAGGAGCAGATTGAGAAAGCTCGGGGAGGTAGGCAGGACTTCCACGCGCTGTTCAGAAATCAGCCTGCAGACATCTTCAGGCGTCCGGCTCTTCGGTAGGACAAGCGTGCTCTCATTCGCCAGACTGTAAAATAGCGTATCCAGTCCGGCGATATGATCAAAGAGAAGAAAGGCAAGCGTTCGAAAGTCCTTTCCCCCTGCGCGGAACTTTTCAAGGAGCTTTGCAGCGCTATGCACGGTGCCTTTGGAGACGCCAGTCGACCCGGAAGAAAACAGGACTATGCCAGGCTCGCCCCTGGCAATCAATTCTTTGTAGAGAGGGTGCTCGCCATTGTATTGCTGGGGTGTGATTGTGCCGTCAATAGCATCGACACACATTTGGGCCTCGCCAACTTTGGCGAATTCCTGCTGCTTTTCGAAACTGGAGGGTGAGAGCAGAATGGTGATTGCACCCGCCCGCATCAGTGCAAATAGTGCACCTATTCCGCCGGGAGTGAAGTCTCCGCGAAGGAGAACAACTTTGCCGGCAGAAATGTCTTCACTCGCGAGCCGATCCTCCCAAGCCTGTATGGATTGCTGGAGTTCATCGTAGGTGAAAGCCGAGTGGTCCGTCGCTAGGGCGATTTTTTGCCCCGCATGAGCGAACCGCTCGGCCATGATATCCAGCATTGAGGGAAGCATTGATCAGACACCGCCAAGGTATAGGGTTTGTCCGGTCACAAAGTCCGATTCCGGACGGATGAAGAAATCGATCACATTCAGGACGTCGCGCATTTCGCCATAGCGGGGGATGGCCTGGCGGGCGATAAGGGCCGTCATCTTTTCTTCCGGGACTGACCCAACAAGGTCGGTGGGAACAGGTGTGGGGCCAACGGCATTGACGGTGACTCCCAGACCGGAAAACTCCCGTGCCAGCACCTCTGTGAGGGACACAACGGCCGCCTTGGAAGCTGCATATACGGCTTCGCCCTCAAGCTTCAGCGGTGTTGCGACAGTGGCGAAGTTCACGATACGGCCATACTTGCGCCGGCCCATGGCTTTCGCGGCCTCACGGCAAAACAGGTAGGTGCCGAATACGTTGGTTTGAAAGATGCGCTCCAAGGTCGACTTAGGCGTGAGGAGTGCGTGGTTCATGCTGGCAATGCCGGCATTATTCAGCAGCACATCGACCCGACCAAACTCGCGCGTTATGGCGCGTGTCATCCCGGTTACGGCCTTTTCATCCGCTACATCCAGGCAGAAATGTCGGTAATTTTCGTGCTGAAGGTCGCTTTCGCCACGGCTGCAGCCCGCGACGATCCAGCCTTCTGCAAGAAAATGCTCGGAGAGAAAACGTCCGATACCCTTGCGGGTCCCGGTAATGATCATGACTGGCTTATCACTGGACATTAAGCGGCTGGCTCGCTGGCAAGTTCGATTGCGTAATCTGCAAGGGCGCCTACAGAGCGATAAGGACTGCGCTTGCGAGACATTGCTGCTTCGCTGGCGAGCACCAGTTCATCACCCGTCAGGTCCATGATGTGCTGTTCAACGGCCATTATCAGGTTCACGAGGTCAAGGGAATCGAGCGGGGCGCTCTCGCCATAGATCACGGCGTCTTCTGCGGCCTGCAACTGACGTTCCGGCTTGAGTTGTGGGTTCATCTCCTCGATAGCGTTGTAAATCGCCTGGAGGGCATCAGTTCGTTGAAGGCTCATTCCTAGCAGTTCCTTGTCTTGAGCGGCAGTGTTGTATTCAGGATTGATGTGACACTTTGGTGGTTGGCCTATGTTTCAGTAGGCTCCTTGTCCTGAGCATATTCAGGCTTTGGGATTGACCTTGGAGGCGGGATAAACAGGGTTCTTCCCGCCGGCACATTCTGCGTCACCGTACAGTTCGGGCCGATCGACACGTCGTCACCGATTACGATGTTTCCGGCAACAACGACCCCGGGACTGATGGAGACGCGGCTACCTATGATTGGTCCGTGTCCAACAATCCATTCGATGGCCATGCCGAATGTGACACTGTGCCGGATCATAACGTCATTGCCTATCTGGGCGTATTTGTGAATAACGATCCCGTGCTGGTGAACCAGCTGCACTCTGCGGCCCAGACGTACGTTTCTTTCCAGTTCGATACCATAGAAATTTCGAACGAAACGCTGGAAAACCACGTAGATCAGGAGCATCGGAAACTTGATGGGCCGGAAACGGATCGACATGGCCCAAGTGCCCCACCGATAGACGAGCATTGCGTGGAATCCAGGGGCAAACAATTGTTTTCCATGGGTGGCGAAATCTTCGCCAACCAGCTTCCAGAACCCCACACTGCGAACCAGGTCAGGCCCCTTCAGGGTGGGCTCCACATTCTCTGCCGCAAAACTGTCTGTTGCCATCTTCTTTAAATCCGGTCGTAGTTCGTCTCTCTCAGCCGGGTGTGGAAAAGGTCGAAACCTCTCCGTAATCGTTAGAGCCCTGATCTTCTGAGAGCAATCATCATGCCAAATAGAGGCTCTATTTTTTTGACTGTCATTGCTATTTTGGCACGTAATTGCGCCAAAGGTGAAGATGAGTGCGGGGCGGGTGAGGATAGCGGACGATGAGGCAACTCGTTTCGGGTGTCGTCATGGCGCCTCTGCTGAGATCCAGCAAAATGGCCGCTACGATATAGTGTTCGGGACGCTGGCAGGAAAAGCGTGATCGAGGGTGTGCAGGAGATCGAATGGAATACCCTGCACCCGAAACTCACCGACAAATTCGACGAAATGACTATGGTACCAGACTCGCTCGGACAGGCCGATTTCAGCTATTTGAAGATGATTGGCTGAGGCTGGTTCTGTTGCGCGACAATGCTGGCAAGTTCTCTCGTGGCATCATGGCTTGCAAGGCCGGTCTCCCAAGCCTGAAGCTGGCCGCAGGAGTACGAATTCAGCGAGCGCCTTTGGACTTGAATACAGCCGGAACGGTGAGCAGGATAATCTTGATGTCCGTCAAGAAGGATTGCTCGCGGGCGTATTCCACATCCATGGCAACACGACTGTCATAGGACGTATCGCTGCGGCCGCGAACTTGCCAGAGCCCTGTCAGTCCAGGACGAACCGCACAATAATGCTTGTAGCTATCGCCATACTTCGCGATTTCGTTTTCCACGATTGGGCGTGGCCCGACCAGAGACATATCTCCTCGGATCACGTTGACCAGTTGCGGAAGCTCATCGATGGAGCTTTTGCGGATGAATTGCCCAAGCGGGGTGATGCGGGGGTCGTTGGTCAGCTTTTGCGTTTCAGCCCATTCACGCCGGGCTTCTGGATCTGTTGCCAGAAGGTGCTGGAGTTGCGCACCGGCATCGGGGACCATGGACCGCAGCTTGTAGCAATCGAACGGCCTTCCATCCTTGCCTTGGCGGGTTTGTTTGAAAACCGCCGGAGCACCATCCTGGAGCCGGATGAGGATTGCGATGGTGAGGATCAGGGGGCCAGTGAACAAGAGAGCACAAGACGCGGCGACAACGTCAAAAAGACGCTTGGCAGAGAGATTGGGCCCCAGATGTTTTGGGGAATGCCTCAGCGAAGCATACGTAGCCATCTCCACTTCGCGTGACTCTTTTGAAAGTCTCAAACCCATATTCGTCCCCTAGAATCTACACTCTTGCATCGGGTTTACTGCCTCACCCAGCGCAATTCCTAACGAGCCGTTAACTCGGAGGTGCCGTTGGATGTTTATTTCTTTCAGGGAGGTTTGCAATCTCTGTACCGCGAAATATTAAAATAATTAACCGTCAGAGACTAATTTCGCGTGGGAGGGGAAAGTAAAGCGCAAATAATCGAGCATTCTGTACACAAAATTGGCATGTTCGAGGCAATTTTTGCCTCGCGTGTCAGAGGTGACCGATTTTTGGACAGTCGCGTCCCAAGCCGGCACAAGCGAAAATGAAAAAGGGCGGCCTGTGCGGGCCGCCCTTTCATCGATTCGGATGGGAGTTCGGCTTAGAAGATACGCTCGCCGATGCGGATCGTGTCACCAGGCTTTACGGCCGTGTTGGTATCCAGCGTATAGGTTTCTTCCGAGCCGGTATCGACGCTCTTGATGAAAACAACCTTCTTGTTGGCGCGATAGGTGAAGCCGCCCGCAGCCGCGACCGCATTCAGGACGGTCAGGCCGGAATTGTACGGGTACTCGCCGGGCGATCCGACTTCGCCAAGAATGTAATAGGGCCGGTAGTTGATCACTTCTGCGCTGACGCGGGGGTTCAGGATGTAATCGCCATCAAGCGTCTCGACGATCTTCGTCTCGAGTTGAGGCGTCGTCAGACCGAGGGCCTCGATCTGGCCGACCAGAGGGAGAGAGATGGCACCGGAGCCGTCCACGTCGAATTCGCCGGACAGGTCCGGATGTCCAAAGACGGTCACACGGAGGCGATCCCCATTACCAAGAACATAGGCCGGCGCGGTGCGTTGCTCGTAACTGGTGTCTGGCGCATCCGACCGCTGGATGGCCGTGCCGGCCTGACAGGCTGACACAAGCAGGAAGGCGCCAGCCATCAAGGCCGTGCAGATTGAGCGAAGAGTCATCATGTCCCCATATTCTCCGTTGTTGGGCGGAACTGGCCGCCGTGTAAAATGATCCCTAAACAGGACTCGTTTCCAGAAAGCTGACATCTGTCTTGAAAAGCTTGGCAGCCGACAGACGACCGCTGATGAAGGCGCCGGTGTCTAGACCAATGCGGCGATTGTCGCGGAATACGCCTTCAGCAGGCGTATGCCCGTGAACCACCATGTGATCGAATTCCTTTGTGTCATCGAGGAACTCATCCCGGATCCAGAGCAGATCGCGTGCCGATTGCTGCTCCAGCGGAACGTCAGGCCGCATACCGGCATGAACGAACAAATAGTCCCCCGCCACGTGATAGGATTGGAGGGAGTTGTAGAATTCGAAATGCTCCTTCGGCAGCCTTTCGCGAAAGCCCATCCAGACTTTTTCCCAGGCCTTCTTGGCCGCTGTCATGGCCTCATGCGAAGTCAGGCTGGTACGCGTGTTAGGTGGCTGGAACCCATAGGAATAAAGCGTCTCGCCGCCCCCATACCGAACCCATTGCTTGCCGAAATTGGCATCGTTCAGGAACCGAAGCAGCGCTTCTTCATGATTTCCCATCAGGAAAACAGTCTCGAAGTCCTTCAGGCGATCACTGATCAGCAAATCGATCACGTCGCGCGATTGCAGGCCGCGATCAATATAGTCGCCCAGAAAGACCAGGGTCCGCTTCGTGCCCGCGGGAAGGGTTTCGCTATCCTGTTCAATCTGTTCCAGGAGCCGTTCCAGCAAGTCACGGCGCCCATGAATATCACCGATCGCATACAGGCACTCACCTTCCGGGGCCTCAGTGATGCGCGTTGCGACCTGGACCGGCGCCTGCCGGATGGGGGTGTCCACTTGCGACCCGGTGGAATCAAAGCCTTTCCGCATCCGCGCACGCAGAGACGTCGTCGAGCGGGTCAACTGGCCCAGTCTCGCGATGAAAGACTTCTGAATTTGCTGCGTCAACTTGGACATGGATGCTCTGTAATTAATGACTCATTTATAGTGTTTTTTGACGGAAAACCAAAGGTAAGGCGCGTTTGTCGCTTTTTGGGAAAAACGTCTCGCGCAGAAAACCGGCCGCCCAACTCATATGCATGGTGCCGGATGCGAGGCCTGCGAACAGGCCGCAGGCCGAACGTTTCCAGATCGCGACGCCAATTGAGGCCGCACTCAGAACGCCCAGATAGCCTGCCGGCAGGAGAAGGGCCGGCCAGAAAACGGGCGAAACAATGAGGCCAAACAGGCTGGCGAGCAGGGCGAGGACCGGAATTGCCTGACGCAATTTCAGCGTATGACGGTGCTTGCGAGCCGTACGGGCGCGGCCTTTTCCATAATTGAAATACTGTTTTGCCAGCGACCGGACACTGCCGCGCGGCACGTATTGGATACGAATATCGGCGTCGAGGAAAATCCGGCCTCCCGCCTGGACGACACGCTTGTCGTATTCGGCATCCTCATTGTGAGAGAAGGTCTCGTCATATCCGCCAATCATCTTGAAAACGGCCAAGTCAAATCCGGCATGATGGCCGTGGTCGACATAGGCAGACTTCCGCCCGCCCCTATGGGCGGATCCGCCTGATCCAAGGGGCGTATCCACGACCCAGGCATTGGCGCGTTCGAAACAGGTTTCGCCCACGGCGTCCATCGGCACGACGACCGATGCGGCATGCGTTGTTTCCAGTGCATCCGCGACATCAATGATGAAATTGCGAGGATATATGGAGTGGGCGTCACAGCGGATAAGGAATTGGGTTTCCTCGCTGGAATGCTGGTTCGCAGCGAGATTCAAGGCGGCCGATTGCAAGCGCTTCGGATTGTGCAACACGCGCAAATTCGGGAACTCACTCTTCAGGCCCTCGACGATCTCAACCGTCCTGTCCGTGCTGCCGCCGTCTGCGATGGTCAGTGGCACCCGGCGCAGGCGTTCGTCGCCATCCATCAGGGAGCGAATGCACGCTTCGATGTGACGTTCTTCGTTCAGCGTCGGAATGACCGCCAACACTGTCTGTGCCGGCGCTTCCCTGACCAGTCGTCCTGCGTTTCTTTCCATTACATCGCCAAGCATTTGGACCTCTGAAGTATTTGTCTTCCCTCAGGGAGCAAAAAGCATTCCATTTTTACGACGGAATGACGTCGCACAGCTGAAAGCATGATGAATGCGCAAATATTCCCCTCCCTTACGTTAATCTTGCCGTCCGCTGCGAACCTCCTATGGATAGGTATAAACACATAGGAGGAAGCTGCCATGATCGGTGTTATCGCGAAGCTGACCATACAGGACGGCAAGGAAGATCAGTTCGAGCAAGTCGCCAAGGACTTGATGGCGAAAGTGAAGGCCAATGAGCCGGGGTGCCTGACCTACCAGCTCTACAAGTCCAAGAAAGAGGCGAACACTTATATCTTCATGGAACAATATGCGAGCCAGGCAGATCTCGAAGCGCATGGTCAAACCGAGTACTTCAAGGCGGCTGGACCGGGCCTCGGAGCCTGTCTCGCCGGCGCGCCGGAAATCTCCTACTTTGACAGCATAGACTGACCCGAGGCGGCCATGGATCTCTCGTTTACCAAGGAAGACCTTGAATTCCAGCAGGAAGTCAGGGACTGGATCGCCGAAGCTTACACGCCCGAATTGCGCGCGAAGATGGCCATGTCGAAGAATGGCTATCTCGACAAGGAGGGGCAGGTCGAGTGGCAGAAGCGACTTTACGAAAAAGGTTGGGTCGCGCCGAATTGGCCTGAAAAATATGGCGGTCCCGGCCTGTCTCCTTCGGAGCGCTATATTCTCAATATGGAGCTGTCTGCGGCGGGGACGCCCACCGTCAGCCCGATGGGCATATCCATGGTGGCGCCGGTTCTCATGGCCTTCGGGTCGGAAGAGCAGAAGGCGAATTACCTGCCGCCCATCCTCCGGTCTGATGTCTGGTGGTGCCAGGGCTATTCCGAGCCGGGCGCAGGATCGGACCTGGCTTCGCTCCAGATGAGCGCAGTCCGCGATGGCGACGATTATGTGCTGAATGGTTCCAAGATCTGGACCACGCATGCCCAATGGGCGGACATGATCTTCTGTCTGGTGCGGACCTCTAAAGAAGGCAAGACGCAGGAAGGGATCAGCTTCATCGTATTCCCGATGACGACGCCCGGAATCACAATCTCCGCGCTTCCTACACTCGACGGCCCGCTGGAAGGCCAGCAGGAAATCAATCAGGTCTTCTTCGAGAATGTCCGTGTTCCGATTGCCGAGGCCTTGGTAGGCGAGGAGAACAAGGGCTGGACCTATGCGAAATATCTGCTCCAGTTTGAGCGGGGCAATGCCTATGCGCCCGGGCTCCGGAATATGTTGCGCAAGGCGCGCAAGATCGCGAGCCTCGAGCAGTCTGAGGGTGAGGCGCTCATCCGCGACCATGATTTCTCCCGTAAGCTCGCCAATATGGAAATCAAGATCGACAGCCTGGACGCGACCGAGCAGCGGATCTTTTCGGCCTTGTCGGCCGGGCAGGCGGTTGGGCCTGAGAGTTCCATGCTGAAATGCGAAGGCTCTGATACGCAACAGGCCATCACCGAACTGATCCTTGAAGCCACGGGGTCGTATGCGGCGCCGTTCATCAAGGACAGTTTCGCGGTTGCGCGGGCGGGGGCGAATGCCGACCTGCCCATGCCGCAATATGCGGTTCCGGTGGCGCCGAGCTATTTCAACTACCGGAAAACATCGATCTATGCCGGCTCGAATGAGATCCAGCGCAATATCATGGCGAAGATGGTGCTTGGTCTTTGACGGACATGGCGGCAGTTTCCAGAAGCGCCGCCCAAAGGCCGGGTCTTTTCACGCGGCTGGCTTATGGTGTGGGCGGCGCAGCCGGCGGCATCAAGAACAATGGCTTCGATTACGTCCTCCTGCTGTTCTACAGTCAGGTGCTCGGCCTGTCGGCGGTTCTGGTCGCCGCGGCAATGTGGATCGCGTTATTGTTCGACGCCGTGTCAGACCCCGTCGTGGGCTACTGGTCTGACAATCTGCGAACGAAATGGGGGCGCAGGCATCCCTTGATGTATGTCGCGATGGCGCCCGTCGCCATCGCCTATTTCTTCGTATGGAACCCGCCATCGGACCTGACCGAAATGGGACTGTTCAGCTGGCTGCTTACGCTCACAGTATCCGTGCGTCTCATGTACACCCTGTTCGAGGTTCCGAGCACCGCGCTCGCGGCTGAGTTGTCTCAGGATTATGATGCGCGCACCTCGCTCATGTCTTTTCGGTACTTTTTTGCCTGGGTGGGAGGGCTGACGGTTCAGGTCGTCCTGTTCATGTTCCTGCTGAAGCCAAGCGAAGGAGACCCATCAGGCTTCTTCCATTTGCCAGGCTGGCACAGCTATGGACTGATTGGGGCCTCGTGCATTTTCGTGGCCGTGTTGATCACGTCACTGGGGACGCACAGGCACATTCCCCATCTGAAAGCCCCGCCAAGCCCGCGCAAGCTCACTCCAGTCAAAGTCATTGGGGAAATCTGGGAAACCGTCTCAAACCCGTCCTTCCGGGCCTTGTTTCTGGCAACCCTGTTCGGCCTGTTAGCGACCGGCGTCTCGGCCACACTGAACCAGTACATAAACGGCTTTTTCTGGGAGTTCACCAGCAAACAGATCTCGGGACTGACTGCAGCCGTCTACGTGTCTTCCATTCTGGCGCTCGTCCTGGCGCCGTTGGCCGGACGGATGTTCGGGAAGAAGAAAGCCGCCATCGCTATTGGGTTGCTGGCCTTCACCATTGCGCCCGCTCCCGTGATCGCCCGTCAGTTCGGATTGCTACCGCCCAACGGCACAGAAGCGCTCTACATGATCGTTCTGAGTGTGACCGTCGTCGATCTCGCTTTGATCATTGCCTACCAGATGCTGGCTGCCTCCATGGTTGCCGACATCGTGGAAGAAAATGAACTCGCCACGGGGCGACGTTCGGAAGGCATATACTTCGCCGGTATCAGTTTCATGCGGAAGCTTGCCCAAGGTGTGGGCGTATTGAGCGCATCCTTCATCCTCGCTGCAGCAGCGATCACCCCCGGGATGCGGTCTGCCGAAGCCAGCGAGCAAGCGGTTCGAACTCTTGGGTGGGGCTATGCCCTGACTCTTCTGTCCTTGTGGATGGTCATGATCCTTTGCATCAGTTTCTACCGGATCAGTCGCGAGGACCATGAAAGGAACCTCCGAGAGCTCGCCTCTCGGGAGACGACAGAGCCAACCCCCTGAAAAAACTCACAGATTTGTCATGATTGAAGGAATTGCGTCCCGCTTCACGCCGCAATAGAGCCATACTCATGATCCATACATTCCGCATGACAAAACACGTTTCGAAGTTCCTGGTGATTGCCGGGCTTTCGGTTCTGGCCTTGCTTGTCGTGGCGTTCATGCCACTCTTCGCTCACGCCCAACGCTTGCCTCAGTCACAGGCAGAAATCGATCTCAGCTTTGCCCCGCTTGTGAGAGAAGCCTCGCCTGCGGTGGTCAACGTTTTCACCGAGCGCATGGTCGCCAACCGCGTATCTCCGATGGAGCAATTGTTCTTCGGCGATGCGATCCCGAAACAACGTAGGCAAAACTCGCTCGGGTCCGGTGTGATCGTCGGATCGGATGGCGTCATCGTGACCAACAATCACGTCATTGACGGTGCCGACACGTTCCGGGTGGTTCTCAGCGACCGCCGGGAATATCCGGCCGAACTTGTGCTTGCGGATGAACGGACGGACCTCGCCGTCCTGAAGATCGACACGGAGGGCGCTGTCCTGCCGGTTTTGCCTTATGCAGACACCCGAGCTGCTGAAGTTGGTGATCTTGTTCTTGCCATCGGCAATCCCTTTGGCGTTGGCCAGACAGTAACCAGCGGGATCATCTCAGCAACGGCCCGAACCGATGTCGGCATTTCAGATTATGCCTTCTTCCTCCAGACGGACGCAGCGGTAAATCCGGGCAATTCCGGTGGCGCGCTCGTGAATACGAAGGGCGAACTGGTTGGCGTCAACACTGCGATCTTCTCCCGGTCCGGTGGGTCCAACGGAATCGGATTTGCCATTCCGGCCGAAATGGTGAAGCGCGTCGTCGATGCCGCGATGAATGAAGGCACGTTCGTGCGCCCCTGGCTCGGGCTTGCTGCGCAATCGGTCAGCTATGACATTGCCAAGGCGCAGGGACTGGACCGTCCGGTCGGTGTCATGGTGACGGAAGTCTATGATGATGGCCCGGCCGACCGGTCCGGCCTGCGCCGGGGCGACCTCGTCACCGCAATTGATGGCCGCGAAGTGTTCGATGAAAAAGGCCTGAAATTCCTCGCCGCTGTTCGCAGCCCGGGAGACGAGGCCTCTCTGACTGTTCTGAGAGGCGGCAAGACCCAGAACATTGGAGTCACGGTGGAACCACCTCCGGGTGCGCGGGAAGCCGATATTGTCCTGCTTGACGGGCGTACCGCTTTTTCTGGCGCCCGGGTCGTGGAGCTGTCGCCGCGCCTTGCGGAAGAGAATGGGCTCGACCCGTTCCAGAAAGGCTCGGGTATCTACGTTCATTCCGTGATGCGCCGGTCGATCGCCCGCAATTTCTTCCGACCTGGCGATATTGTCCGATCCGTGAATGGCATTCAGACCAAGACGGTGGACGAATTGAAATCCGCCCTCTCGGCCGGAAAAGAGAGCAGCTGGGATATCGAGATAGAGCGCAATGGCCGGATCGTTCGCGGAACGGTCCGGCTCTAGCGAGGTCAGTTGGTCCGTTTCGGATGCAGGATGACCGGCAATTGCTCGTAACCCAGCACGAAATTGGACAGGACGCGTGTCGGCTCGCCGGTCACTTCGATCCGGTCGAACCGGTTCAGGATTTCTTCCCATAAGATGCGGAGCTGCATTTCAGCGACGCGATTGCCCATGCAACGGTGAATGCCGAAGCCGAAGGACAGGTGACGGCGGGCATTTTCCCGGTCGATGCGGAAGGCGTCCGCATCCGGAATCACTTCTTCATCGCGATTGCCGGAGGCGTACCACATCACCACCTTGTCACCCTTGCGGATCATCTGGCCGCCAAGTTCGGTGTCTTCGGTCGCAATCCGTCGCATATGCGCCAGGGGTGTCTGGTAGCGGATGATTTCCGAGACCATGTTCGGCACGAGGGAAGGGTCCGCGCGCAGCTTGTCATATTCTTCCGGGAACTGGTTCAGGAAGTAGACGCCGCCAGAGATCGAGTTGCGGGTCGTGTCATTGCCACCGACGATCAGCAGCATCAAATTGCCGAGCAGCTCGATCGGATTATCCGCCATGTCCTTGGTGTCCTCGCCATGGGCCAGGAGGGAAATGAAATCGAACTTGCGGGGCTGGGCGGCACGTTCGCGCCAGAGTTGGGTGAAATAAGCAACGCATTCGTTCAGATGCTTCATACGCCATTCCATATCTGTACCGACAATGCCGACAGCGTCGCTTGTCGTTGCAACGTCTGACCAGAAGGGCAGGAGATGACGGTCTTCGAAGGGGAAGTCGAACAGCGTTGCCAGCATCTGGGTGGTCAGTTCGATCGAGACCTTGTCGACCCAGTTGAATTCCTCGCCGACTGGCAAACTGTCAAGAATGGCGCAGACGCGCTGACGGATCAGGTCCTCCAGCTCTGACAACTGGGTAGGAGCGACGGCCGGTTGGGCGACCTTGCGCTGGATGTCATGCAACGGCGGGTCCATGGCAATGAACATGGGCGGCTGGAAATTGTCGCTCGGATCGCCGATCACGATGCTCGGTTCGGACGAGAAGGCCTTGTGATTGGAGTCGACCGCGATGATGTCATGATACTTCGTGACGGACCAATACGCGCCCACCGAGCTTTCCGGGCAATAGTGGACAGGCGCTTCCTTGCGCAATCGTCGGAAATACTCGCCTTGCATGTTGTTCTGGAAAATCTCAGCTTTCGAAACATCGAAAGTCTCCAGCGGCAGGCTCCAGGGATCTGGAACCGTGCCTTCCGCCTCATACTCTGTATCGGCCATGCTTTCCTCCCGGTTTTTCTTTTCACAATACGTGTGAAAAGGGCGGGCGGCTAGCGGTCAGGCGGCGCCAATTGTTGTGCGGTGCAACAGACGATCATGGCCAGGATACCCGCCGGTCGCCATGTGGAGCAGGCAACGATTGTCCCACATGACCAGCATGTTTTCCTGCCATGACTGACGGTACTGGAATTCAGGACGAGTCTGCCAGCGGTAGAGCTCGGTGAGCAATTCCCAGCCGTCTTCCGGCGTCATGCCGTCAAATCCCGTTATATAGCCTGCGGTGCCGAATATGCTTTCGCGACCGGTCTCAGGATGGACGCGAATGATGTCGTGTAGGTGTACGGCTTCAGCTTCGGGCGAGGCGATGATCGTCATGCTGCGGCCGTTTGCCTTGTCACTATCCCCATACATGCCGCCTGGGGCATAGGCGTTTTTGGCCGAATGGATGGCCTTTTGGCCTTCCAGCTTCTCGCGTAAGTCCGCCGGCATCTGTTCGAGCGCCAAATATTGATTTGCAAACAACGTGTCGCCCCCCTGCGGCGGAATGGTGATGCCGAACAGGCAGGTGCCGCTTGGGGGCTCGGGCTGGAAACTCCAATCGGTGTGCCAGCTTTCAGCGAAGATCGGGGCGGTCTCGTCAGCCGCACGCTGAACCGCGATGATGTGTTCATGGCCGGGAATGGGGGCGATGAACGGATCGTCGCCGAAAGGGCCGAAATACAGAGTGAAACGCTCCAGGTCTGCGTCGCTCATCTCCTGATCCGGAAAGGACAGGACCTGATAGTCTAGCCAGGCTGCCCTAATGTCCGCAATAGTCTCCGCATCAAGCGGCGCGGTCAGGTCAACGCCGCGAATTTCAGCGCCGCACGCCTGTCCCGATGGTATGATCTCCAGTGTCATTTTGTGTCTCCTCCACTTGGTACCTTATCACGCCCTGCAATCACGCCTAGAACGGGCGCATGAACGATCTTTTCTCTGCCTCCGGCCTCTCTGAAGGCGCCCCCCAGCCACTGGCTGACCGGTTGCGCCCACAAACCCTGTCCGATGTGGTCGGGCAGGATCATCTGCTCGGACCCGATGGTCCGCTGCGGCGCATGCTGGAGGCGGGGCGGCTCTCCTCCATAATTTTCTGGGGACCGCCCGGTGTCGGAAAGACAACGATTGCGCGGCTGCTCGCGAGTGAAACAGACCTCGAATTCGAAGCTATTAGCGCCATCTTTTCAGGCGTGAAGGATTTGCGCGCCGCCTTTGAGCGGGCCGAGGCGCGTCGGTCGACGGGGAAGGGCACCTTGCTATTCGTTGACGAGATCCACCGGTTCAACAAGGCGCAACAGGACGGTTTCCTGCCTTTCGTGGAAGGTGGGATCGTAACACTGGTTGGGGCCACCACCGAAAATCCCAGCTTCGAGATCAATGGCGCTCTCCTGTCGCGCTGCCAGGTCATGGTGCTGAGGCGGCTCGATGAGGACGGGCTTGGCCTTCTGATCGAACGGGCCGAGGCCATGGAGGGGCAAAAGCTGCCCGTGGTGCCTGCGGCGCGCGCGGCGTTGATCGACATGGCTGACGGGGACGGGCGCTATCTGCTGAACCTTGTTGAGCAGGTCTACACTTTTGCAGGTAAGGGGGAGCCCCTGTCGGTAGAGGCCATGTCGGCTGCCCTACAGAAACGAGCCCCCGCCTACGACAAGTCGGGCGAGGGTCACTATAATCTCATTTCGGCACTCCATAAGTCTGTGCGCGGATCAGATCCGGATGCGGCGATGTACTGGTTCGCCCGGATGCTGGAGGGCGGGGAAGACCCGCGGTTTCTAGCGCGCCGACTGGTCGTGATGGCCAGCGAGGATATTGGGCTTGCTGACCCCACGGCCATGATGGTCGCAGGCGAAGCGGCGCGGGCGTTCGAGCGCCTTGGTGAGCCGGAGGGGTTGATCCCGCTAGCACATTGCGTCGTCCATCTTGCAACGGCGCCAAAATCGAACGCATCCTATATGGCGCTGAAGAAGGCGCGCGCCGCCGCACGGGAAACGGGCAGTCTGATGCCGCCCAAATCAATTCTCAATGCCCCCACCGGCATGATGAAGGACCAAGGCTATGGCGAGGGATACGTCTACGATCACGATACGGAAGAAGGCGTATCCGGGCAGAACTATTTTCCGGACGGCATGGAGCGCCCCGTCTTCTATGAACCAAAAGGGCATGGCCGGGAGCGCGCTATCATGGAGCGCATGAAATATGTCGCGGAAATTCGAAACCGGAACCGACGCTGATTCATGAGAAACCGTCCGCTTCCCGACATCAGTGCCGAAGACCGCGCTTACGCACATAGTCTCATTATATATGAGGACAGCGAGGTTATCGTGTTCGACAAGCCGTCCGGTCTTGCCGTCCAGGGCGGAGGCGGCGTGTATCAATCGTTGGATGACTTGCTCGTCGCGTTTGCGAAATCGAACGGCAAGAAGCCGCGTCTGGTTCATCGGCTCGACCGGGGCACGTCCGGTGTCATTATTGTCGCGCGGACCAAGCCGGCGGCGGCTTTCCTGTCAGATGAGTTCGCATCCCGCCGCGCCCAAAAGACCTATCTCGCCCTCGTCAGTGGGCGTTTGCCCGAGCGCGATGCAGGCGTCTTCGACCAGCCGCTTGTGAAAGTTGAGGAGGGCGGACGGCCGCGCATGTTGATCGCCAAGCCAGGGCGCAAGGGCAGTCAGGAAGCGGTTACGCACTGGCGTATCCTGTCGCGCCAGGGTGAGCATGCTGTATTCGGATTGAAACCGGAGACGGGACGGATGCACCAGATCCGCGCCCATCTGATGGGAGCCGGCTGCCCGATCCTGGGAGATCATCTGTACGGATCAGGCGCGCGCTCGGCTGATCGGCTGATGCTGCATGCGCGGTCGCTGGAGATTGCGCTGCCCGGCCAGGGACGGCAGACATTCAGCGCGCCCGTGCCAATCGCCTTTGCTGAACTTGCGAGGCAGCTTGGACTTCACCTGTCGGAGTAGACTGGCAAAGAAAAAGGCCCTCTGTCTCCAGAGGGCCTCGATCAATCCAAAGGGCAACCGAGACTATCTCTCGCGGAAGCGTGGGATGACAGCTTGGGTCTGGCCGGAATTCACGGCCTCCACGGCTGCCAGCTGTTCCATAAGCGACTGGACGTGCTGGTCGCTGGCGAGACGGTTCAGCATGATGGCCGCTTCAGCGCCCTCGGCGGACACGCCGAACAGGTTTTCGAGGGCTTCAAGGCCTGTTGGACGATGCGGATAGTAGACCAGCCGCGGCGTCACATCGGCGTCGATGTCGGCCAGTTCCTTGGCTTTTTCGATAGCGTCAATGAATGTGCCGAGTTCGTCGACCAGCCCCACGTCGAGCGCGTCTTCTCCGCTCCAGATGCGGCCACGCGCGATCTCGTGCACTTCGTCATACGTCATGCCACGGCCATCCGCGACGATGCCGAGGAAGCGATCATAGCCGCGCTTCAACGTGTCCTTGACTGCCGCTTCCTGGGTTTCCGTGAACGTGTCTGCACCATAGGCATCGGCAAACTCGCCGCCAACGCTGACCCGGTCAAAGGTGATGCCGAGCTTGTTCAGACCGCCTTCCACCGCGAACTTGCCGCCATAGATACCGATAGAACCCGTGATGGTGGCGCGGTTGGCCATGATATAATCGGCGCCAGCCGAGACATAATACCCCCCGGACGCGGCGAGCGAGCCCATGGATACTATGACCGGCTTGCCGTCAGCCTGCACACGTTCGATGGCGTTCCAGATCTGGTCGGCCGCAACGGGCGACCCGCCGGGGCTGTCGACACGGAAGATGATGGCCTTGACCTTATCATTCTTGCCGGCGTCGAGAATGGCGCGGGCAATATTGTCCGACGCAAAGCCAGGCGGGGAGGAGAAGGGCGAGTCGCCTTCGCCACCACCAGTCACGACAGCGCCTTCACCGCCGACGACCGCGATTTGCGGTGCGCGCAGGCTTGGGGATGGCGCGCTATAGAAAGCGAGATCGACAAGTTCTGCGTCATCGCCGGCGCGTTCAAGGGCCGCCGCCGAGGCTTCTTCCGGATACCCGGTCTTGTCGAGCAGCTTCAGCGAGATGGCCTTCTCAGCCGGGATCGGTCCGCTTTCAAGGACTGTGCGAACAGCATCCGTGTTGAGTCCCCGGTCTGCTGCCATGTCACCCAGGGCGGTGGTCCAGACGGAGTCAGCCAGCGTTACGAGGGCTTCCTTATGAGGCTCGGTATAACCGGTCTTGTTGTAGGAGTTCGGGGCGTTCTTGTATTCGTAGAACGGGTAGATTTCCGGGGTCACATCGATCTTGTCGAAGAGGCCCTTGAAGAACTCTGTCTCGAACGTCAGTCCCGGGACGACCAGGTCGGAACCCGGCTGCATCCAGATTTCGTCGGCGGCGGAAATCGACCAATAGGCTGACGGGCCGCGCACGCCGAGGGTTCCCTGTGAATGCGCAATGACAAACTTGCCCTGATCGCGGAAGCTCTGGATCGCCTGGCGCAATTCTTCTGCGCGGGCGCTGCCGGTTCCGATAAAGGCGCCGCGGATGAACAGGCCTTTAACATGGTCATCGGTCTCGGCTGCCTTGAGCTTGGTCAGCAAGTCGATGAAGCCGGGCGTGCCGGACAGCGCGGCAAATCCGCCTGTAGGGGCCTGATCCGAGAACTCCGTATTCAGGTCCAGAGAGAGGACAACAGAGTCCGGACGCTCAGGTTTTGAGCTTGATGCCCCAACAATGAGCAGCATGAGAAAAGAAAACATCAGGAAGATGAAAATGAACATGGCGGCGAGGGCGCCCGCCATGGAGAGGAAAAAGGTCTTCATTTATGAACGGTCTCCATGCACACGGTCTGGGAGTCGTGTCTTTCTGTATTTCGATATTGCCGATTATCGATAAAATGTAAAGGCGAGCATATCAGCGCGTGTGAAAATCTGGCGGATCGTCCCATTCCCTGCACAAATCCACTGCAAAGGATGAGATCGGGTGTTGCCAGCAACCGCAAGAGTGGCTATCTCGGCGCC
>DHZF01000032.1:31317-31715 GCA_002414505.1 Hyphomonas sp. UBA5111 | reverse complement strand
CCATAGGGACGGATTTCCTGTTCAAACGTCCAGGCCGTCTCCGGCTGCTGGAACAATTGCCAATAGGCGTCGGCGATGGCCTCGGGCGGCATCAGGCCCTGCGGGTCGTCCGGGCCGCCGCGTTGCCGGATCAATTCGCGCACCCATTCGGTGTCGACCCCGGCATCAATGATCAGATGCGCCACATGGATATGCTGCGGCCACAATTCCCGCGCCATGGCTTCCGCCACAGCGCGCAGGCCGAACTTGGCCGAGGCAAAGGCCGCGTAGCCCTTGCCGCCCCGCCGCCCGGCCGTGGCGCCGGTGAAGAAGATCTTGCCCTGTCCGCGTTCCAGCATCAGCCGCGCGGATTCGCGGCCCGTCACGAAGCCGGCAAAGCAGGCCATCTCCCAGACCTT
>DHZF01000032.1:30740-31197 GCA_002414505.1 Hyphomonas sp. UBA5111 | reverse complement strand
CGGGAAATTCACATTGGCGCCGACATTGAACACGGTCAGGGCCAGCGGGGCGAGGGCGTCCGCTTCGGCCAGGAAGGCCGTCACATCGTCCGGCTCGCGCGCATCCAGCGACCGCGCGGAGATCTTGCCGCCCGCCGCTTCTATCTCTTCGACCAGCGGCGCCAGCTTGTCGCCATTTCGGCGGCCGGCCACCACAGTATAACCCTCGGCCGCGAATTTCTTCGCGATCGCCGCGCCGATATAATCCCCCGCGCCGACAATCGCGACGCTCTTGTTTTGTTGCGCCATACCGCGCCTCCTCTGTGGCCTCTGGCCTTTACCCATATTTATGTGTATATGCACATTTATATGTGGCGAGGTAAATCCCCTAAATTTACCGAACCCCGGAAATCAGTGTATGGAAGCGCCATGACGACGGACACATCACACAGGATCCTCCTGCTGGAGGATCTCCGCC
>DHZF01000032.1:19827-30682 GCA_002414505.1 Hyphomonas sp. UBA5111 | reverse complement strand
CACCCGCCACAGCCCGCATGTCTGCATGGCCGAGGCGACCCGCGCCGCCAATCGCGCGCTGTCCCGCCACTATGGGGCTTATCTGGATGGCGCCGGCATTGCGCCCGGACAGGCCTCCCTGCTGATGCAGCTCTATTATCTGAAAGACATTTCTGTCGCGGACTTTGCGGCCCGGATGCGCACCGAGCGCACCACCATGATCCGCAATATCGCTGCGCTGGAACGTGCTGGCCGGGTCGAGACATTCACCCCCGAGGGCAGCCGCACACGCCATGTCCGCCTGACGGACGCGGGCCGGTGCCTCTTGGCGGACATCGTGACGAGATGGGATGCGGCCCAGCAGGCCCTGAAGGCCCAGCTTGGAGCCGAACAATGGGCCACGCTGATCTCCGCACTGAACGCATTGGCCGATTTGCCGGCTCCCTTGCCGGATCCTGACGCGACACGCTGATCGTCACACACGGATCAGGATGGGTGTCATTACGGCCTCACTTGATCTCAAATCATCCATATTCTGAACTTAGCAAATACTCAGCCCCCTATATTCGGGTCGAATGCTTCCGGAATGAACATTTCTGGTCGGGAAAAGACGAAAATCTTGTTGTGCAGCGCGAAGAAGATTTGCTCGCTTTTCAGGCGTAATTTGTCCTGAGTTCTTTGTGAGCCGGGTAGCCTGCTTGATCGGCCCGGCCTCTCTTCTTTGATATATTGTGCACCGCACACTCAGAAATATGTTTCGGCGGCCCCTGCATATCCAACTACGGATTGCATGAATGCCTGCGGGGAAGCGTTCACATTCTGTATGAGGGGCGAAGCTGGCCCAGGTCCTGCCAGTTACACCTCAGTACACGGATTCGTTCTGCATGCGTAATCACGGGGCTCACTCGCCCTCGAGGGGTTTCCGCCGCCTCTTGAGACCCCGTTTGTAATAATTTGGGTGTTGAGAATACCTGAAAGGGGCGTTAATAATCAGTTAACCTCCGATTGTATCGGAATGTCGGAGGGGAAATTCGGGGACGCATCTTTCAGTACTTACGCAATACTGGAAGCATGAAACGAATTTTTAGACATAGAACATGGCAAGGGATCGGAGACGAGAATCTTGGGGACAGCAAAGAAGCGATAAAAATTCGGGCGCACTCAGTTCGAAAACATCATGACATCAGAGATCACTTACGAATCTAACAGGGTTCGAGGTGTGGTCACGGGACAGCTATGCCCCGTGACCTGAATTGGCGGATTCCCGCCACTCCTACCCACTCGCGTGGGATGCACTGTCCAGCCAATGGTGGCGGGGCAGAACACCCCGGCTATGGCTTGCACCCATGCCGGGAAAATTGAGGGTACCACAATGAAGCGTACACTTACAGCTATTGCGGCAGCAGTCGCACTCACAGCGGGTTCGGCATCCGCTCTGGACTCCGAAAGCCTGGAAATCACCTTGGGCGGCGAAGTCGAAAGCAATTGCGAACTGGTTCCTGAAGGATCTGCAAGCTACGACGTCGACATGCTGGACACCGGCAATCAGGGCTCGTTGACAATCCTGTATTCCTGCAACTCTCCCTACACCGTCTCGCTCGAATCCTTGAATGGTGGCATGTACCACAATGAGAGTACCGGTGGGGTGAACATCGACTATGACGTCGAAGCGAGTTGGCTTGGTCTCGGCATCTTCAGCCCGACGGTCACCAATTCGGCCGACATGCAGGGCACGCCGGTTACGATTGTCACCAACAATGACTGGGTGAATATTCTGCTCAATGGTGGCACACGCACCGGAAATCTCGACCTCTCGTTCGACTCCCCGAGCGAGTATGCCGTCGCCGGTACATATTCCGACGTGCTGACCATCACCCTGGCGGCTGACTACTAGGCCCATCGTGATGAGATCGTCAGGTGGCGCCGCTCCAACGTCCGCGCCACCTGACACCTTTTTGAAACACAGGTTTATCCAGCGGAGGACGCAGATGCTGTTTCGAGCATTGTTCATCTTGTTAGCCGGCATGTTGGCTTCGGTATCGCCTGCGGCATGGGCTTATGAGTTCGCCCCAATCGTCGCGCAGTTCACGCCAAGTGGGGCCGGCGCCTCCAGGACATTCGTTATAAAGAATACGCACGCAGAACCGATTGCCATTCAGATCGAGGTTTTCCAGCGTTCTGCAGATAATCAGGGAAACGAGATCCGTCAGCCGGAATTCGACAATTTCATTGTCACCCCTCCCCAGCTGGTACTGGCGCCCGGACAGAGCCAGTCCATACGCGCGCAATGGATTGGCGACCCAGACCCCGACATTGAACTCGCATATCGTCTGGTCGTGGAGCAATTGCCAATTCCGTATGCGCACGAGGACGCTGGCGACAAGCGCCTCATGGATGTCAGTGTGGGGTTTCGCTATGAAGCGGCACTCTATGTGCTGCCGAAAGAGGGGTCTCCTAACGCCGAACTTGTTGCCAGCGAACTCGCCCGGACCGATGCCGATGAGCCGCAATTGAGGCTCACCGTCCGGAATACGGGCAAGCGCCGCGCCATCCTGCAAAACACTGTCTTGACTGTCCGGGCGGGGGATCGCGCAATAGACCTGTCGGGTGAGGCCGTGTCCAAACTTGACAACCGCAACATCATTGCGGGAACCCAGGCAGTTGTCGATTTGCCTTGGCCTGACGGTATTCCCGTCGGCCCCGTTTCCGTGACGATGACAGCGGATTATTACAAGAATTGACGGGCGGACATGGTGCGTCAGCCTTCTGCAAATTCAGACCGAATGACAAGGCCACGCCGCATTGCAAAGGGTTTGCCGCGCCGGCAGGTTCCTACGCTGCTCCTTGGCATTGGCGCATTCCTGATATCGTATCTGCCCGGCTTTCTCGCGCATGCGGATGAGTCGGGGAGCGACGACGGACCAACGTCTCCCAATCTCGACAAGCAAGCGACGGTCGACGAGATTTTCGGGGCTTTGTTTGGCGCAAAACAGCAACAACACGTCAGCCTGCCCTACCCGGTCATAATTTCCGGGTTGAACCAGGGCGACGTGACGATGACGCCCAGCCTCACACCCGGCGAGACGACGGTCAATCGCCGGGCGATAGTCGATCTCCTGCTGCCTTTCCTGATCGAAGAAAAGCAGGTCGAGCTGCTTGAGATCGGCACCCAGCAGGAGATGGTGAGCACGGACGCATTGAACGCAATGGGATTGGTGACCACGTTCGATCACACCAATCTCCTGCTGAACATTGATGTACCGATCGACATGAGATCGATTGTCCCCCTTCATATCCAGCCCCGTCTCAACCCGGCGCTCCAATTGAATACGGTGGATCAGGCGAAGACCAGCGCCATCGTCAACTTTGCGGCCGGCACCCAATATGTTCATACCAGCAAATATATTGACCCGGGATTTGCCGCCACCCAGCTGAACCTGACCGCCGCGATCAACCTGCGGGATCTCGTCCTGGAAACGGGCGTCCGCTACAGCGATACAAGCGACAATGCGCTGGCCCTGAATGACACGCGCCTCACCAAGGATCTGGTGGACCGGCGCATTCGCCTGGAGGCCGGCGATCTCACCGTCCCCACCAGCGGCCTGCAAGGAAACCCCCGACTGCTCGGGCTTGCAGGTTTCCGCAGTTTTGCCCTGCAGCCCTATGAGGAATACCGGACCAATCCCTCGCAGCAATTCGAACTGGAGCGCTCCGCGCGGGTGCTCGTCTATATAAACGGGCAATACATTCGCGAGTTCAGGCTCAGTCCCGGCCGGTATAATCTGACCGATTTGCCGCTCCAGAGCGCAGCCGGCAATGATATCGTCCTGGAAATCGAATATGACAGCGGCGATGTCGACCGCGTCGTGTTTTCGGCCTTCTATGATTTCAGCCTACTGAAAAAAGGGGTCAGTGACTTCGCCGTCAGTATCGGCCCGACGGCGGAACTCGACGAGGGCGTGCGTGACTATGATATGGACAATCCCGCCATCAGCGCCTTCTACCGGAAAGGATGGACGGATGCCTTGACGGCCGGGGTAAATCTCCAGGCCGACACCTCCCTCGTCAATCTCGGAGCCGACCTCTTCTATACCAACAAATACGGCACATTCGGATTTCTTGGCGGTTACAGTGATCATGATGAGGGCAGCGGCGGCGCCATAACGGCGCTCTATCGATGGAGTGATACGGACTCGGCCAGACAGATGCGGTTTGATTTGCAGGCGCGATACCAGGAAGAGCAGTACCAGGCGCTCGGAGGCGGATCAGGAAATATCGAATACGATTTTGCCGCCAGACTTTCACGCAACTTTTCCCAGACACAGCGGATGCAGATTTCGAGCGGGTTGCGCAAGCGCCATTCGGAGTCCGAGTTTGAAAAGTCTGTCTCCGCCAATTACACTTGGCGCACAGCCTACGGAACGCTAGGCACCGTGCTCCGCTACAACCAGGTCCCCGGAAAGGCGGAAGAATGGTCCGGCGGCATCTCCTTCAGCATTCGCCTTGGGGACGGATACGCCCAGGTCTCTCACGATACCCGCACGCCTTCCTCCCGCGCGTCCTACTCGTCCCGCATGGACCGGAATGTCGGCAGCTTCGGGTGGGACACGACCTATACGCGGCAATCCGGCATTGATGATGTCCGCCTTGGCGGATCCTATATTGCGAACCGCTTTGAAGGCCGCGCCGAGCAGCGGTTCTCTGCGGTGCAGGAAGGCGATGCCTTCGGATCGGAGACCACGACCGAGTTCTCGATTGGCTCTGCCCTTGTCTATGCCGACGGCGCGCTCGCCCTGTCCCGGCCGGTCTATGACAGCTTCGTGATATTTGCGAAGAATGAGGCCGTGAAAGGGTTCGATATCGCGGCCGACCCCAAGGCCTCCATTCTCGACACCAAGCCGACCTATGCTGCCTTTTCCTCCGGTCTCGGACCTGCCGTCGTGCCCGACCTCAACGCCTATTACGTCCGCACCATCGAAGTGGACGCACCGGACGCGCCGCCCGGCACATCGCTTGGGGGACAGGCGCTGACCTTCCTGCCCAGCTACCGGTCGGGATACATTGTGAGACTGGGAGATGACCGCAATGTCGCGGTGATCTCCGTGCTCGTGGACCAGGACGGCGAGCCGATTCCGTTTGCCGCAGGCTATGCGATCACCAGCGACGGGGAACGCCACCAGATGTTCACCAATCGCGGCGGCCGGTTCTATGTCGATGGCTTGCAGCACGGGGAAACGGTCACAATGGAATTCGATTCTCCGGAAGGCGCGACGGCCACCTTCCAGGTGCCCGAAGGCGAAATCGGCGTCATGCGACTGCCGGACCCGGTGAAAATCCGGACCAACAAGACCACCGCGCCCTATGATGTGACGGTGCGTGTAATGAACAAGGAGGGAGCTTGAAATGCTGTATGCTAGACTCTGGCTGGCCGGACTGGCCCTCATGCTCGCAAATGCCGCCACGGCCCAGGACGCATTGCCCCTGTCGCCGACCAGCATGACCGAGCCGGGCACCGCGTCCGCGACAGCCCCCTGTCGCCTCCGACTGGCCCCCGCGCCGCTCATCCAGTATCGCGGCGCGCTGAGCCGCGGCTATGACGGCGACAGCAACCGGGTTCATACCGAACTCGGCACACTCACAGTGGAGCATAGCGGGGAGGCGTGCGCCTATATTGTCCGTATCGAGCCGGATACTGGGCCGGGCAAGGCGGCCCTATACTCAGGCGCCCACTCCCTTGATGTGCGGGTTGACCAGCTCGGGCGCGAGATTTCGCAGGGGGATAATGTTGTCGAAGTGCATGGGTCCATGCCCAGGGGCCAGCCTCAGAGGCAGGTCAAATTCCAGGTCAGCGTTCCTCCCGGCCAGCGCGTTCCGGCCGGCCAGTATGTCGGGCACCTGGCCGTATCGCTGTTCGACAGCCGGGATGGCGGACAGGAACTGGTGACCCGGCAGACGGTGGATGTTGTGACCCAGGTTGCGCCGAGCGTGGTGGCATCCTTTGGCAGCGATGCGCAGGCCGGGATCAAATCCATGGATGTGGGTTTCGGGACCCTGATGAAAGGACAGGAAAAGTCTCTGGAGTTTTCCGTCGCCGCGAACACGCCCTATTCCATCGACCTGTTGTCGGAGAATGCCGGACAGTTGCGGCACGAATTCACCTCTAACGGCATCGCCTATGATCTGCGCATCGATGGCCAACTCGTCCAGCCCGCAGCCGGAACAGAGACAACCATCCTGCAGGGGAGCACCAGTTCACAGCACAGTCTGGATTTCATGATCCGCACCGATACGGCGCTAGCCCTTGCTGGCAAGTATTCCGACCGGCTCACGCTGATCATCGCCGCCGACTAGATCAGCCTTGAGGCACGTCAGGCCACCTTGTCCGCGGACGAGGCCATGCGCCCCCGCGTAACGCGGTTGCGGCCATTGGCCTTGGATTCGTAAAGGGCTGCGTCCGCCGTCGTGACCAGCCGCGTATCCGGGCAGATGTCCGGCGATGTCGACACCCCGAAAGAGGCCGTGACCCCGTCAATCACGATGCCATCATGATGAAAACGATGCGCGGCGATATCGCTGCGAATGGCCTCTGCGCGCAGCAGCGCATCCTCGGTTTCCACACCGGGCAGCAGGATGACGAACTCCTCACCCCCATAGCGGAAAGCCAGCCCGTCCTCGCGCGTGTGCGACTGCAGGATCCTGGCGATCTCCCGGAGCACGTCATCGCCCTTGTCATGGCCATAGGTGTCATTGAGCATTTTGAAATGGTCGACATCCATCATGATGCAGCTGACCCGGCGGTCCGTATGCTGTGAATCGCCCAGCAATGCGCCCAGGCGCTGCTCCAACTGGCGCCGGTTGGCAAGGCCCGTCAGGGAATCCGCCATTGCCTGTTCCTGCAATTCTTCCCGAAGGCCCATATTGGCGAGGGACAGCGAGATGTTCTCGGCCAGCATGACTATATAGTGCTCATGGGCCTGATAGGCCGGGCCATCCGGCATCTCGCAATAAACCAGCCCAATGACTTCCCTTTGCGCCGTGAGAGGGACGCAGACGGAAGAGACGGCGTTTGCACGCTCCCTCCCACTCTCTGGCCCGCCCTCAGCAGACCGCAAATGCTCACAGGGCATGTCGGGTTGATCTGCCCCATGCTGGTGCAAGGTGCCCCGGCGCAGGGCCCAGCAATCCATCGGCCCGAAGCGTGCGGCGGAATCGGCAGGCGCCAGCCATTCGCTAGCCTGCCGCATGATGTTGTCGGTCTTCTCGAACAGATAGAGCCGGCCGGGGCATCCCGGCAGGATGGCCGGCAGGAACAGACGGACCACATCGGCCACTTCATCCTTGCTCTCGCAGGCCTGCATGCGGTGGGTCATGCGGGACAAGACCGTCTTGAGCTTCAGGTCGCGCTCCAACTTTTCTTCAAGGCGGCGACGTTCCAGCCCGTTCTCCCGGAATATCCGCACGGCCTTCGCCATGTCGCCGATCTCGTCCCTGTTATGGAAATTCGACAGGTCGACATCATAGTCCTGATCGGCAAGCCGCGTGACGACATCACTCAGTCGGCTGACTGGCCGCAGGATACGGCGCTTCAGCACGAAATAGAGGACGCCCAGAAACATGAGGGCCGTCAGCCCCAGCACAATTTCGGAAATGGTTTTCCATATCCGCGAGGCGCGTATGGCCTGCTCGATCTCGGTGGCGGTCCGCTGGTCCAGCAGGGCCTGGAAACGCAGCACGTCACTGTTGATGAGATCGAGTTCCGCTTCGTAATGATCGCTGAAGAGGATGTCGCGCGCCGTCTCGGCGTCTCCGCTCTGGAACGCTTTGATCGCCTGGCGCTGGTCATTGGTCAGGCGATTGGCCTGGTCGATGGCCTCCGTCAGGGTCGCGAGCTCGACCTCCGTGGCGCCGGCATCCTCCATGTGCTGCAGGCGGTCTTCGGTGTCCTGCAGGGCAGCGGCCACAACGCCGTAATCCTCCAGATATTCTTCATTGCCTGTGATGACATATTCCCGCGCCTTGTCGGTCATGTGGAAAATCTCGACATCGAGTTCGAAGGAGGCCTTGTCGAACGCGTAGCGATTGGCAACGGCGGCCCGTTCCTCATCCAGCGCGGCGGACGCCATCAACATGGTCGCCCCCGTAATCATGGAGAGCACGACGGTTGTCACATAGGCGGTATGGGTAATGGTAGATAAACGCATCCCGGCAGCATGACCGAACATGGTTAAGACCCCAGCCCCGCCCTGCTGAGCAATTCGAGCGCTCCCGAAAAGCTTCTGTTTACCAGTTCGGCAATGAGCTTTTCATGCCCTGTTGAGTTACGCATGTCTCATCAGGTGTTGAAGCGCTTTTCGATCAAGAGCAATTTGCCCGAGTCGTCTTCAAATGAGAGCGCCTTCGTCCAGGCAGGACAAAGGCGCCGTCACATATATCGACTTGAGTGTAGGCCGACCTGATCCGTAAACTGACGGAAGGCATGACCGGACGTTCAACTACTTGCCCGTGGCATAGACGGAATTCGCCCAAGTGCCGCCGCACATCTGGGTCTTGTCGCCTGTGCACGCCATATCGCAATTATCGGCCTTGCCGTACTTGCCATAATCATTGTCACACATACACGATATGCCATATTGGACGGAAGCGTACTTGTACCCTTTATCGCTGCAGGTCTTCTGGCACGCTTCAGGTGTTGTACTTGTATTGCTGTCGACCCTGAAACCACTCAGGTCACGATCATTCTCGTCTCTGTAACAGCCCAGGAACGCTGTCTGGACGTTCGATTTCGATGCGCTGGTTCCACACGCGCGGTCCGTACCCTCTTGATGCTTGAACAAGCTGCAGAATGTCTGGTCATCCTCGGCAAAGACCATGCCTTTCATCCACTGATTATCGCCGTCAAGCGTTTCAATGAATCCCAGCATCACGTTGGGCTGGCTCAGAGTTGCCGAGCTTCCAATATCACGAAGGACCTTGTTGATTTCAGCTGGCTCCAGCATGACGAGCTTGCTCATCGTGATCGTATTGTACAGGGCAGGTACATTTTGCGGATCTACATAGCCCCCGCTGTTGAGTCGAAGAACATTCCGATCGAAATCCGCACGACTTATGCGTTCACCCTTGGAGCCTTGTGTCATGACGCTGTCAAAATACTGCTCAGGGCTGCTCAGATAGCTTTCCAGCTCTTCCAAACTCATCCCCATGGCTTCTTCCACAAGTGTACTGAGAAGCTCCTTCTTCAGATCGTCAATCTGATCGAGTAGAAAATCCGGGGTGATGGCATCCACGACATCGCTCGCGGCATTGGTCACGATCCCGACCGCATCAGGCGCCCCCGCCATGGATGTTATGCTGACAGTCGCATATTTCTGCGCGACCTTCTTAGCTTCCTTGATGTCAGCCTTTCGCTCCTTGTTGAAAAATAATGCCAGTGCGATGTCATGGCTGACTCTCGGCAATTTCTTCAGCCCGTTGTCGATGTCATCTCGCCAATATTCCATATAGGTTGTTCTCGGACCATTCGCGACCATGTAAGCGTTCAGCTTCGCTGTGTCGTAACAACTCGGGTCGAAATACGAACAGGAATCGGCTTTCTTCTGCAGCCGCGCCTTTTCGGCGTAATACCCGTCAATCTCAGCTTGCAGATCATTCCGCAAATAGGAAAAAATATGAGGTATGGAGAAGTCTCCACCCTTCGCATTAGCCGGGAATATCGTGTTCCCCAGAACAGTATCCCGACGCGCGTCCACGAGGTTCTCATAGATGAAGTTTTCTACTCCATCGATCTTGGCGTTGAAAAAGTCTCCCCCCATTCGTGAAGGATCGAGCTTCTTGTCAACATAACCTTCGAGGACAACATGCTTGATCGCGTTCTCAGGCCCTGATGGCGGCAAAACTTCGAAGGGTCCGCCGCTATAATTATTCACGAATGTATGACCGAACATGTCGCCTGCCGCATGGGTAAGGTAGCCTAGAGAGAAGGCTTTGACTTCAGGGCCTGGATCGATCTTCCTTTCGATTGTCTGGCCGAAGAATGAGGATTTGACTATTCGCGTTTGCGAATTGTCCCAGATGTTTTTCAGCCACTTGTTGGTCTCTTGCGGATGGATCGCTTGCTGGCCAGTCAAAATGTCCGGATAGGCATCGGGCCCCAATATCCCCGCGCGGTATTAAGGGCGATTTTTGCGAAGAATCTCTACAAGCTCGGGGGAGACTTTATACGGCCCGAGCGTACGCACCTTTTCGCCCGTATCCGGATCAAGGAGATCGAAGGTCACCTGGCCGTCGTCAACAACATCTTCATAGGCATAGTCGGCAAGATAAACATGAGTGGTCGGTTTCCAGGCATGCGCAGTCTGCGAAACGCCAAGCGCCACAAATAATGATAAAGTAGTCAGCCCCCCCTTTAGTCCTTTTTTGAAATTTTTATTTTTGTGTATAAAATTTCTCATTAAACCCCCAAATGTAGATTAAGATGGTGGCAGCGTGACTGGACCCCAACTTAATTTCAAGCAAATAAAATGGGGGTTTCGACAGTTTCTCTGAGATCTCAACTTTTCGTCGAATTGGGGCGCATCCCGTCAGAGGATTCCAGACATATAGCTGTCTATCAGTCAGCAATCTGACATTTGAAAGACTGGTGCATCCTGAATTCGCTCAGGTCGACGGGCTGTGCGGGCTGCAATCGCGCTTGTCTCATGGCCCTTGTTTCGGTCTTCTCTAGCTCAAACATGACCATCTGTTCACGTCCGGTATGAATATTCGACTGCCTGAGGTTTTCAGGCGATGGTGACAACGCTGACACTCACAGGGACCCTTAAACGCCGCGACCTGGTTTTCGAGATCATGAATTTGCCTGAACAGATGGTCATGTTTGAGC
>DHZF01000032.1:19365-19666 GCA_002414505.1 Hyphomonas sp. UBA5111 | reverse complement strand
CGAGATCATGAATTTGCCTGAACGGTCCCGCAGGTCTGCATGAGCACATGACCCGCCCCAGGGACCGCCTGCCTTGTATGTCTTCGACCAGACCCGACGATACCAGCGCCCTATTCGGGAGGAATAAAGTTCCTGAAAACAATCCCGATACGCTCACCTTGAATTTGAGGGGCAACGTGCAATCCGGAGCATAAGAAAAATCAAAGCCCAAAGTTTGGCTTCCTGGCGCCAGAAGAGGCATCGAATGCATACTTCAACACATTGTTATATTGGAAATTTAAATTTTCCAGATTTATAAATA
>DHZF01000032.1:17020-19270 GCA_002414505.1 Hyphomonas sp. UBA5111 | reverse complement strand
TAAATTTTCCAGATTTATAAATACCCCCAATGATACCCCCAAATGAATTTTCTTAGTCTAGGTCACACTCCTTTGATTGCGTCATCGATGACGGCGAAATTTCTATCCGTAGGTATGACAAAGAGGCACTTTCCGGCGCTTGCATCGGCCCATAGCTCGCCAATTCTAAGCTTGTCGCGGGATTCTGCCATGAGGTGCGCGCCCTTGTATTCGACGGCCATGACTCGACCATCCGTTAAAAGGGCTACAAAGTCGGGGTAGAACTTGCCGCTCGGCAATTGCAACCAAAACGCATTTGGCTTGCGATCCACGTTGCGCACCCAATACCGAACGTCTTTGTGATTATCGAGATATTGAGCACACTGGAACTCTTCGCCCGTCTCGTTGAGGTCGCCAATTTCCTGGAAATAGTGCTTCTGGAACTTATGCCCGCCGCGATAGGGCTGGTTATAGGCATAATTCTGCGCATCAAATACGATTGCCTTGTCTGCTGCGGTTTCGAACTTCTGGGCATCAGCTGCAAATAGGGCGTCATAACTCCCGGCCTCGCGTTCCTTGCGCAGCTTATCGATCTCTTCCTTCAGCGCGCGCCGAAGCTCGGCGCGGTAGCGTGCCAATTCATCCAGCGCATAATTCTTGCGCCGCATCAGCCCTTCGAGGGCGTTACTGATGAACACCTTGGCGGCGGGTTTGGTTACGTCAGGGTGCGGTATCCCCCGATCAATCCAGTTCACGAGGCGCGGCAATGTCCACGCGGGCTCGTGCACCAGCATGGAAAGCTGTTCCTGAACGTCGCCGACAAACGCAACGGTCATCCGGCCTTCATTGCTTGTGTCGATCAATCCAACGGTTGAGGCGTCCTTGATCCTGTAACGATCAACGAAGTTTGCCGGGTCGCAGTCGGCGAGGTTCCAGGGCAGGTCCAGGAAATGGTCTCGGCTCAAAAGCTCCAGCTCGTCTTGGCGATAAATGCACAGTTGCGGCACAATGAAAGGCAGCTTGTCACCTTGGATAAGTTCGCTCGCCTGTATGCGGTTACTGCGAATAAACAGGCTCTCAACGGCCTTCTCTGCGCCGGGCACCTTGTTGAAGGTCATCAGCATGGTGTTGCGCTGATCTCTGGAGACAACGCCAGTGACCTTCAATTTTCGGCTTTCGGGATCAAACTCCACCTTGTTCCTTATGGATGGCGGCAGCTTCTGGATAGCGTTTATCACGTCGGCGGGCTTGGAGTCGGGCGTATCTGGAATTGCATCTGACTCGTGCTGATAGTCGCCGCGTTCCTCCGAGAATTGGAAACCGCTGTGCGCCTTCACCAGCTCTTCAGCTTCCAGTCGGTCAAACCCTGCGCCGACGACAAGCCCGTCTTTCAGGTTGCCCGCCGTGTCATTGAAGTTTTTTGACGCCACAAATGCATAGGCGCGGTTCAACGTATCGCGGGTCTTGCGCCGCGCCTGTGGCATTCTCAGAACGCGGCCAAGGATCTGCTCAACCGCAGTTGCTGATTTCAGTTCGCCGACAGAACAAAGCACGTAAGCGAACGGACAATCCCAGCCCTCGCGTAGCGCCTGAATTGTAATGACGTAGCGCACATCGCAAGACGGGTCAGCCACATCGTCCAGACTATCCAGTTCCTTGTAACCGCCGCCATGCAACGCAATTTGTTCGCGTGGAATACGCATCGTCTCAGTCAGGTATTCTGTAACCTTGTCGATGGTCAGGCGGTCAGGATCGGTCTTCGATTGCGATTGTGCCTGAAACAGAATGATAGGTCGGATATACTCGCCAGTCTCGGCTTGCTCTTCCTTTGCCTCATTTTCCAGCGCTTCACGGCAATCATAGGCCTGCCCAATGACCTTTTTCCAATCGGCATCCGTTTGCAGACGGATTGGCAGCTTAATCATTTCCGCTGCTTTAAGCTCCGCCGCCGATACGTGATACAGCACGTTGGATGGATAAAGATTCTTGGCCGGGTCGATCTTGGCCTGCGGAGTCGCCGTCATTTCCAAGATGAGTGATGGATCAAAACGGCTTAACGTATCAAACGAAAGTGCAGTCTGGTTGTTGTGCGCTTCGTCAACGATGATCATGGGGCGGTGCAGTTTCAGTACGTTGGCGAGTGAGGCAACCGGGCGGTGTGTTCCGTCCACTTTTTCCAGTCTGGCGATCTGCTCTTCATTCAAGCCGCTGAAGTGATCCATCAGCGCGCCTGCATCCTGATACACTTTGCGGCCATCGGTTTCTTCGACG
>DHZF01000032.1:0-16988 GCA_002414505.1 Hyphomonas sp. UBA5111 | reverse complement strand
CCAGGGTGGAAACAATGATACAGGCCCCGCCACTGGCATCGGGCCGGGACAGGGAGAGGGCTTCCTCTACCGTGAGCACTGTCAGGTTTCGGCCAAAATCGGCGGCAAGTGCGGCGCGGTAGGGATGATCCAGATCGCGCAATGCATCCAGGGTTTGATTCAGGATGGCTTTTGAGGGCACCAGCCAAAGCACCATAGGGCTATCTGTATGAAGATAGGCTTTTGCCGCAACACCAATTGAGTGCGCCGCCACGATGGTCTTCCCGCCCCCCGTGGGAATACGGATGCACACATAGGGTGCGTCTTCATTCAGAAAGGGCGCTGGCGTGTAGAGCATGTTCGCGGCGCTTATGAAGGCCGTGCGTGCACCCATCGTGGGTACGTCGCTCAAATAGCCCTGCAAGGCGTCCAGCGCGTCTTGTTGATAGCTGCGCAGCTCGAAGTTTACCGCCGCCATGCGCTATACTCCGTCAATCTGGTAGGGAATTTGTTTGAATACAGCTCCGGCGCTCTTCAGACGGTCCTTGGATACTGTGCACCCTTCAGCATAGATCACGCGCTGGCCTTCAAAAGGCTCCGGCGGCGCGGGTAGAGCATCAAGCCTGTCAGGCGTCAGCACATTGCCCGCCGCCTCGCGTGGTGTCTCGGCATGGGCCGCGTCGAACAGTAGATAAACAGCGCGATCCTGAAATACACCCAGAAACTCGCCTTTGGCCTTTTGCGGTATCGGTACGCCGGTTTCAGAAAAGAAGATGTGCGCGGCGAGGTCCGGAAAGGTCACTTCGGCAGCCACATCGCCGAACTCGTCAAACAACGGCATGCCAAGGCGGCAAAAGCGGAAGCCGCCCCCAAGGCCTTCCACGGACTTTGCCGCCTCGCCGCCCTTATTGTAACCTTTGATCACGCGCCGCAGACGCTCGGCCGTCACATCACGCGCAATGGCGTCTTCCATTTCCACAAGAATGAATTTGCGGTTACCGCCATCCTGTTTGTTCTGCTCAAGGACGGCGTGACCGGTGGTTCCCGATCCAGCGAAAGAGTCCAAGATCAAATCGTCTGGTGCGGTGCCGAGTGTGAGAATGCGCTGAATGAGAGAGACTGGTTTGGGCGTTGAGAACACGTCATCACCCGGGAAAATCTCTTTCAGTTGAGTGCTAGCGACTTTGTTGGATCCAGCCTCTTCGTGGTTCCACCAAGTGTTAGGAGTCAGTTCGTCCTTCATCTCCGAAAGAAACTTCTTGAGCATGGGACGGCCGGTGCCCGCTTTGCCGAAAGTGATGCGGCCGTCAGCGAGCCATTCTTCGTAGGTTTCTTGATTCATCCGCCAATAGCGATTTTTAGGTGGAAGAAATTCGCGGCCATCCGGTCCCACAATTGCAAACTGCCCAGCCGAGTAGAACTTTCCTGCGGACAAATTTTCTGCTTTCCAAGGACCTCTCGGGTCATTGTCCCAATTATCGAAAGTAGCCTTTTGCTCTTCGGTTCTTGCAAGCTTCCCCATAACAAACAAGTCACGGCTTCTCGCATAAATGAGAATGTGGTCGTGTGTGTCAGAAATGTGCTTTGCTGTCTGGTTCGATGTGTAGGACTTTTGCCAAACTACGTTGGTGATGAAGTTTGATTTGCCGAATATTTCATCTAGGGCCGCTCTGAGATAATGAACTTCATTGTCGTCTATACTTACGAAAATTGCCCCGTCGTCCCGGAGAAATTCTCTCAATAACCTCAGACGCGGATACATCATGCAAAGCCACTTGTCGTGGCGTGACAGGTCTTCCGCTTCCTTGCCGACAACATTGCCCAGCCAGGTCTTGATCTCGGGCGAGTTCACATTGTCATTGTAAATCCAGGCCTCGTTTCCGGTGTTATAGGGCGGGTCGATGTATACGCATTTCACCTTGCCAGCATAATAGGGCAGCAATGCCCGCAGGGCCTCCAGATTGTCGCCCTGCACCAGAAGGTTTCCGGCTTCGGGATCACCCGCAGAAAGCGCGCTATCACAATGGACCAGCCGGTAGGGCACCTCGCGGTGATGATTCACAACCGCCTGCTTCCCGATCCAGTCCAGTGTCGGCATCTGCGCCCCTCATGATTCGATTTCCGGTTTCCGTAGTGCCGCAAAGGCTGGCGGGTCGCAACGCCTCCGGATTCCAAATTTACAGGCTAGGATTTAAGGCGGCGCACCTGTTCCTCCATCCAGGCAACCATCTCAGGCGGAAAACTTGCGGTTTCTTCGTCAGTGAAAACTCGTTCTTCGGTCGCAGCGAGCCGGTCCATGATCTCTGATGTTCGCCAATCTGTGACCTTTCCATAGCTGTTCAGGCTGGTGGCGAGGTCTTCATGACCCAGATTCTGGCTCCAGGCTTTCAGGGCTTCCGGGTCCAGTTGCTTCCGAAAGGCGAGTTGCATCAGCGTTTTGCGGACGCTATGCGGGTTGGCATACGGCAAGCCTGCTGCTTCGAAGCGCTCGCGGAAGATGCGGCGGATTCCAGCCGCGTCGCTCCAGTAATAGCGAGTCAGGCCGATGGGCGCGAATACCCCCTCCTCATTCAGCCCCGTTTGAGTCTTCGGAAAGATCGGGTCGGTGTCCGCAAACAACAATTCGTTGCGAAGGAAACCCACCCACTCGACAACAATCTCTTCCGCGTCGCCGCCGACGGGGAAGAAATACGTGGTCATCGTCTTGGCGTTCTTGGTCTTCACCTGGCGTGCATCCTGGAACACTTCGCGGCGCTCGGGACTCACCTTGCCCAGAGGCAGGGACGCAATCGCCGCGTCGCGCATGCCGGTCAAAAAGGTGAAGGCGATCACGGCGCGGTCGCGTTTCTGGATCGCGGTTTCGTGTGGCGCAGCGGCGATGACATGATGGATCTGCTCAACGCTCGGCACATTCTGTTTCCGCTCGGCGGTAGCAATCCTCCGGTCATTGGCTGTCACGTTGAAATACTCGCAATCTGAATGACTGATGCGACTCTTGTAGCCTTGCTGATCTGCCAACCATTTGAAGAATGACTTCACCGCCATAAGCCGCGAGCGGATCGTGGACTTGGCGAGTGGCTGGCCGGTGCGCGCATTGATCGCCGCCTTGAGGTCTCGCTGGAACTTCTGTGGCTGTTCAATGTGAAAGGCGGCGAAGTCCTTGCCATTCGTCGATTTCTCGAATGCGGAAATGGCGGCGGCAACTTGATCCGCTGTGGCGGGCGTCATGCCCTTCGCGGTTTCGAGCCATTGCAGGTATTTGCGCTTTATACGGGCGTTCTTTGCTTGTGCCTTTTTCATCTTTCAAACCTCCGTCTTGCAGTGATCATTCACGCAGGGCTGATTGGTCTCACCTAGGTGTTTGAAGCGGTTCGTCCCCGACAGGCTGACAAGGGCGGATAGACGCGGAACCTGTTGCCAGCTGACGCGCTTGTGCATGACGGTCGTGCATGTCTCGCACAGCATACGCACCATCGCTGTTCTGCCTTTTGTCGTGATCAACTCAGCTTCGGAAAACGCGGCACGCTTCGGCGCGCGACATTTCATGCAGTAACACTGATCGAGACGGAGTTTTTGCTTACGTGAGCGCCGCTTTCGAATGTAGACTGACAGGTCGCCACCCAGGATCAGCATGGGCTTGCAATTGTCGATCACTGGCAGGTCGCCCGAGGCGATCCATCGCCGCACAGTCACCTTCGCCACCCCCAGCGCGCGCGCCGCCTCATCTACTGAATAACTGCGATGGATACGGATTGCGCGCCACTTGAGCCTACGCGCCATTTTCGATCAGCTCGCGTATGTCTTCCACACGCCAGACCGTGACACGCGCGCCCAGCTTGAGCGGCTTGGGAAACCTTCCGTCTTTCACGCCCGCCCACCAGGTCGATTTGCTAACAGGTATTGGACCGGCTGGAGCCAAGATTTGGTTGATACGCATGAACCCGGTATCGGGTAGTGCAGTCTGCTTTGACATAGTTCGTCTCCGTCGTTTTGGAGACGAAAGCATCCGATTGAAGCCAGTACGAAAATAGGTGGGGAAGTTCTAAAAAGGTTTCCATAGATTTCAGCGAAACCTCATGGCGTTAGTGCAAAAACCTCATAGAGGTTTCTATGACAACAACTGTAACACCTTGTTAAAACGGAATTTCATCATCAAGGTCTTGATCGAAATTATCCGCCGCATCTGCCTTGGGCGCGCCCCCCTTGGTTGCCCAATTGGCGATTGTCGCCAGAGATTCTATTACAGATTCTTTTGGTTTCCCATCATCATCAGTCAAACCATACTCAGCAGCATGCAACCTCAGCCACTTTGCTAGCTTCTGTTTTGCCGTTCCGGGTGCGGTTGATTTCTCATCGAATGACTCCCAAGCCTCCACTGCGGCCGCTAACTTTGCAGCGTATCGTGGATGGTTTGCATCCTTCAGACCGTGGTGTTGAGGATCGTCAGAGAAGAAATATCCCCTCGAAAATCCGCGCGATCTAAGCCAGCCGATCAGGCTTTCCACTTCAACAAAGGAACGCTCTAGATCATATCGAGTTTCGTCGATTGAATGATTGCCGTTGAAATCGGTATGTTCGGGGTGAGTGAGACGGCCCTTAAGCGACCTGTTTTTCAAGCCAGCCAATATTCCGGCTTTAACTGCCCTATACCCAACTGGCTGATTGGCCTCGATGTTGTTTTCCACATCGGCAGCAACGCCTTGCGGCTCGATACCGAGAATCAGAAGTGTGGCCTCAATTACACTCAGCGTATCAGCCAGCCGCCACCAAGGCGAAATGTCATAGTCCCAGTCCGTAGCGACTCTCCGAAAAGCACTAATCTAAATAGCTCCATTAGAAGTCACCGATTCGTCTTCGGTTGGCAATTTAGACGCGCCAACTTCGGCGAGAATGCAATCGACCGGTTCTAATGGCTTTCTTTTAGGATCTGCAGGATCTCGTCCGCCCACCAGTTTGCCATGCGAACACGTTCCTGCCAATAAGTCGCGCGGTGATAGGCCCGCCTGACCTGATCGGCTCCAACATGGGCAAGTTCGGCTTCGATGGCGTCCTTGTCCCATAGTCCGCATTCATTCAGCAGAGTGGACGCGCTGGCTCGGAAGCCGTGAGACGTGTGTTGATCCTTCTCAAAACCCATGCGCCGCAAAGCCTGATTGAGGGTGTTTTCACTGATTGGCTTGTCGCGGGCGATGGAAGACGGAAAGACGCGATAGTTGCTTCCGGTTTCGCGCCGAAGATCCTGCAATATCTGAATAGCCATCGGCGCGAGGTGTTTGACGTGTTCGCGGCGCATCTTGGTACGGCTGGCTGGAATGGTCCAGGTTGCCGCCTCTAGATCGAACTCGTCCCAGAGCGCCAGACGCAATTCACCTGGCCGTGTATAGAGTAAGGCCATCAGCTTCAGCGCCGCGCGTGTAGAGGGTGCCCCACCTTCATAATCCCAAACCGCCTGCACCACTTCTGCAAACTCGTCTCGGGTTGTCGCCGCCGCCATGTGTGTGACCTTCGGCGCGATCAGCGCGCCGCGTAGTGCGTACGTTGGGTCATCGTCGGCGCGGGCGGTGGCAACCGCGTAACGGCAAACCTGACCAATGGTTGAGCGTAGCCTTTTGGCGCTCTCATAATTGCCCAGCGCCTCAACCTTTCGAAGCGTCGCAAGTACGGTAGCAGGCTTTAGCTGTGTGATTGGGAGGTCACCAAAATCAGCAATCGCCTTGTCCAAGAGCCATTGCTTTTTCTTCAGGGTGGTATCGGCCTTTCCTTCCTTTCGCAGTTTTTCCATCACCTCGGTGGCGATGTTTGCGAAAGTGTGTTCGTTCAGCGCGGCGTCTTCTTCACGTGCCGCCTTGGCTCTCTCGGCTGGATCGATCCCTTCAGCCAGCAAAGACTTGGCATCACTTCGCCTCTCGCGCGCGCGCGCCAGACTGGTATCTGGATAGGCCCCGAAAGCCAGCACCTTCTCCTTGCCATCGAACCGATATTTGAGCCGCCAAAGCGTGGATCCATTCGGAGTCACAAGCACATACAGGCCGCCGCTATCCGATACCTTGTATTGTTTGGCTCTCGGTTTGAGTTGGCGAAGTTGTATATCTGTCAGGGGCATGGCAATTTTGGGGGTATCGATCAGGCAGGATGGGGGCCGAAAATACCACCATACCCCCTATTCTACCCCCAATAAAGCCGGATGCGAACGCATACCCCCGCACTTAATCGGACAATAAAATCGCCGATTATGGTAAAATATCTATATTTTTCAAGGATTTTTGGAGTTTTTCGGACTGTCTCGGAGAAGCCACTGGTGCCCAGAAGAGGACTCGAACCTCCACTCCCTTGCGAGAACTACGACCTGAACGTAGCGCGTCTACCAATTCCGCCATCTGGGCACGGGGTAGGAAGGCAGCGATGTATAGGCTGATCTCCGGCCCGTCAACGGTAAAACTGCCCAATTTGAGCGCCGAACTGCGCGTTCTGCGGCCCCTCCCCGGAGAGAGACGCGCTGGCCTTTCTGCCAGCCCCACTGAGCCCATGTGGAGGCGACGTGCCAGCCAGTATTATGGCTTCAGGGTGGAGTCTGACAGACCGGGCGGAAACGCCGGTAACAAACACCCAAACGGGCATGAATCTGTTGGAATTGCTGGGGAGTTCGGTTGGAGCGGGTAGACGGAATCGAACCGACATACACAGCTTGGAAGGCTGGTGCATTACCATTATGCTATACCCGCCCAGTCAGGGCCTCGCGAAGACACCTTACACCATCTGGTGCGGGTGGTGGAGGGGACAGGATTCGAACCTGTGTACGCTATGCGGGCAGATTTACAGTCTGCTGCCTTTAACCACTCGGCCACCCCTCCACGGGACCCGCGACCACACGCCGTTTGACGCCGTCGCAGCAGCGCTTCACATAGGCGCCGAAGCACCGCCGATCCACACCGGAAGCGGCCTTATAAGGAAACCCGAAATGGCGCGCAACCATTCTAAACCGCGAAAAGCACACGCCGGCGCAGATAATCCCCGCCGGGGCCCTGCCAGACCGCCGCGCCGCAGCGGCAAGGCGCGTGATGCAGGCGGCGCCGAGGGCGGCCCGCTCTGGATCTGGGGCACGCACGCCGTGATCGCTGCACTGGCCAATCCCGCGCGCACCTGTCACGAATTGCTGGCGACCGAAAACGCGGCCCAGCGCCTGCCTGCAACCGGGCCGATTGCGCCGGTCCTGGTGACGGCCAAGGACATTGACGCCCGCCTGCCCGAGGGCGCAGTGCACCAGGGCATCGCCGTGAAAGTGGACCCGCTGGAGCCGGTCGCGCTGGAAGACCTGATCGATGCCGGGATCAGCCATATTGCCGTGCTGGACCAGGTCTCAGACCCGCATAATCTGGGCGCCGTCTATCGCTCTGCTGCGGCTTTCGGCTTTGGCGGGCTGGTGCTGCAGACGCGCAACGCGCCAAACGTCACCGGGGTCGCCGCGAAGGCGGCTGTCGGTGCCATTGAGGTGGTGCGGGAGGCCCGCGTTGTCAATATTGCCCGCGCGCTGGAGCAGCTCGGCGAGGCCGGCTACCACACGGTGGGCCTGGCGGGAGAAGGCAAACGCCTGATCGCGGACGCCGTGGACGGGACGCAGAAACTCGCCATCGTGCTGGGCGCCGAAGGCCCGGGCATCCGCCCTGCCGTGGCCAAGGCGTGCGCCGAACTCGCGCGGATTCCGATTGCCCCGGAAATGGAGAGTTTGAACGTCTCCAACGCAGCCGCCGTGGCCTTTTATGAAAGCAGTCGGAAACGTTTCCCCCTGTCATAAAGCTCTGCTAGTGATTAACCACGCTGTGGGGAAAAACTGACGGAGTGCGTACCGCCATGCTGAGACTGCTGTCCATTGTCCTTCTTCTCTGCGGCCTTGTGGCTGCAGGCTATGCCGGGTCTGTCATGCTCGACACCTATGCGCCGCGCGACGAGGTCGTCGAATCGGCATCCCCTCAGGAAATGGCCACCGAGGAGGCCTTTGAAGAGGCCGCCATGCCGCCCGCAGCGGAAGAAGAGTTCACCGAGCTTGAGCCCCTGCCGAGCGAAGACATGATGATGGAGGCGCCCGCCGAAGCTCCGATGTCCGGCCCAACGCGCAGCATGCGGGCCGATATTCCGGGCGATGTGTTCCCGGAATCGGCTGAGGCCGCGCCGGGCTTTGACGCGCCGCCCCCCGTGATGGCCCGGTCGGCGAACGTCACGCCGCAAGCCAATGAATCCTTTGTCGAAACGCTGAAGAGCGTGCCGGTGGCGCATGAGACGCCGAGTTCCGCCGAGTACAAGCGCGCCTTCGATGTGACCCTCGCCATCGACTCCACAGGCGATGATACGGCCGCCGATGCCCTGCCCGGCCGCGGCAATGTGATCGAAGGCGAAGCGCTGGTGTCGGATCGTGTTGAAGCGCGTCTCAGCGGCGCGAATTTCGAGATCGTGCCCATGTCCCCGGACGTGCAGGCCCTGTCGCCCCTTACGGAAAATGTCTGGCGCTGGTCGGTGCTGCCGCTGTCGGCGGGCAGCCATGACCTCGTGTTTGAAATCTATGCCATCGACGAGGATGCGGTGGTGCCGCTGCGCACCTTCCGCGACACGGTGACGGTGCAGGTATCGGGCATCAATCGCGCCATCGCCTTTGCCGACCAAGCCAATCCGCTGTTTGTCCTGCTGGGCGGGCTCGGCTCGGCGATTGCCGGCCTGATCGGGGTGGTCCGGTTTTTCGGACGCAGATAGGCGTCTCGCGCCGCGCGGAGCGGATTTATTTCCAGTCACCGGCGGCATGGCTTTGACTTTACGTCAATTTCCGTCTTTCTGGCGGCATGACAACGATATCATCCCCCACGACCCTCGAGACCGCCCAATCCTTCCTGCGTGAGCAGGCCGCCCGGATTCAGATCGACCCGCTGACCAATTCGGTGTTCGCGCTGGCGCAGACCCTGTTCCGCGATCTGGAGGTCGGAAACGCCAAACTGTCGGACCTGTCCAAGCTGGCCGATGAAGTTCACCTCGACCTGATCGAGGAGCGCGCTGACCGGTTCCGCGCCCAACATGCCGGCGGCAAGGCCAAGACGGCCTGGGCCAGCCTGACCGAAGACCTGGAAACGCTCGCGGCGCAGGGGTTCGAGGCCTTCAAGGCCCGAATCGAGCAGGCAACCGGCGGCATCGTGTTCACCGGCCATCCGACCTTTGCGCTGTCGCAGGATCTGCGCACGGCGCTGGCCGATCATGTGGTCAGCGCGACCAAGACCAGCCGCAACATGCTGATGCGCCAGATCCGCGCCGATTCCCGGCCGTGGAACCAGGCGATCAGCCTGAAGGGCGAGCATGACGAGGTGCAGGGCGCGATTGCCCATGCGGCCAATGCGCAACTGGCCTATGCCAACGTATTGATTTCCGTTGCCCGCAAGGCGTTCCCCGATGACTGGCGGTCGCTGAAAATCTTCGTGCCGACGCTGGCCTGCTGGGTAGGGTATGACCTTGATGGGCGGGCCGACATTCATTGGTCGCAATCCCTGACCTTTCGCCTGACCGAGAAAGCCGTCCAGCTCGGCCGCTATGCGCAGCAGCTGGAATCGATCAGCGGCAGCCAGAAGATCGGCCCGCTCGCCAAACTGACCCAGCGCCTGAAAACGGCGTCCGACGACACGGCGCGGCACGCCGCCCTGTTCGCCGCCGACCTGACCGATCCGAACAATCTCGTGCCGGCAGCAAATGCGCTGACCGAGCATACCACGCGGACCGTGCTGGACGCGTCAGAAATCATCGACGTGCTGGACGGGGTGATCCCGACCGCAGAAGACAGTCTCGCCGCGGAACTGATGGCGATCCGCGCTCAGGTCGAGGCGCTGCAACTGGGCACGGCGCGCATCCATCTCCGGGTCAACGCCGCGCAGGTGCGCACGGTGATCAATCGCGACCTGGGCCTCCAGACCGAAGACCGGGAGCTGGGCCGTGTCGCGCTCGCCGAACTGGCGCAAAAGGCGCGCAAGTCAAAACCCGTCCAGGTGAATTTTGCGGACCTGTTCCTGGAACAGTCCACGGCGCGGCGCCAGTTCATGATGTGCGCGCAGATCCTGAAACATATCGATTCCGGGTCGGTCATCCGCTTCCTGATCGCCGAGAGCGAGAACCCCGCCACCGTGATGGGCGCGCTCTACCTCGCCCGCCAATATGGCGTGGACGACAAGCTGGACATCTCGCCCCTGTTCGAGACACCGGAAGCGCTGGAGACCGGGGGCCGCTTTATCGAGCGCCTGCTGGAGGAGCCGGAATTCCTCGCCTATGTGAAACAGCGCGGCTACCTCTCCATCCAGCTCGGATTCTCCGACGCCGGACGGTTTATCGGGCAGGTCGCTGCCGACATGGCCATCGAGCGCATTCACAATCTGATCGCCCGCGCGCTGGCCGCAAAGGACGCGGATGTCGATCTGCTGATCTTCAACACGCATGGCGAAAGCATGGGGCGCGGCGCATGGCCGGGCACTTTCGAGCAGCGCTTTGACCATTTGCTGACGCCGTGGACCCGCGGCGGGGCCCGCGCGCGCGGCCTGCAGCTGCGCCATGAGGTCAGCTTCCAGGGCGGCGACGGCTTTCTGCACTTTGCCAATCCGGCGCTGGCCGAAACCACGATGGCGGCCTGGTGCAGCCATACGCTGTCTGACCCGGCCGACCGGACGAAGGATCCCTTCTATACGCGCACAGACCTTGTCTGGGATTTCTACCGGTCGCTCCGCGCCTGGCAGGAACGCCTGTTCGTGAACGCAGACTATGGCCGCCTGCTCGGCGCCTTCTCCAGCGGGCTCACCGTCAAGGCAGGCTCGCGTCCGAAACGCCGCGCTGCCGGGCCGGTCGGCCCGCGCTCCCTGCGCGCGATCTCCCACAATGCGACGCTGCAACAGCTCAGCATGCCGGTGAACGTCGCCGCCGGGATCGGCTCGTCGCTACAGCGTGAAATGGAACGTCTCGTCGACCTGATCGACGATAGCCCGCGCATGAAGGGCCTGATCCTGCTCGCCACCCGCGCACGCCTGCTGACCAGCCTGCCTGCGCTGCGCGCCTATGCCCGCGTCTATGATCCCGGCGTCTGGGTGGCGCATTCAAAACTCGCCGAGCCTGACAAGGCGAATGCCTATCGCGCGGTCTATTATGCCCTGCGCAACAATGAGACGTCCGTCTCGATGAACCAGATTGCGAACTATATATCCGTAGACCTCGGAAAGTTTGACCGCCTGCTGGCGCAGCTCCAGAATTCGCCATCCCTCGAGGAACGCCATGAAGGCCGGCTGGATTTGCATGTCCTGCATGCCGTGCGTCAGGCCCTGATCATGAAGGCATTCTCGATTGTCGGCGGCCTGCCCCGCCTGTCCGAACGCCATGACGCCAGCAGCCGCGACCTCGTGCAGATGATTGCCGAATTGCGCATCAGCGAGGCGGTTGAACTGTTGCGGGAGATCTTCCCGCATTCGCGCGATCAGGACACGCCGCTGAGAGCGCTGACCGAGACCGGGAACGATACGAAGGGTCAGGCGAGCTATGGCTATGACCGCATCCACAAGGACATCATCGGCCCGCTGGACGATATTGATCGCATCCTGCACGGGATCAGCCTGGCGGTGGCGCACGCCTATGGCGCGTTCGGATAAAGACCCCAAAATTTGGGGCTTCATTTGGCGTTCATTTTTCCTATCATACGGTTGAGCTTCGGAATCTTTCATGATTTCCGGGCCTTGGCCGGATGAACCTGTTCGGCCCCATGCTATGAGATCCGCATGGTGATACAGGGGGGGACACATGCACGAAACTGACTTCCGATTCTGGCGGCAGTCCCAAGCCCGTCCCTCTTCTCGTTTTTCTTGCTCTTTATTTGATGAAACCGAGGAATGACAGGACACAATTGATGTACATTTCGAAACGACTTGCCCGGTTGAGTGTGACCGGCGCAATGCTGGGCCTCGCCCTGAGCAGCCACCCCGCAACAGCGGAAACAAAGGACGCCGCGCCTGAAGCGCGCCTCACCCCCGTCCACACAGCCCTTCTCTATCACCAGGTCTCCGGCGAGCCTGCCCCCGTCGTCAACATGATGGCAAAGCCCTTGAACCTCCGGTTCGACAATGAATTCGAGCGGCGCAGGTTTGCGAAGGAGGCCTTCCCGGCGTTCAAGGAGTTGGCGGATGATGTGCTGAGACAGCCCGCCTATTATGCCCGCTTCAGCGTGCGGCTCGATGATTATGATTTCAACGAAGAACGCTTCCCGCTGAATGGTGTCTACAGTGGCTCAATGTACTTCTACTATGATGCCGGCAAAGCTGGCTCGGAAGGCATGGACTATGCTGTCCGTATCGTGAATACGGATGAAATAAAGTTTCTTGATGCCCCCATGGAAGAAGCCGAAGCCATGCTGAACCGCATGGGCGGCAAGATCAGCGCCGAGATGTGGATGGTGCCGGTCTCACCCGTCTCTGCCGGCTGGATCAAGCTGAAGAATGATTACTACCGGACGGTGCAGATGAAGGCGACAATGCTCAAACTGTTCGACGCGAATGGCAATCTGATCGCGGAGATCGAAAGCGAATCCGCCGGTCTGAAGAACAAGGCCAAGGCCGTAAAATCCAACCCGATCCGCGAACCGGAATTCTCCAATCCCTGGATGGCCGATGACGCGCCAACCGCCATTCTTGATCACTACAAATGGTATATTGATAAGTCTTACAAGGTGCCGAATGCCGAGTATGGCGCTGACTCTTTCCAGGATGCCATGGAATTGGGCGGGGCTGTGTCCGGCGGCTGCATGGCCAAATTCGGATATTCAGAGTGCAATCGCCTCAGCTCTGCGCGCCAGCAGATGGTCAATCGGTGCACGAATACCGTGAGCGCGAATCGCAAGTCCGAGTGCTATCAGATCCGCTACCTGCCTTACACGACCGAAGAAGCCGACTCCTATTCGAACCGGACGTCTGACTAGGCCTATTCCCAAACCAGGCATCGCGTCATGCTTGCTGAGCAGACGCGATGCCTGACGCTCCATCCCAACAGGCATGATCAGCGCCGCCGATAGGTCTGCACTTCCATGCAGACGAGGCATTTCTTCGCAACGCTGTGGCGGATGCGCAAATAGAGCAGATTGTGCTTGCGATCTATCTGCACCCGGAATTGTGACAGGAAGTCCATGCCAAGGATCATGACCGGCTCGTCCGCCATGCCGAGATAGTCGAACAGGGCCGGGTCGGACACGACCATGTTGAAGCCGGCCATGTCGACATCATCCAGTTCGAAGCGGGAGACGCGGGCGACATGCATGTCATAGTCGCCCCCAGTGACTCCGAGCAGGCGCTGGGTCTCTTCCTCATTGGTCCTGGTGCCGGCATGCGCTGCAAATGCAGAGTTCATGTAGGTAATGGTCGATCCCGTATCGATCAGGGCCAGCCCGCGCCGGCCATTGATGCTGACTTGCACGAAATAGAGACCATCCCGCTCTACGAGGGGGCGCTTGCAGAGGATCTCCCGCATCCGCCCCTCCGGACGCCGGTCATAGGCCGTGACATGACCCTTGTCGAAGTCGAAATCGACAACATCGCCCGTCAGCGCATTCATCGGCAGGACATTCCGGACGCCGCTCACGGCAATCTTGCGGTCGAGGGCAACTGGCACCCGTTCCAGTGCGATCGACCCGGCGCCAAGGCTGGGCAGGTCGATCAGGGGGAAGACTTCCGGGCCGCCAAGGCCGAGCACTTCCACGAATTTCTCTTCGCCCGGAACAATACCGATCCCGGCTGAACGGGCGGTGGCACCGCCGATCATGGGCAGGGTCGCGGCCGTGTCGATCACAGCCGTGGCCGTAATACCCTCTGCAAAGGAGAGTTCCGCGATCAGCCGATCCTCGGAATCCATCTCGAACGGAATGATTTGCTGGGTATTCGTATTCGCTGCGGCGGGAAGGGAAAGGAGCAAAAAGAGGCCGAGCAACAAGCTGGTCAGGGCAGCGTGCTGGATGAGACCGGACCGGGTGGCCCGTTGTGCTGGCAATCCTCCCATGGATGCGTCCTTTTCCCACATTATGCCACAAGCGGGCCTCTGGACAAAATGGGCTCGCCATCCACAGCGGTTATTGCAGGGCCCGGAAAACAGTTCGCCCCATACCCCGACGTCACGACTAGTCTTACGCTTACGTGCGCGTAAACTTGGGAAAAGGATAAACCCAAGGGAGATACCAAATGGCTGAGGCCTATATCATTGACGCTGTGCGTACGCCGCGAGGCATCGGCAAAGTTGGCAAGGGCTCGCTGGCCCACCTGCACCCGCAGCACCTCGGCGCGACCGTGCTCGGCGCGATCCGCGACCGCAACAATCTCGACACGGCAACGGTCGATGACGTGATCTGGGGCACCTCCAGCCAGCGCGGCGCGCAAGGTGCGGACATGGGCCGCATGGCCGCCCTTGATGCCGGGTTTGACGTGAAGGCGTCCGGCGTGACGCTCGACCGCTTCTGCGGGTCCGGCATCACCACCGTATCACTCGCTGCTGCGCAGATCATGTCCGGCATGGAAGACTGCGTCATCGCCGGCGGCTGCGAAATGATGAGCTACACGGCCGCCACGGCGGACCCGAAAGTGCCGCCCATGATGGACGCCGGAAACCTGCATTTGCGCGAACTGCACCCGCAATCCCAGCAAGGCGTGTGCGCCGATGCCATTGCGACGCTGGAAGGCATTGACCGCGAAGCCGTCGACCAGTTGGCCGTCACCAGCCAGCAGCGCGCCAAACGGGCCATGGATGAAGGCCGTTTCGACAAGTCCATCATCCCCGTCTACAACCGCGACGGCACGCTGGCGCTCGACAAGGACGAGTTCCCGCGCCCCGGCACGACGATGGAAAGCCTGTCCGGCCTGAAGACCGTGTTCAACATGTTCATGGAAGTACCGGTCGATGACCAGGGCAACACCTATGGCGCCATGGTCACGAAGAAATACCCGCAGCTGGAAGGCAAGATGACCCATGTCCACCATGCCGGTAACTCTTCCGGCGTTGTGGATGGTGCGGCCGCCATCCTCGTCACCTCAAAAGAATATGCCGACAAGAACGGCCTGAAGCCGCGCGCCCGTATCGTGGCCACGGCGAACATGGGTGACGATCCGACCCTGATGCTGAACGCCCCCGTCCCGGCCGCAAAGAAGGTGCTGGAAAAAGCCGGCCTGACCACGGACGACATCGACGTCTACGAAATCAACGAGGCGTTCTCGGTCGTGGCGGAGAAATTCATCCGCGATCTCAACCTCGACCGCGAGAAGGTGAACATCAATGGCGGCGCCATGGCGCTCGGCCATCCGATTGGCGCCACCGGCTCCATCCTGATCGGCACCGCACTGGACGAGCTTGAACGTTCCGGCGGCCGCTACGGCCTGGTCACCATGTGCGCAGCAGGCGGCATGGCCCCGGCCATCATCATTGAACGGATTTAAACTTCCTCCCAGAAGCTTACTTACAATCTGTTCAATCCTCTCCCGGTCCAGGCTTGCCTGGGCCGGGCTTTTTTTGCCCTTGGGGACTCTGCATTCATTCGGGAACACCCGGCTGGCTGGGGCGTTGCTTACACAGAAGCAACCCCAACAGGAGACTCATGCCTTATACAATCCAAGCTGAAACCAAAGACCTCACCACGATCGACGCACAGGGCGAACTGAGCCCCGACTCCATGCCGGAGGCTGTCGAGCAATTGATGGAGCAGACTGACGCGGAGGATCCGGGCAGCCTGCTGGTCCGATTGCAGCATATGGATCTGGGCACGCTCCATACGGTCGCCAGCGACTGGTCACGCAAGGCCGAATTCTTTGCGCTGCAAAAGCGTTTTGGCAAGGTGGCTGTCCTCACCGACCAACCCTGGATACGCCAATCGGCGAAGATGCAATCGGTGGCCCTGCCCGATACCGAATTGAAGGTCTATGATCTGGCCGACGAGGCAGATGCCCGTGTCTGGCTGGAAAAAGCCCCCGCCGAAACAGAGCCTGCCTAGGCTCAGGCGCCCTCTGGGCGGATCGTCTCGCCATCTTCCTTGGTGAAGCTGGCGGGCGGATTGTCCAGCAAAGCGAACACTTTTTCCGAGGGACGGCAGAGCGCCGTCCCTTTTTTCGTGACCACAATCGGCCGGTTCACGAGGACCGGATGTTTCAGCATGGCTTCGAACAGGAGCGCATCATCGACGGCGGGATCGGTCAGGCCCAGCTCTTCTGCGGGGCTTTTCGAAGTGCGCAGGGCATCGCGCGGGCTTAGGCCGGCAGCGCCGAGCAGGCCCGCCAGCAATTCCCGTGTCCAGCCGCGCTGAAGATAGGGCACCACTTCGGGCTCTTCCCCGCTGGCCCGGATGATTTCGAGCACATTGCGGGACGTGCCGCACTCGGGATTGTGATAGATGGTGACACTCATCAGGCGGCCTCCCCAGACATCGCCCTCTCCAATTGCGCCAGATGGGACGCGAGGTCCAGCCCCTGCGACGCGATCCAGGCTGGATCGTAGTAGGTATCGAGATAGCGCTCACCGCCATCGCAAATCAGGGTCGCGACGCTTCCAGCCTGTCCTGCGGCGCGCATTTCCTTCATCAGATTCAGCGCGGCCCAGACATTTGTGCCCGTGGACCCACCGCAGCGACGCCCGAGCAGGCCCTGCAGCCAATGGATCGTTGCAATGGACGCCGCATCCGGCACGCGCATCATCCGGTCGATCACATTCGGCTGGAACGAGGCCTCGACGCGGGGACGCCCGATGCCCTCGATCCGCGATTTCGTCCCGATACGGATATCCGGATCGCCGGTCTCGTAATGATCGTAGAAAACCGAGTTTTCCGGGTCCGCGACGCAGAGCGAGGTCTTTGCGGCGATGTCACAGCGATAGCGAATGAACCGCCCGATCGTGGCTGAGGTGCCGCCGGTGCCGGCGCTCATCACCACCCAGTCCGGCAGGGCATGGGCCTCCATGGCCAATTGCGAAAACAGGCTTTCGGCAATGTTGTT
>DHZF01000122.1 GCA_002414505.1 Hyphomonas sp. UBA5111 | reverse complement strand
TCGCTCCGGCATGGGGTCGGCCTGATGGCCGTGCGCCACCTGCCGGCAGGCTGGCCGCATGGCACATTTGCCGTCAATCTGCTGGGCAGCCTGCTGATGGGCCTCTTGGTCGGTTGGCTGGCGCTCAAGGCCGAAGGGCTGCACCAGACGACCCGGCTGTTCCTGGCGACGGGTGTACTCGGCGGCTTCACCACCTTCTCGGCATTCTCGCTGGAAGTGGCGGAATTCCTGCGCAAGGGCGAAACCCTGAAGGCAGGCACCTATGCGGGGCTCTCATTGGTACTGGGCGTGATCGCGCTGTTCATAGGACTTTGGATTGCCCGGAAGGTATTCGCATGAGCGGCCAGATTGTCACTGAAACGGTTTCCGACAAGGAATCCGGCACCCGGCTTGATCGCTGGGTCAAGCGCCGCGTGCCGGTCACGCAGGGCCAGATCGAGAAGATGCTCCGCACGGGGCAGATCCGCGTCGATGGCTCACGGGCCAAGGCCAATACGCGCCTTGAGACCGGCCAGCAGGTGCGCCTGCCGATTATGGACGCCGACGCGACCCGTCCGGCCCAGAAAAAGGCCGAGCGCGTCTCCGAGGAAGACCGCCAATTCATCCGCGACCTCATCCTGTATGAAGACGACGAGATGATCGCCATCAACAAGCCCGCCGGCATCGCCGTGCAGGGCGGATCGGGGCAGGGCCGCCATATAGATGGCATGCTGGCCGCGCTCGGCGATGGAGAGCATCGCCCGGTCCTTGTCCACCGGCTCGACAAGGATACGAGCGGCGTACTGCTGCTGGCCAAATATCCGAAGGCCGCCGCGCAGCTGTCGGAGAAGTTCCGTAGCCGCGACATGAGCAAGGTCTATTGGGCCATCACTGTCGGCGTGCCGAACCCGCCCTTTGGCCAGATCCGTTGCTGGATGGTGAAGGGGATCGAAGACGAGAACGAAGAAGACGGTTACCGCGTCATCCATCCGAAGGCCCGTGGCCGCCGCGATGCGGACCGCGAGCGCATGTTCCGTTCGGCGCAGGGCGTCGAGGGCGCGCGTCATTCGATCACGGATTATGCGGTGATCTCGACGGCTGGCCAGAAGGCCGCCTGGGTGGCGCTGAAGCCGGAGACCGGCCGCATGCACCAGCTGCGCTTCCACATGCTGGAAATGAACACGTCCATTCTCGGCGACTTCAAATACCAGAGCCGCCGGGAAGTGCCGCAGGGTCTCGCGCCCGGCATGCACCTTCATGCGCGCGCGCTCATCATTCCGCGCCAGAACGGCAAGCCGATCAAGATCGTCGCGCCGCTGCCGCCCCACATGAAACAGACATTTGAATCCCTCGGCTTCCTCGAACAGGAGGCGGGCAAGGACCCGCTGGCACCGTTTATCTGATGTCGGGATTGAAACTTGCCATATGGGACGTGGACGGAACGCTCGTCGACAGTCGAGCCTCCATCCATGAAATCATGGTTGAGGCCTTCACCCTGTCGGCCCTGACGCCGCCGGAATATGATGCGACGCGACGGATTGTCGGGCTCAGCCTGCACGAAGCCTGCGGCCAGCTTGCGCCGGAGGCCAATGCCGCCGAAATCGACCGGCTGGTCAATGATTACCGGGATTGCTGGGTTCGCGCCCGCGCCCGGCCGGACTTCACTCAGCCGCTCTATGATGGCGCACTGGAAACGCTGGAAATGCTCCGCTCCGAAGGCTGGCTGATCGCGATGGCGACCGGCAAGACCCATAAGGGCATTCGCAGTCTGTTCGATGCGCACGCCATCGAATCTTTCTTCGATACGGTCTGGTGCGCTGATGACGGCCCCGGCAAGCCGCATCCACACATGGTGGAACAGGCGATGGGCGCACTCGGCTGCGCGCCGCATGAAAGCCTGATGATCGGCGATGCGATCCACGACATCTCCATGGGCCGCGCAGCCGGGGTCTACACCCACGGCGTCAGCTGGGGCTTCGGCGCCGCGCATGAACTCGAAGAAGTCGGCGCCCACGAAATCCACCACGAGTTCGAGACGCTCCGGAAAAGCCTGCTGGCGTTTGAGCCGGCCCTGTAGCACTTCCCCTCTTGGAAACGGTCCCTCATGGGCGTACATGCCCGCCATGACTGACAAGACCGAGACCGAAGAGACCCCGAAGCCGAAACGCTTCTACGAGACCGCCAAGCCGGAGCAGATCCCCGGCGGCTGGACCGTGGAACTGGATGGCCGCTCCATCAAGACGCCAGCGCGCGTCGCCCTGAAGCTGCCGACGGAAAAGCTGGCCAAGGCCATCGCCGCCGAATGGAACGCGCAGGACGCAGAGATCGACCTGATGTCGATGCATTTGACGCGCCTCGCCAATGTCGCAATCGATCGCACCCCGGAAATCCGCTACGAGATGGCCGACGAACTGGCCCGCTATTGCGAGACCGATCTTGTCTGTCATATCGCCGAGGAGCCTGAGGAACTGGCCGAGCTGGAAGAGGCCCATTGGGCGCCGCTCAGGGCCTGGGCCGGGCAGGCGCTGGACGTTATCCTGGTGCCGGTCGAAGGCATCATCGCCTCGCCCCAGCCGGATGCCTCGCTGGAAGCCGCACGCAATTATGCCCTCGGGCTCGACGATTTCGCCCTGACGGGCCTGCTCTATGGTTGCGGCCTGTTTGGTTCGGCGATCCTGGCCATGGCTGTGGTCGAGGGCGAACTGACGGCGACCGACGCCTTCGAGGTCGCCCGCATTGATGAGGCCTGGCAGGCCGAGAACTGGGGCGAGGATGAGGAGGCGAAAGCCGCCACGGCCCTGCGCCGCATCGAGGCGAAAGCGCTCGAAACCTGGCTGATCGGTCTCGGCTGACGCTGAAACAGGCTGAAACGCCCTGAAACGTGCTGAAATTGGCCTGAACGCCCTGAAACCGAATTGGGCCTGCGCGCATCGAAAGCGGACGCGACGTCACCCTGCGCGCCAGCAAGGTTTTCCTTTTCAAGGGCCTAACGCCGCACTTGCCTTTGCTGCGCTGCCGTATAATCACGGGGGAGCAAACAGAAACAGAAGGCCGGGAGAGCCCCATGAAGGACGTGATCGAAGCGCTGGAAGCCAAACGCGAAGAGGCCCGTCAGGGCGGTGGCGCCGCAAGAATCGAACGCCAGCACGCCAAAGGCAAGCTCAGCGCCCGTGAGCGTATCGAAGTGCTGCTCGATGAAGGCAGCTTCGAGGAATACGACATGTTCGTCGAGCATCAATGCTCCGATTTCGGCATGGACGAGCAGAAGATCCCCGGCGACGGTGTCGTCACCGGCCAGGGCACCATCAATGGCCGCCTCGTCTATGTCTTCTCGAAAGACTTCACCGTCTTCGGCGGCTCGCTGTCGAAAACCCATGCCGCCAAGATCGTGAAGGTCCAGAAGGCCGCCGTGATGAATGGCGCGCCGGTCGTGGGCATTTTTGATGCCGGCGGCGCGCGCATCCAGGAAGGCGTCGACAGCCTCGCGGGCTATGCCGACATCTTCATGGAGAACGTCCTCTCCTCCGGCGTGATCCCGCAAATCTCCGTCATCATGGGCCCATGCGCGGGCGGCGATGTCTATTCGCCGGCCCTGACCGACTTCATCTTCATGGTGAAGGACACGTCCTACATGTATGTGACCGGTCCGGACGTGGTGAAGACCGTTACGAACGAGGAAGTCACCCACGAAACCCTCGGCGGGGCCTCCGTCCATGCGGCCAAGTCCGGCGTGGTTGATGGCGCGTTCGAGAACGACATCGAGGCGCTGGTCCAGATGCGCCGCCTGATCGATTTCCTGCCCGGATCAAACCGTGAGGACCCGCCGGTTCGCACCGTCTATGATTCCGCAGAGCGCGTGGATGACAGCCTCGACACGCTGATCCCGCCGAACCCGAACTCGCCCTACGACATGCGCGAACTGATCGAGAAAGTGGCGGATGAGGGCGACTTCTTCGAGATCAGCCCGAAATTCGGCGCCAACATCCTCTGCGGGTTCGGCCGCATCGAGGGTGCGACCGTAGGCTTTGTCGCCAACCAGCCGATGACGCTGGCCGGCGTGCTCGACATTGACGCCTCCCGCAAGGCGTCGCGCTTTGTCCGTTTCTGCGACTGTTTCAACATCCCGGTCGTCACCTTCGTGGACGTGCCGGGCTTCATGCCGGGCACCAAGCAGGAATATGGCGGCCTCATCAAGCATGGCGCGAAACTCCTGTTCGCCTATGCCGAGGCCACCGTGCCCAAGGTCACCGTCATCACCCGCAAGGCCTATGGCGGCGCCTATGACGTGATGAGCTCCAAGCATCTGCGCGGCGATGTGAACTATGCCTGGCCGACGGCCGAGATCGCCGTGATGGGCGCCAAGGGCGCGGTCGAGATCATCTTCCGCAAAGACCTTGGTGATGACGAGAAGATTGCCGCGCACACCAAGATGTATGAGGACAATTTCGCGAACCCCTATGTCGCCGCGCGCAAGGGCTATATCGACGACATCATCATGCCCCACTCAACCCGCCGCCGCATCGCCAAATCCCTCCGGGCCCTGGCCAACAAGCAGCTGGAAAACCCCTGGAAGAAGCACGACAATATTCCGTTGTGAGGTCGGTTGATCCCGTTAGAAAGACAAGTAGATATCTTAGCGCGCCTGATCGAACGATCGCGGGCGTATTTTGACTTGTACAAGTTTATCGAAGGGAGCGATTATCGTCCGCAGATAATCGATCAGATGAATGACTACTTTTGGTTCTTTCGATTCCAAGGACACATTTTGAGGTATGTGCTCATTGTTGAACTGGGCGCATTGTTCGAGAAAACGAATAAAAGTGTGTGTTTCCAGTCTGTGTTAGAACGTGCGAAGTCCCGAATTCATCATGTTAAACACGCGGAACTCACGCAAGTGCTTGAGGATGCTCACGTAGTATCAAGTAAGGTTAGCACCTTGCGCAATAAGGCTTTTGCTCATCGTGATTCACGATTGGATTTTGATGATGCATTTAAAGAAGCAGGTATCACGCTCGATGAAATTGAATCGTTGATTGAAGCGTCTAAGACATTGGCAGATAAGCTTTGCGACGAGTTTGAAGTACAGCCGCCGGTGTTTACAACTGTTGAGACCATCGGTGATTGCAAGCGGCTTTTTAGACAGCTTGGAAGCGAAGTGTAGGCGACGTTCGTCTATTAATGCATTGGCCTCGCACTGCTCGTTCTAGTCATCCCGGAATTTGCGCAGCAAATATCCGGGACCCAGTTTCGCAATCCCGCGCTCGTGCTTCGACTTCG
>DHZF01000030.1:9321-15113 GCA_002414505.1 Hyphomonas sp. UBA5111 | reverse complement strand
GTTGCATTGGGTCGCAAAAGTGTCGGCAATTCTGTTTCAAACCGTCTCGACCAGAAACAGGCCGCCGCCGCCATCGGCCAGTTGCGCCTGATGTCTGCCATCGGCCGAGCCTTCGAGCCGCATGATGTCACCATCGGCCAGGCCTTGCTCACGCTCGGCGACACGGAAAACCGCCGCCGCTGGCTGAACGCCCGCGCGACGCTGGAAACCTTGCTGGAAATCGGGACAGTTCCGGTCATCAACGAGAATGACACGGTGGCGACCGACGAGATCCGCTATGGCGACAATGACCGGCTGGCCGCGCGCGTTGCCCAGATGATGGGCGCGGATGTGCTGGTGCTCCTGTCGGATATTGATGGCCTCTACACGGCGGACCCGCGCACACATCCTGAGGCAACGCATATTCCCCGCCTCGACCAGCTGACCGCTGAACATGACGCGATGGCGACCGGCGCGAACGCTGATGCCGGAGTTGGCTCGGGCGGCATGGCGACCAAGCTCGCCGCCGCGCGGATTGCGCATGCGGCAGGCTGCTCCACGCTGATCACACTCGGCAACCGGGACCATCCGTTGCTTGCCATCGAAGACGGCGCGCGGGCGACGCTGATTTCCGCCGCCACCACGCCCGCCAATGCCCGTGCAGCATGGCTGTCAGGTCATTTGACACCCGAAGGCTCAATCGAACTGGACGAAGGCGCGGCCAAGGCGCTGCGCGGTGGGGCGAGCCTGCTGGCCGTGGGGATCACGGCCGTCACCGGCACTTTCGAGCGGGGCGCAGCCGTCGCCCTGAATGCGCCTTCCGGCCAGACGGTCGGCAAGGGCGTCACCGCCTACAGCTCCGGCGAAATCGCCCGCGTCATCGGTCGTCACAGCGAAGAGGTCGAAGCGATCCTCGGCTATCGCGGCCGCCCGGCCATCGTCCATCGCGACGATATGGTCCTGCTCCGCTAGGCCCGCCCGATGCAGGATATTCGCGCCGCCAACCCCGACGACATCGCAGCGCTGACAGAATTGGAACGGGCCTTTCCGGAAGAGGACCGTTTCTCGCAGCGGACCTGGGCGCGCCTGATGCGCGGGAATTCCGCCATTCTCGTATCCGACGGAGACGGCGGACTCACCGGCGCCGCTGTCCTCCTGTTCCGGCGAACCAGCCAGGTCGCGCGGCTCTATTCCCTATCCGTCGCAGAAGCTGCGCGGGGAACGGGTCTTTCCGGCCGTCTGCTGGAGAAATGCGAAGACATTTCAAGGCAAAGACATTGCGGGTTGATAAGACTCGAAGTGCGCGAAACAAATAGCCGCGCAAAGCGTCTTTACGAACGCCATGGTTATCGCGTAATGGCGCGCGCCGCAGGCTATTATCCCGATGGGGAAGCCGCATTAAAAATGGAGAAGCCGCTCAGCGGTCTCTCAAGAGAGGTTCAATGACCGATTGGGTCGTACTCGTAGAATCTGCCAACGACATCTCCCAGGCTGAGACGCCCCACAAGGTGTTGAAGGTATCAGACTACATCACCAAGCCGGCGCTGTTTTCCGGGCGGCGGCCCTACATCCTGAATCTCTGTCGGTCCTATGGCTACCAGTCGGAAGGCTATTACGCCTCGCTGCTCGCAGAGGCACGCGGCCACCGGGTCAGCCCCAGCGTCCAGACCATGGTCGAACTGTCGGCCAAGGGACTCTACCGCCATGCCCTGCCCGATCTTGGCGAACGCCTGCGCGAAGCCCATGCCAAGGGCGCGCCGGAGATCGAACGCCTGTTCGTGGCCTTCTCCAAGCCTGAAACGCCAGGCTATGAGCGCCTCGCCCGCGAAGTCTCCGACTGGTTCCGTGTGCCGGCACTGGAAGTGGAACTGGACCCGAAATCACCCCACGGTATTGGCCGTGTCCGGATGGTCCCACCGCACAAGCTGAAAGGCGAACGCCGGGACTTCTTCCTCGAAGCGATGGAAGCCTATACGAGCGGTCGGATCAGTGAGCCGAAGACCAAGGCCCCCGCCAAATGGGCTCTGGCCGTGCTGGTCGATCCGCATGAGAAGACGGCGCCGTCGAAACCCTCCTCCATCAAGCGCCTCGCAGACGTTGCGGCCAAGATGGGCGTCGAGGTCGAGACGATCGAGCCGTCCGACCTGACCAGTCTTGCCGAGTTCGACGCGTTGTTCATCCGGGCCACGACCCAGATCGACAATTACACCTACAAATTCGCCCGCCGCGCCGAGCAGGAAGGCATGCCCGTCATCGACGATACGCAATCCATGATTCGGTGCACCAACAAGGTGTTCCTTAAAGAGATTCTGGAAAAGGCCGGCCTGCCCATTCCGCACACGCTCATTCTTGATGAGAAGTCGGACCTTGCCTCGGTGTTCGAGACATTGGGCAATCCCGTTGTCCTGAAGACGCCCGACGGCTCCTTCGGTACCAACATGGTCAAGGCGCGCTCCCTCGACGAACTCCGCGCCGGCGCGAAGCACATGTTCAAGGACACGGCGCTGATCATCGCGCAGGAATTCGTGCCGACAAAGTTCGACTGGCGCATCGGGGTGCTGAATGGCGAACCGCTCTATGCCTGCCAGTATCGCATGGCACGCGGCCATTGGCAGATCGTCAAGCATGGCCCGGACGGCAAGACCAGCGAGGGCGGCTTCACCACCTTCCCGGTCGAGGATGCGCCGCCCGACGTGGTGGATGCAGCCGTGCGCGGCGCGCGCCTGATCGGTGACGGCCTGTATGGGGTGGATCTGAAGGAAACCGACAAGGGCGTCGTGATCATCGAGATCAATGACAATCCTTCCATCGACCATGATGTGGAAGGCGCCATCCTGAAGGACGAGCTGTGGCGGCGGATCATTTCCTGGTTTTCCACCCGCCTAGAAGAGCGCATGGGCCGGGTCGCCTGAGACCTAGAAGCGGAATGCCCCGGAGATCAGCGAGTCATACCGGTCCTGCGTGAACGGCACATATTGGCGCCGGTCGGGATGGTACATCCAGACCGGATCATCCACCCTGTCGGGATTGTAGCCATCCTTCATCAGCTCGACCTTGCGGTATTTCATCGTACCGGTCGTATCGGCCTCGCGCTGTATCCGGATGAAGATCGGGATGGCATAGGCGGGCAGGCTTGAAGACAGCTCGTAATGCAGGCTTTCGAAGTCAACATCCCCGTTGAGGGTGACCGCCGCCATGCCGGCCTTGCCGTCCGTTCCCGGAATTTCGACCCCGTAGACATTCGCCGTGGCGATTCCGCCTGCGCGGATCATCGCGTCACTCACTTCGCTGGTCGAGACGTTCTCTCCCTTCCAGCGGAAGGTGTCGCCAACCCGGTCAACGAAGTAGACATAGCCATTCTCGTCCTTGCGCATCAGATCCCCCGTCCGGAACCATTTGTCTCCGGGTTCGAACACGTCCCGGAGGATCTTCTTCTCCGTCGCCTTCGGGTCATGATATCCCGCGAACTCGAATTCGGTATCCGCAATACGCCCCAGCATTTCGCCAGGCTCATTCGTCTCCGCGCGGATCACGAATCCATCTTCGCCGCGAACGACATCTTCCGTTTCGAGATCGAACTTCACGAACTCGACATGGTCGAAGCGCGCCTTGAGCCATTTCGGGATGCGCCCGACCGCACCCACGGTGCCGTCAATGCTCATCAAATTCACATTGCCATCCGTCGCGGCATAGAATTCCACGAGATGCGGAATGTTGAACCGCTCGCGGAATTCCGTCCAGATTTCCGGACGCAGGCCGTTTCCGAACCCTGTCTGCAGCCGGTGCGCCCGTTCCTTCGGATGCGGCGGGCGATTAAGGAGATAACGACACAGCTCTCCGATATAAACGATGGAGGTGACGCCTTCATCGACCACATCATCCCAGAAGGCGCTGGCCGAGAATTTCCGGCGCAAGACGATGCTGGCCCCGCTCATCATGGCCTGACCGACGCCGCAAATGCCGCCCGTCCCGTGATACAGGGGCAGCGTGATGTAGACCCGGTCCCGCGGGCCGGTATAGCAAGGCGCGATGAAGGTGCGCAGCATGATCTGTAGGCGGGAATTCGTGATCCGGGTCGCCTTGGGCAGGCCCGTCGTGCCGGACGTATAGATCAGCAGGCACATGTCCTTGCCGCGCAGCTGCGCGCGCAATTCGCGCGACGGCCGGTCCGGCGAGAGATTGGGCATCATGGCCGCGATGTCTTCGCCATGGGCGCCGCCCAGGGTCCAGACTTTCGGGGCATTTTCCATTCCAGCCGTGACGGAACAGACCGCCCGGTCCTGATGGGGGCCGGTAATCACATGGGTGGCCTCGGAAATGGCGAGGCAATGTTTCAGGGACTCCCCTTCCAGATGCGTGTTCACCAGAGCGGTGATGACGCCAACCTTGGCGAGGCCGACCCAGATCGCGACATAGTCCGGGCAATTCTCCATGCAGAGCGCCACCCGGTCCCCGGCCTTGAGGCCGTGCGCGAGCGCCCAATGGGCCATCCGGTTCGCCTGGGCGTCGAATTCGGCATAAGTGGTCAGCCCGCCCTCGAAGCGGAATGCAACATTGCCGGCATGCTTGTCGACGCTGTCCTCGAAATCATCGGCGACCAATTGCCGTGAGTCCGGCGTGACCTCTCCGATCAGCTTGTTCATCCGGATGGCCATGCGCAGGAAGTCCAGATCACGCTTCATTTGTGAAAAGGAATCATGGAACGGCACGGCGGCGCGGAGAGAGGCAGCATTAACCATAATACCAGCCCATACCGGAATGTGGTGAACATGTTGTGACCAGAATCGACAAATTTGAAACGACAACGCGCACTTGCACAGTTTGCATCCATTCCTGCCTCTGCTAGCTCGTGCAGACGCAATCTGGAGACCCTTGCATGTCGGACCCCGTCGGAGCCCTTCTTTCCCTGCTCGACATCGAGCGTCTGGAGCTGGACCTGTTCCGGGGCCAGAGCCCGGACGAGCGGGCCAGCCAGCGCGTTTTCGGCGGCCAGGTGATCGCCCAGTCTCTGGTCGCGGCCTACCGGACAGTGCCGGAAGCCCGGATGTGCCATTCCCTGCACGCCTATTTCATCCGTCCCGGCGACCCGAAAGTGCCGATCATCTATCAGGTCGACCATTCCCGCGACGGCGGCAGCTTCACCACGCGCCGCGTCGTGGCGATCCAGCATGGCAAGCAGATCTTCAACATGGCCGCCAGCTTCCAGACCGATGAAGACAGCTGGGAGCACCAGCATGAGATGCCCGACGTGCCCGGCCCGGATGGCCTGAAGGATCTGCGCGAGCGCCGGATGGAGATCGCGGACCGCCTGCCCGAAGCCCTGCGCGAGGATTTCGCCCGCGAACGCGACATCGAGATCCGGGATGTTTCCCCGCTGGACCTGATCCATCCGGAAATTGCAGATGATCGCCACAATCTCTGGTTCCGCGTCAGCCGGCCAATCGACGTGCCGCCGGCCCTGCACCATTGCCTTCTGGCCTATGCCTCCGACATGAGCCTGCTCAGCTCCAGCTACCGCCCGCACGGCATTACCTGGCTGAATCACAAGGAACTCATGTCTGCCAGCCTCGACCACGCCATGTGGCTGCACGGGCCGATCAAATTCGACGAATGGCACCTCTATTCCATGGACAGCCCGTTTGCCGGAAAAGGCCGCGGATTCAATCGCGGCATGATCTTCAACATGGCCGGAGACCTCGTGGCGAGTGTGGCGCAAGAGGGTCTTGTGCGGCGCTTACGGTCAAAAGACTGAATTCACAGCCGAAAGGGGCTTGCGCCGTAGCGCGACCTCATTATTACGGGAGTCCGGAGCG
>DHZF01000030.1:0-9222 GCA_002414505.1 Hyphomonas sp. UBA5111 | reverse complement strand
CTGGTTTGGGACCAGAGGGTCGGAGGTTCGAATCCTCTCGCTCCGACCATTCACTTTCTCAGCGGTGAGGTCAGCAATGCAAGCGCGTATCTTCAAGCCTGCCAAGAGCGCCATGACGTCCGGCCGCGGCCAGACCAAAGCCTGGGTTCTCGAATTTGTTAAGAACGACGCAAAGCGCTATGCTGACCCGGTCATGGGCTGGACCAGCATCGACGACACATCCGGCCAGGTCCGCCTCACCTTTGACACGCAGGAACAGGCGATCGAGTACGCCAAGAGCGAAGGCCTGACCTTCACGGTCACGCCCTCCGAAGAGCGGAAACGGCTTGTAAAGTCCTATAGCGCTAATTTCGACGCAAATCGCAAGCAGCCCTGGACGCACTAGGGTGCCAGCCGGTAACGACCCGGCCCCGTAGCTCAGCTGGATAGAGCACCCGACTTCTAATCGGACGGTCGCAGGTTCGAATCCTGCCGGGGTCGCCATTTTGGCGCGCGGCGAAGCGTTTAATCCCCCCCTATCCCAGCAGGAAACGCCGGATTTCGGAGACGAATTCCGATGAGGCCGGCTCCCGGCCGAGCAGCAAATGGTTGTTGCTGTCGAGGCCGACGAATTCCGCGCCCGCTATTTCCGCTGCAATGGCCCGCCCCGAGGGCATCGGGATGCGCAAATCTCCGCGGCAATGAATGACCAGCGTCGGACACTGGATGTCCTTGAGACGATGGCGCACGTCGATATTCGCGAACGCATCGAGAAACCGGACCGCATTGTCGGCGGAGGTTGTATTGCGTTGGAATTCGTCAAACCAGGCGAGTTCTTCCAGGGTCGCATCCGGCATGAAGGTCTGGGAGAACATGTGCCGGAAGGAGGGGTTGGTCTGGCCCCACCCGGTTTCGGTCAGCACCATCACGGCCTCGCGTTCGCGGGCCTGCGCCGGCGTCGCCGTGTGGCGCCAGCCTGCCGTATAACCGCCAAACAGGATCAGATGGGAGACCCGGTCCGGATGCCTCGCCGCGTACTCAATCGACACGGCCGCGCCCTGGCTGATGCCGAGCAAGGGAAACCGGTCCAGCCCTGCGGCGTCGACGACCAGTTCAAGGTCAGAGACAAATGTCCCAAAGCTGATTTCCGGCACGTCCCAATCCGACAGGCCGCAGCCGCGCTCATCATACCGGATGAAGTTGAACGTATTGCCAAGGTCGCGGAACAGCGGGCTCCAGATCGGGGCCTCCCAGTCCAGTTCCAGATGCGACAGCCAATTGGCGGCCTTGACCAGTGGCGGCGCGTCAGCAGACCCGACGCTCGCCCAAGCCAGTGACGTGTTGTCATCGGCCTGAACGAAGCGGACGATCTGCCTCAGCGCATCCGTCTCGACCGGTTTTTCCACAGGCGCCTTGCGGGATCCGCCTGCCCCGAACGGATCAACCGAAAAGTCAGGAACGGCCAAATCTGCCGCTTCGAAAGCGTGCGCGAGTTCCTCTCGCCGGGCGTCAGCTTCCTGCTTGCGCCCGGTGCGGCGCCGGCTTGCCACAGCAAATTGCGCCGCCAGCGGATCGAAGGGCGCGTCCAGCAACCATCTGTCCGCCCATCGCTCCGTGTCTTCCGGCGCGAGGTCCGGGAGTTCGACAAGCCGGCGTGCCAGACGGACCCGGAACCGGGTCGCCTCGTCGCGCTGCTGGGTCAGCCACACCGAAAAATCGGGCTGGTTGGGCAATTCGCAATCTTCAAGCAGCAATCCCCTCGCCGCGCCCCATGCGCGGGCAAGTTCTTCCGTGTTCGTATCTTCTCCGCCGGCGGAGCGCTTCACCGCCTGGAAATCAACCGCCACGGACCGCTCATCCAGCTGGACACGCTCCCGATCCGTCAGCAGGCGGATCTGGCTGCCGGCATTGAGGGTCGGACGCAATTTGCTGAGGGACCACCGCAAGGCCCCGCGCGGATCATCCGGCAAATCCCAGAAGACCTCGCACAGTCTGTCACGCCGCTGCGGCGCTGCCGACAAGGCCAGATAGCCAAGCAAGGCACGCGTTTTGCGCGATGACGGGAGCGGCAGCTCCTCGCGACCGAAAAACACCCGCAACGGCCCGAAGGTCTGGATCGAAAGCATGGCAAGACAATCGTGGCGAGTAGAAAGGGGGGCACGCGTCAGGGACGCGCGCCACGGGCAATTTACGGCATTGACCGCATTCGCACAACTCGCAACCGGGATGTTCCGGATTATGGTTCAATAAAGTCGAGCCCCGCGCCGAAGCACGGGGCTCGCAATCTGAAGGCTTGTTGGGGACTAGCCTTCAGATGGTTCGCGCGAGACCTCAACCTGTTGCGCCCGGTCCTGGTGGTGAGCTGTCAGGGCGCTGATTGCGGCTTCGGCGATGACCTTGTTGATCAGGTCGGCTTCGCACGCCCGAATGCTCCGGGGGTGGGTGCGGAACACGGACAGCATGCTCGAAGGCTTGCACGCGCGGCGTGCAACACGTTCGAATTCTTCATAGTTTTCTTCGACGCTGGCGGACGGATCGATCTGAAATGTCACGTCGAAGGTTTCTTCCATCGAGCCGGCAGAGGCCGTGAAAGCGATGCCGGAGGCGGCGAGTGCGATAGCGAGGGTCTTGATAGTAGAGTTAGTCATTGGGGGTTCCTTTCGGTCAAAGTTGATGACCGCCTTTTGCCCCCCGCAGCGTGGTAGCCAGCGTGGTAAGGCCAGTGGCTTTCATGCCGGAAAACCGTGGACTTTGCGTTTGAATGGCAGACGGGGCCCTCATCAGATGAAGGCCCCGTCGCAATATCTGTATGAAATGCTCGCGCGCCGGCGCGCGATCAGGTCTTGGCGGAATCCAGTTCCTTGGTCAGCTGTTCCTTCAGGTCGCGCTTGACGAATTTGCCGCTGGCATTGCGCGGCAAGGCGGTGAGGAACCAGACATAACGCGGCACCTTGTGCTTCGCCATGATGCCCGCGCAATGCTCGCGCAGGGTGACGGCCGCCAGGTCTTCGCCCGGCTTCAGCACGACGGCGACGCCAACTTCCTCGCCCAGCCGGTCGTCCGGTACGCCGAACACGCTGCACTCGGCCACGGACGGATGACGATAGATCGCCGCCTCGACTTCGGCGCAATAGACGTTCTCGCCGCCGCGCAGCACCATGTCCTTCTTGCGGTCCACGATGAAGATGAAGCCATGCTCGTCAATGCGCGCAATGTCCCCTGTGTGCAGCCAACCATCGGTGATGGATTCCGCAGTCGCCTCGGGCCGGTTGATATAGCCCTTGATGACGGAGGAGCCGCGCACCCACAGCTCACCCACTTCGCCTTGCGGGACAGTCTCGCCGAGTTCGTTGACGCATTTTGCTTCGAAATTGGGCATGGCCGGGCCGGCACTGTCCGGCTTGTCGACGAAGAAATCCGCCGAGACCGAGGTAATGATCCCGCAGGTCTCGGTCATGCCATAGCCGGTGTTCGGCCGGGCCGTTGCGACCGTGGAATCGATCTTGTGGACCAAGTCCGGCGGCAATTGCGCGCCGCCGCCGCCGAGCGTGGAAAGGCTGGACGTGTCGGTTGTCTCGAAGTCCGGATGATTGATCAGCTCGCGGGCCATGATCGGCACGCCGCTCATCGCGGTGACTTTCTCGGTCTCGACCAGTCTCAGCGCCTCGCCGGCATCCCAGCGATACATGAGCACAATCTTGCCGCCTGCCGCCGTGACGAGATAGGCGCCGCAATTGTTGGCAGTGACGTGAAACAGCGGTGTCGTGATGAGCGCGACCGGAATGGGCGCCTCTTCCGGCGGCACTTCGCCGGTTGCCCGCTGGGTCGCCAAGGCGGTGGACGCGCCCGAGAACGCCATGTTGAGCAGGTTAGAGACACAGCCCCGATGGGTCAGCTGCGCGCCCTTCGGAAAGCCGGTGGTGCCCGACGTATAGAAGATACAGGCATCGGCGTCCGGATCGACTCTCACCGCCGGCAAGTCGCCGCCATGCGCCAGCACGTCGGCCCACTGGATCACCGGGGCCGGTGCGTCCGGGGCGCGTACGCCAACGATCTTCATCCGGTCGGCCGCGCCTTCTATGGACAGGACACGATCAAGCCGCTCTGAGTCTGCGAACAGGACTTTGGGTTCGGAATCCTTGAGGGCGTATTCCATTTCCTCGGCCGTCCACCAGGCATTCATGCCAACCACGGCAATGCCGGTCGAAACACAGGCCCAATAGAGCAGCATCCATTCGGGATAATTGCGCATGGCGATCGCCACCCGGTCGCCCGGCTTGACGCCCTGGTCGAACAGCCAGGCCGCCGCGGCGGCCACCTCGCGGTGCGCATCGGCATAGGTCCAGCGCTCATCCTGGTAAACCAGATAGTCGCGATCGGCGAATTGGAGAGTCGACAGCCAGACTTCCCGCACGCTGGGCGGGGCGTTCTTGTAGACGCGGAGCCGGTTGCCCAGAACTTCGGCCTCGACGATCTCGAATTCGCCGCCGGGGCCTGTCAGTTCTTCCCGTGCTTTCAGGAGTTCGGTGTAGTGCATGTTTCCTCCGGAGTGTTTTGCCAGATCATACACGGTGTCGCTACGTCACAAAGACCGGACGCTGGGGCAGGCCCGACCGAAATTTCCTGAACTTCCCTCAGCTTAAGGCTCGATTGTGACAATCACCCGTTGATAGCGGGTCAGCGGCGGCGTTCCCTTGTCGGTGACTTTCACGATGAAGTGCGCGGTTTCCGTCTGCTCCACTTCCGGCAGCTGGAACCAGATATCGAAATCATTGACCGCGTGCCCCAAATTGATAGGCGCCTCCAACGTGCCAGCTTCGGCATAATTGAACCAATGATAGCTGAGGCTGTCGCCATCCGGATCATAGGTACCGAAGGCATCCAGCCCGATATGCTCCCCGGATTTGGCTGTGAGCTGATGCGCATGTGCCAGTTTCACCACCGGTGGATGGTTGGCGTCTTCATAGGATGAGATGGTCCAGTCCATACGCGCTGCAAAGTCACGCTGGAAGTCGCTTCTCCATCTCAGCAGCGTGACGTGATTGTTCTGATAGGTTTCCTCTGCGGGGCCAATCGCCCGGCGATCCTTTTGCGGCACCCAGGGCGTGTAGGTGTCTGCCGCATTCGTCCAGATCGGGCGCGGCTCCGGGTCCAGCGGCACGCCGCCCGAACCGAGTTTTCCAGGACCAACGCCAATCTCCTCGGCACTCGGGGTATAGAGTTCATACCGGCCACCCCAGCCGCCCCAGTCGGGATGATCCGGTACGTTCAGCCCGTTCGGGATCAGCGAGAGATAGGCCGGTGTATCGCCTTCCATGCCCCAGACAACGTCCGGATAGCGCGCGCCAAGCGGGCCTTGATCCTGCTGGATGTTCTCGGCAATCCACTGATTGGAAATATGATCCTCGAAGCCGGGAAAGCCATGCGTGATTGCGGTCCAGGTGGAACGGCCATACTCGCCAGGGCTGACAATGTAAAACAGGCCCGGGAACTCGCGGCGCATCCAGATGCCACTGTCATCCTGATCCGAGATTGTATAGACACGGAGCTTTGAAATCAGGCGTTCCGCCTCAGCCTCACTCCTTGTTTCCCGGATATCGTACAGCGCTTGGGCCAGCGTATTCGCTCCGCCCCAGACAGAAATCCACAGCGGTCGCTCATCCTCGGCTTCCAGCAGGTCAATGATTGCATCCGAGCCTTCTGTCGAGCGCCCGGTTCCGACGCTGGCCATGCCATAGCCCGGCTGACCGCTCATCACGAGGTCCTGTAGTTCAGCTTCGCTCGGATAGCCCTGCGCGTGCTGGCTGAGCGTATCGTAGACCTCGCCATACTTTCCAAGCGTCACACGGATTGAATCGGGTCGAATGTTCTCTTTCTTCCAGATCGAGGTGGTCGCCACCAGCGCCTCGATGTCGATTTCATTGGCATAGAGCAACAACCGCACAAGCGATTGCGTATCGTCCGGGTCGGCTTCCATGTCGGTCAGGATCACGACGCGATGCTTTTCCAGCGCCACTGGCACCTGTGCATCCGCCACCTCATCCGCCGGCACAACTTGCCCCATGGCGCTGCACGCACCTAGCGCAATTGCTGACACAAGCCCCGCTATCCCAACCAGATTTCGCTTCGCCATGACTTCCCTCCGCAATTTTTATGATAGCGGTATCATTGCTAGTTTTGATACTATTGGCAATATCAATATCGTGTCACAAGCACCAAATCTGGTCAGCTCTCGCAGCTCCCCTATTATGGGTATTCGTCCAGACTTTATCGAAGCGAATTGGAGAATCAGTCATTAGACAGATAATTGTCGCCTGCATCGCTTTTGCCTCTGCTGCGGCGCCCACAATGGCTGATGAAGTTGCGATACAGCCCTCCCTTGCACCGCAGGCTACTTCAAATTTCCTGTCCAATGCCCAAGCGGATCAGGTCTGGAGTGACGTAAATCGTGCCGCTTTGATTGCAGAGCTTGGAACCCTATCGGCTCATGGTCTCGAGCCTGCGCATTATCATCTCGCGCGTCTCAAAACCGACGATCTGACAGCCGCCGAACGAGACCAGATCGCGACCGATGCGTGGATGTCGGCTGCCGCGCATATGCTGTCCGGAAAACTTGATCCCGTCTCCCTGAAACCCGAGTGGACCGCCGACACACGGGACGCAGATTTTGCAACCGTGCTCGCCTATGCGCTGGCCACCGGCACCATAAGCGGCAGCCTCGAACAATTCGCGCCGATCCAATCAGACTACACCTTGCTGAAGGCGGACCTGGCGCGCCTCCGCCAACACTCCGCGCTCCCCATTGCGCGCGTCTCCGAAGGCGACCCGCTCAAGCCTGGCATGGAGTCGGCGCGGGCCAGGCAAGTGCAGGTGCGCCTGATTGAAATGGGGCTCCTTGAAGCCGACACGTTGTCCGGCCAGATGGACGACACCACGGTCTCGGCCGTAAAGGCCCTGCAGGCGCAGGAAGGACTTGAGGAGGACGGGATCGTCGGGGCGGCCACCTTGCGCGCGCTCAACCGGGACGACCAGACACGGATCGACCAGATCCGCGCCAATATGGAGCGATGGCGCTGGCTGCCTGCCGATCTCGGCAGGCGGCATGTCCGGGCAAACATCGCCGGCTTCGATGTCACGACTTATGAGGATGGCGTGCCCCAGGCGATCCGCGCCATTATTGTCGGAAACCCAAAGCGCAAGACGCCCATATTTTCAGACCAGATCGATTACATCGTCTTCAATCCGTGGTGGGAGACGCCCTCCAGCATCGCCAGGGCCGACAAGCTGCCCCTGTTCCAGAAAGACCCCGGCGCGGTGAAACGCCAGGGCTTCGAGATACGGGATTCCGCCGGCCGCGTTGTGCCGCCTTCGTCCGTGGACTGGAAAAGCTATACGGCCAGCAATTTCCCCTACCGTATCCGGCAGGCACCTGGCCCCCAGAACGCGCTCGGCCAAGTCAAGATCATGTTCCCGAACGCGCACAATGTGTATCTGCACGACACGCCCAATCGCGATCTTTTCTCGCTGAAACAGCGCGCCCTGTCGTCCGGCTGCGTGAGAACCAAGGATCCGATTGGCCTGGCGGAATGGCTTCTATCGGACACAGAGGGCTGGGACCGCGCCGCCATCGATCAGGCCGTCGCCACCGGCAAGGAAACCCGTGCAGACCTCGCCGAACCGGTCCCGGTCCACATTGTCTACTTCACGGCGGTGCCGAACGGATGTGGCGGCGTCCGGTATCTGGACGACATCTATGAACGAGATAGCGCCGTGCTGACCGGGCTCGACACTGAACCGGTCGCCTTGAAGAGCGAATAAGGAATAATGAAGGCCCTTATCCCGCCGCGCGGGTCTGTCCGGCATGCAGGGCGCAGATCAGCGTGAACAGGCGGCGGGCGGTCGAGAAGTCGACCTCGATCTTGCCTTCCAGGCGTTCGGCGAGAAGTTCGGAGCCTTCATTGTGGATGCCCCGCCGTGCCATGTCGATCGCTTCGATCTGGTGTGGGGACTGGGTGCGGATCGCGTCATAGTAGCTGTCGCAGATCATGAAATAGTCGCGGATCACGCCCCGGAACGGCCCGAGCGACAGGATGAAAGTATGGACGTCCTCGCCCTTTTCATTGCGGATGGCGAAGACCAGTCGGCGCTCGGCCTTGGAGAGGTTCAGCTGGTAGGGCCCCTCATCCTTTTCGAGGACCTTGAAGACATTGCTTTCAAGCAGGTCGAAAATCGCCACGCGGCGCTCATGCTCAGCGTCCGGGCCGGACGCGCCCAGGGTCTCATCGTCGATATCGACGCCGATGAGCCGGTCATTGCTCACCCGTCAGTGTCCTTGTTGGTCCGGATCGAGATCGAGCGCGCATGCGCCGGCAGGCGCTCGGCCTCGGCCAGACGCAAGGCAGCAGGCGCGATGGCGGCAAAACCCTGCGGGCCGACCCGCTGGACGCTCATCCGCTTCAGGAAATCGTAGAGACCGAGCCCCGACGAAAAGCGCGCGGCGCGGCTGGTCGGCAAGACGTGGTTCGACCCGGTGACATAATCGCCGAGCGCTTCCGGCGTATAGTGGCCGAGGAAGACCGCGCCGGCATGGCGGATCAGCGGCAACAGGGCGTCCGGGTCCTCCACACAGAGCTCCAGATGTTCCGCAGCAATGCGGTTCGCAATGGATGCTGCAGTAGGCAGGTCCGGCGCGACAACGATGGCGCCATTATGGGTCCAGCTTTCGCGTGCTCGCTCGCCCGTGGGCAGGGTTTTCAACTGGCTTTCCACAGCCTTTTCCACAGAATCCCCCACAGTCTGATCCACAACGATGAGGATCGACTGGCTGCTCGGATCATGCTCGGCTTGGGAAAGGAGGTCGGCGGCGATCCAGTCCGGGTTTGCGGTGTGATCTGCGATGACCAGAATCTCTGACGGGCCAGCAATCGTGTCGATGCCGACACGGCCGAACACCTGCCGCTTGGCTTCCGCAACGAAGGCATTTCCGGGCCCGACAATCTTGTCGACCGGAGCAAGGTTTGCCGTGCCATAGGCCAGTGCGGCCACGGCCTGCGCGCCGCCAATGGGGTAGAATTCCTCAACGCCTGCCTTCAGCGCGGCATAGGCAACGGCGGGTGACAGCTCGCCCTGGGGTGCAGGCGCAACCATGACGATGCGCTCGACGCCGGCGATCTTGGCCGGCACCACATTCATCAGAACCGATGAGGGATAACTCGCGCGGCCGCCCGGCACATAGACGCCGAC
>DHZF01000080.1 GCA_002414505.1 Hyphomonas sp. UBA5111 | reverse complement strand
GAGGAGACGCTGGCTCTGGCCAGATCCGGGGCGGTGGCTGGGATTTGCCCGATTACCGAGGCCAATCTCGGGGACGGAATCTTTGATGGGCATCGCTTTCTGAGCGCGGGTGGAATGATTGGGATTGGTTCGGATTCGAATGTCAGGATTGGCCTCACCGAGGAGCTTCGGATGCTCGAGGTCTCGCAGAGGCTTCGGGATGGTAAGCGATCGATCCTCACAGATGACCAGACATTGTCGAATGGACGGTATCTGTACGAACGCGCGGCGCGTGGATCGGCGCGTGCCCTCGGGCGCAATGCGGGTCGTATTGAAATAGGCGCGCTGGCAGATTTTGTCGCGCTCGATCACACCTCGCCCGTCGTGGATGCCCTGCGTGATGATGCGGTCCTTGACGCATGGATATTTGCCGGCACGGATGACATTATTACCGATGTCTGGTCGGCGGGGCGGCATATGGTCAGGGACGGCGCTCATGTGAACCGTCACGAGATACAGGCGGCATATTCCGAGCTGAGTATGCGACTGAGGGGAAGATTATGACCAAGATGACGCACCAGACCATTCGCCAATCCATCCTTGAGCGGATACAGAAGGGGGAGTGGGCGCTCGGGGAACTTATCCCGGGCGAAGCGGCCCTGGCTGAAGAATATGGGTGTGCCCGCACGACGATCAATCGTGCGCTGCAGGGGCTTGCAGATGAAGGTCTTGTCGTTCGCAAGCGGAAGGGAGGGACGCGTGTCTGCAACATGCCTGTTCGACAAGCCAGGTTCGACATTCCGATCGTGCGTGAGCAGGTGGAAGCATTTGGGGGGCATTATCGGCATCAGGTCCTTCGCAAGGTCGAAAAAGTGCCGCCCCTGTCTATTCGTACGCGTCTTGGGCTCGAAAAGGGAGCCAAGGCGTTGCAGCTGGACACGGTGCATCTGGCCGATGGCCGACCGTTTGCGTATGAAGCGCGCTGGGTCAATCTGAAAGTTGTGCCTCAGATCAGGAGCGCGCCTTTCGACGAGGTCAGCGCAAATGAGTGGCTGGTTCAGACCGTTCCGTTTTCCAGTGGCGATGTGTCGTTCAGTGCCGTCGCGGCTGGCAAGGATGTCGCAAGCGCGCTGGAGTGCAAGGAGGGGGATGCGCTTTTTGTCATCGACCGTACCACGTCGCTCGCGGGGGAATTTGTCACGACGATGAAGCTTTTCTATCGCGAAGGGTATCAATTGTATTCGCGTCTTTAGCGCTTGCGGGCCCGGCATCGGGGAAGCGGGGCATGCTCTGGCCGGTTTTGTTGCAGGAAATGATCAAAATCCCGGCATCTGCACGCGCGACGATCCAGCCTGGGCAAAGCGAGGGCGGCGAGTCGGCATGTGACCATTGCGGGTTTGTCGAGACCTCTCTAGGCTGACGCCAAATCGAATACACATCCCAGGCCAGAAGGACCCCTCAATGTCGGTGCGTACCCGCAAAATTGCCCTAGGCCCTCTTGAGATATCCATTCTGCAATATCTCTGGAAGCGCGGACCGGCCGAGGTCAAGACTGTGCATCATGATCTGGGGCGCAAGGGCGGGCAGTCCTGCAACACATTCCAGTCGGCGATGGACCGTCTCTACAAAAAGGGATTGCTGTCGCGTCACAAGGTTAGCCATGCTTTCCTCTACGAGGCGTCCGTAAGCCAGTCTCAAGTCGTCACCCGTGTGATGGATGATGTTCTGAAGACTTTGTTCGAGAATTCCCGCGATGACTATCTGCTGGCATTTCTCGACCATGCGGCAGAGTCCGACAGTGCTGCGCTTGATACGCTCGAACGCCTGATCAAGGAGAAGCGACAGGAGCAGAACGCCACAAAGCGAGGAGAAGATGATGGGTAATGCCGCCTTCTTGACCAATCTCGGGATCGCGTTTTTTGCGGCCTTGCTTGCCGCGCTCATCATCGGCGCCGTCCAAAGCGCCGTATGGCCCCGGTTTCACCGGCATCTTTCCCAGCTCAGTCCCCGACAATATGGGCGCGCGATCTTCGGCTATGCGTCGGTCCCCTTCGTGGTCAGCCTGGCCCTGTTTGTCTCTTGCGCGGCGGTGCCGACATCTGCCGGGTTCAACAGTGTGCCCACGCATTGTCATTACGAAATGATGGTGACCTCTTGCCGCCCACATGAGCCGATGTTGCTGACGCGGCTCGCTGTTCTCGGTTTTCTGGCCGTGCTGGCGCTTCTTACGATGCCAATTGTCCTTGTTTTTGTGCACCGCATGCGCCTGCATGGCCGAGTCATTCGAGATCTGGAAACCTGGAGCCGGTATGATCCGGAACTGGGAGCCTGGGTTGTCAAATCCCGGACCATTTCCGCATTTTGCGTTGGCATAGTACGGCGGCGGATTTTCGTAAGCGAGGGCTTACTCAGGAGCCTTGCTCCTGCGCAGGTCCGGATCGTCCTGGATCATGAGCAGGCGCATGCGCGGCGCGCCGATGCCCTGTCGCTGTTCGCGCTCCAGGTGCTGACCTTGCCGTTCTTTCCAGAGGCTCGGCGTGGGCTGGCGGCAGAATTTCTGATCGCTGTAGAGTATGAATGCGATCGGTATGCCGCCACCAAGTGCGGCGATAGCCTGGCTGTGGCAGAGGCCCTGATCAGGCTGGGCCGGCTGCGGCAGCAAAGACACTCATGCGAGCCGGAAGCGGCATACTTGTCCGCCTTTTCGGTGTTCGGGCAATCCCTGGAGCGTCGGATCGCCTGGCTCGTTCAATCTCCCTTGCCGGTGTACGACAGCGGGACAGTGCTCGTCGAGCGGTTGATCTGCTATGCGGTCATCATATCATTCATCGTTGCCGAACCTGTTCATCATGGTCTCGAACAGGTCCTGAAGTTTGCGTTCAGGTGACGCGCCGAGGGCGCCGCCGCGTTTTCAGGCGAAGTTCCCAGGCCCCTGCATCGACCTCCTCAGCCAGGCCGCAGTCCAGCACTTATCGATCAGTTCGGAGGTTCAGGGTGTTTTCAGATCGTGCCTAAAATTTGTTATGTGCACGCATAATATCAAAAGCTCGGTCAAAAAAATCTTGACGCTGCTTTTTTTGACAATAACAATGAGGGTCTTCGAAAGGCGTCTTGCCAAGTTTTGAAGGTGGTGTTGGTGCTGGAATGAAGCTATCGAACGGGTACGTTTGTGGCTAACAGACTGAATACAGCGGAGTTCAGCACGCTTGCCGAGGGGGAGTGCCAGTTGAGTCGAACGAATTCATCAGCGGACTGCAGAGTCAATCCAAGGGTGATGGGGTGCTGGGGGCTTTCTGCGCCTGCAATTTATGCAAAAAACCGATCGACAGTCGGTTTTTTGTTCGAGGTTGATCGGATCCTTGGCGATGGCGCCGAAGATCGATGGAGCGCCTCGTTTTTAGTCTAACTGTCATTGGTCCCGAGACTGCTCGGGTAGCAATGTATGCAACCATAGGAGTGGTGAAATGAAAGTGAATGGTTCGGGGAGTGCCAAGGGGTTTGCAAACAAGCTCATGGTGACAACAGCAATGACTTTGGGCGTCTCGTTCATCGTCGCGGCGGCCGCATCCGGGCAGGAGGTCGACACGGTCCCTGCCAGCCAGGAGGAGGTCGCGACCCAGGAAAAAGTGGTGGTCACGGGGAGCCGTATCCAACGTAGCGACCTGACAAGTGTGGGACCACTGGCTGTTCTTGATGATCAGGAAATATACGCAACCGGTATCACAAATGTAGAAGAGCTGCTGCAGACCCAGTCATTTTCGGCGGGTTTTGCCGGCAATTCCAATGCTGCCTACTGGGTGTCGGGAGGCTGGGGAACGGCGCAGGTCAATCTGCGCGGTCTCGGACCTAACCGGACGCTTGTACTGCTGAATGGACGGCGGGTGGTCGCGGGTGGTTCCGGCGCCAACAGCTCGGTCGATCTCAACATGATCCCGGTTTCGCTCCTCCAGCGCGTCGAGGTTCTGAAAGACGGGGCATCCGCCGTGTATGGCGCCGACGCCGTGTCTGGCGTCGTGAACCTCATCACCAAGGAAGACTATGAGGGCTTCAGGCTCGACACCAAATTTGGTGTTTCCGATGAGGGAGACGCTGAAGAATATCTGGTCGACATGACATGGGGGGTCGTCAATGATCGCGGCAGCCTGATGTTCAATGCAAGCTACCAGAACAATCTTGCCGCGCCCCTGGATGTCCGAGCGCCCTGTGCGCTGGCGGACCTTGATGGGGACGGGGATCTCGAATGCACATCTGGAAGTTCGAGCACGGCGGGTGGCCGGGCCGTGTTGCCGAATGGCGATCAGATCAATTTCATTGGCGGCGACGCCTATGAGCCTTTCAGCCTTGCCGCGCATGGGTTCAATTCCAATCCCTTCTTCAACGCTTCGAATCCTGTCGAACGCGTCAGCTTTGCGGCCATCGGAAAGTATGACATCACCGATTCGATGCGGTTTTTCAGTGAAGCCTTGTTCAACTGGCGTACATCGAACCAGCCCGGATCACCCGCAACCTTGAGCAATATTTCGTTTGATGCATCGCATCCGACAAATCCGACCGGTGAAGACGTCATTCTCCTGCGTCGCCGGACCGCCGAATTCGGTTCCAGACAGTTCGAGCAGGACGTTTCAACTTGGAGACTCGTCGCCGGTGTCGAGGGCGATTTGTGGGATGGCTGGAATTACGACCTGTCTCTCAACTGGGGCCGGAACACTGCTGTTGATGCGTTGAAGAACAATATCAATACACGCCGCCTGGCCGAGACGCTGGATCCCACGCTATGTGGAATGAATGGCATTCCTTGTGCGGATATTCTTGGTGAGGGCGACCTGACATCGGCTGTGGGAGACTATATCCTGATCAACCAGCGCGACACCGGCGGGAATGAGCAGATCAGCCTCACCGGCAATATCTCGGGCGCGCTGTTTGACCTGCCTGCCGGACCTGTGGGTTTCGCTGCGGGGTTCGAGTATCGTGAAGACAAGGGTTGGCTTGAGCCGGATTCCCTGCTTGTCGCGGGGGATGCGCTCGGCAATGCGCAGGACCCGGTCAGCGGCTCGATCGAAGCCCAGGAGCTCTATGCAGAGGTCAATGTACCTCTGGTGCGCGACCTTCCGCTCGCCAAGGCCGTCGATCTTGATCTGGCAGTGCGGTATTCCGATTATGATCTGTTCGGTTCGGATGAAAACTACAAGGTCGGACTGAACTGGCAGCTGGTGCAGGACTTCAAGCTTCGCGGTACCTATTCGACAGCGTTTCGGGTCCCAAGTGTCACGGAGCTTTTCTCCGGCGTGAGCGAAGGACAGATCCCGACAACTGATCCGTGTTCCAGCTGGGCGACGATGGATCCGTCCAGTACGGTCTATCAGAACTGTCAGGCTGCCGGCGTGCCGGTTGGCTACACCCAGCTCGGGTCAGCCATTCTGACCGACCAAGGGGGCAATCCGAACCTTGAACCCGAGGACGCCGCCACATTCACGGTTGGCGCTGTATACCAGCCAAGTTTTGTTCCGGGACTGTCCATCACGCTCGATTACTTCGATATCGATATTCAGGATGCCATTCGGCAGACATCAGGATCCACAAAACTTGCGTCCTGCTATACGTCAGCCGGCCTGTCCCATCCGTTCTGTGGGCCATCTCACCATACCCGCAATGCCCTGACCGGAGATATTGATTTCCTGTCTGCGCAAAGCGCCAATACGGGTGACGAAGTCATGCAGGGCATCGATATTAGTGCCACCTATGATTTTGCGACTGGCAACATCAAGCACTCCGTGGAAGTTCAAGCCACACATCTGATGAAGTACGAAGTGACCGCATTCGATGGGGACACGCCCTTCGTGTATGATGGCGGTGTAGGCTGTTGTGATGGTGGCTATCCGTCCTGGCGTGCGACAGGATCCTGGTCGGCCAGTTCCGGCCCGTGGAACGGAACCTACAATGCGCAGATGATTGGTTCGGCGACGGACTACTATGGCGCGCCCGGTGCCGTCGGCACTGACATTGATGCTGTCGTCTACCACAATGTCCAAGGTGGATATCAGCTTACAGAAAATCTGAAATTGAGCGCGGGTGTTGACAATCTGTTCGACAAGAAGGCCCCCTACGTCAGTTCCTGGTCGGACGGCAATACCGATACCATGACCTATTCCTTGCTTGGGCGATATTTCTACGCCCGTGCAACCTGGGTTCTGGACTAAGTGCTCAGGCGGTTGCCGGCTTGAGGAGGAGTCCCCCCTGCCTCAAGCCGGCAATTCGCCACCCCATGCAATACACATCATATTGGAGTTAGAGATGTTGTTCACGCGAATGAAGGCAGTTGCCGCGCTCATCGCATCGTTGGTCCTGCTTTCACCTGTCGCCTATGCGCATGGTATTTCGGAGGAAGCACGACGCAGAATGCTGGAAGGGGGAGATCTGCAATATCTCATCCTGGGCGCCGAACACATGATCACCGGGTATGATCATCTGCTCTTTTTGTTCGGGGTAATGTTTTTCCTGACAAGTTTCTCGTCAATTCTCCGCTTCGTGACAGCATTCACGATCGGCCATACAATCACACTGATTACCGCCACATATCTGGGCATTACGGCCAATTACTTCTTTATCGATGCGATCATTGCCCTGACAGTCATCTACAAGGGGTTTGAAAACCTTGACGGTTTCCCGAAAGTCTTCGGGACAAAGTCACCCAATCTCTTGTTCATGGTTGTGCTGTTCGGCCTGATCCATGGGTTTGGCCTGTCGACGCGGCT